>NZ_JBVIHP010000005.1:347683-364114 GCF_055570235.1 Streptomyces sp. NPDC031274 | reverse complement strand
ATGGGGTGGATGGGCGGGAGGTAGACGACGTCGAAGCCCATCGCCGCGATGGCCGAAAGCCGCTGTGAAGCGGTGCGAAACGTCCCCGGCCGCGGAGGTTCGCCCTGACTTACGACGGCACCCTCCGAGCGCGGGAAGAACTCGTACCAGGACCCGAACAGCGCCCGCTGCCGCTCCACGAGCAGCGGAAGGCGCTGCGACTCCGTGACCAGTTCGCGCAGCGGATGCTCGGCGAGAACCGCGTCCACCTCCGGGGTGAAGGCGGCGGCCAGGCGGGCCGCGACGGGGCGTCGCGTGTCGCGCAGGGCCTTGGCGGCGGCGCGGAGAGTGGCGCGGCGGCCCTTGCTTGCCGGGGCGTCGGCGGCGGCCCTCTCGTGCAGCCGGGCACCTTCCTCCAGGACGAGTTCGGTGTCGATGCCCGCCGGTATCTTGATGTTCGCGTGGTGCCGCCACTGGGTGACGGGGTCGCCCCACGCCTCGATGGAGAACGTCCAGTTCCCCTCCGCCTCCGGAGTGACGTCCGCGCCCCACCGGTCTGTGCCGGGGGCAAGTTCGCGCATCGGCGTCCACGGCCCGGGGCGCCCCCGCGGGTCGCGCAGGACGACATTGGCGGCGACCGCCTCGTGTCCTTCGCGGAAGACGGTGGCGGTGACCTGGAAGGTCTCGCCCACCACGGCCTTCGCGGGCCTCAGCCCACCGTGGACGAGGGGCGCGACGTCGAGGACGGGTATGCGGCCGGTGAGGGGGCCTGGCCGCCCTGGTCGCGGGGAGGGGGCCTGCGCACCCTGCGGGTCGTGGGCTTCCTGCGGGTGTTGCGTGTCCTGCTGTGGTGCCGGAGTTTTGGGCACCCTGGTAGGGGACTTTCCCGAAGGCTTGGCCGTCGGGCGAGTTGAGGGCATGACCGCTCCTGTCCGCGTTACATGAGTGGGGCGGATACGGGGGTGTGGAGTGGTTCTGCGACAGCGTGCCGCGCTTGCTGGCGTACCGAGCCGTGACTGACCGTACTCAGCCGATTGCGTTCCGGGGGAGCCTTCCCACCAACTTCTCGTGGGCAATCCAGCACTTTTTTACCTACTGGTGCGTAAGGCCTCATACGAGGCCGGTCCCCTATCGAGGGTGCGTCGGCTCGGCGCCGGAGGCAAGGCCGCGACCGCGCACGCAGAACCGGCCCCGCCGTATGCGGCGGGGCCGGTTCCGTGACGCGTCGTGGATGTGTCGAGTGCTACGGGTTGTTGACCTGCAACAACTTGTTCGGCGAGCCGAGACCGGCGCCGGTCACCTTGCCCGTGGCCGCCTGATCGGTCAGTGCTTTGCTCACCGCGGCCGGTGCGGCCGAGGGGTGATCGGCAAGGTAGAGCGCTGCCGCGCCCGCCGCGTGCGGCGAGGCCATCGACGTCCCCGAGATGGTGTTCTCGGCGGTGTCGTCCGTCTTCCACGCGGAGGTGATGCCGACGCCCGGCGCGAACACGTCGACCCCCGGGCCCCAGTTGGAGAAGCTCGCCTTGGCGTCCTTGTCGTCGGTGGCGCCGACCGTGACCGCTTCCTTCACGCGGGCCGGTGAGAACAGCAGCGCGGGAAGCCCGTCGTTCCCCGCGGCGACCGTGTAAGTGACCCCGGACGCGATCGAGTTGCGTACGGCGGCGTCCAACTGGACGTTGGCCGTGCCGCCGAGACTCAGGTTGGCGACGGCGGGCTTCTTGGCGTGCTTCGTCACCCAGTCGATGCCGGCGATGACCTGGGCGGTCGTCCCCGACCCCGCGTTGTCGAGCACCCGGACACCCACCACGTCGGCCTTCTTGGCGACGCCGTAGCTCTCGCCCGCCACGGTCGCGGAGACGTGCGTGCCGTGGCCGTTGCCGTCCTGCGCGGTGGCGTCGTTGTCGATGAAGTCCCAGCCACTGCTGGCCCGGCCGCCGAACTCCTTGTGCGTGCCGCGTACGCCGGTGTCGATGACGTACGCGGTCACACCCTGCCCGGCCGACCGGGTCCCGGTGTAGGACTTGTCGAGCGGCAGATCGGCCTGGTCGATCCGGTCGAGCCCCCAGGAGGGCGGATCCTTCTGGGTGTCGTCAAGGGACACCGTGCTGTCCTGGACGACGGAGGCGACCTTGGAGTCCCCCGCGAGCTTCTTGGCCTGGTCCGAACTGAGCCTCACCGCATAGCCGTTGATCGCGGTGCTGTAGGTGTGGCGTATCTGCGCCCCGTACTTCGCGGCAAGGCTCCTGCCCGCGTCCGACGGGGCCGAGGTCTCGCCCTTGAGCGTGACGATGTAACTCCCACTGATGGAACCGGGTTCACCGGCGCCGAGTATCTTCCCCAGCGGGGCATCGGCGGGAGCGGCGTGCGCGGGCATCGTGATGGCCGAAAGTACCGTCGCCGTGGTGGCGGCCGTAACGGCCCCGGCCCACCGCAGACGCTTCGTGCGCGACAGAGTCATACGCTGGTTTCCCTCCCCAACTTTACATGCGACCCGTGGAGTTGGACCGATCCGTACCGGATTCCCCGTATCCTCCACGGGCCCACTTGGCAGCCTCTCGTGCGGCGTGAGGGCCTACAAGACCACACGGCGTGGGGGAATCGGCCATATCGCCGGTGGGGGTGCTGTGAGGGTTGCGCCGATTTTCGGACGGAATCAGGATGCCTTCGCCGGTTGCGGGACCACGCGGTGACCGTCGCACGTCGACGTCCGTTTCCCGCCGGTCGGACGCCGCCGGATCCGGCAGCCTTTCGGCATGAGATCCCAGCACGCGGCGACCACACCGGATGCGACGGCCGTCCTCACCGGCATGTACGAGGCGGAGTCCCGCTACCTGGCCGCGGGCGGCCCCGGCAGAGCCTCGTTCGACCTGCTCGCCCCCTATTTCGCCCCCGACGTCGTACTGCACCAGGCAGAAGCGCTCCCGTACGGCGGCAGCTGGCACGGCCACGACGGAATGACGCGCTTCTTCCTCGCCATGAGCGAGACGTGGGAGACCTTCGAGATCGGGGAACAGGAGTACCTGGCCACGGGCGAGACGGCGGTCGTCCACACCCAGGTGCGCGCGCGGGCCCGCGCGACGGGGCGTGAACTCGCCTTCCCGGTGCTCCAGACGATGACGGTGCGGTGCGGTCGGATAGTGGAGGTGCGGCCGTTCTACTGGGACACGGCGGCTATCGTGGCGGCGACGACCCGGCCCTGAGGCTGTGCGCCCTGTGCACTGTGGTGACAGGGACGGCGCACCGCTACCGTCGTTGCGACACGTCGACGCGCGACATGTGAAGCGTCGACTCGCGATATACAGACGTCGATACGCGACCTACGAACGCCCCCGTCATACGCTCCGTCAGACACCCTGTCAGAGGTGCACAGTGATGAAGGCCATCCGTCGATTCACCGTACGACCCGCTCTTCCCGAACCTCTCGCTCCACTCTCCGAACTGGCGCGCAACCTGCGCTGGTCCTGGCACACCAAGACCCGTGAACTGTTCGAGGCCGTCGATCCCGAGCACTGGGCCGCCTCGGGCGGCGACCCGGTGCGGCTGCTCGGCAGCGTGCCGCCCGCGCGGCTCGCCAAGATCGCCGGGGACGAGGCCTTCCTGCGCCGCCTGGCCGAGGCATCGGACGGTCTTCGGGAGTACGTCACCGGGGACCGCTGGTATCAGGAGCAGTCCGCCGAGCGCTCCGCCGAACTGCCGCGCGCCGTCGCCTACTTCTCGCCCGAGTTCGGCATCACCGACGCCCTTCCCCAGTACTCGGGCGGGCTCGGCATCCTCGCGGGCGACCACCTGAAGGCGGCGAGCGACCTCGGGCTCCCGCTCATCGGGGTCGGTCTCCTCTACCGGCACGGCTACTTCCACCAGTCGCTCTCCCGCGACGGCTGGCAGCAGGAGACCTACCCCGTGCTCGACCCGAACGAGCTGCCGCTCTCCCTCCTGCGCGAGGCGGACGGCACCCCGAGCCTGGTGGCGATCGCGCTGCCCGGCGGACGTGAGCTGCGCGCGCACGTCTGGCAGGCGAGCGTCGGGCGCGTACCGCTCCTGATGCTCGACTCGGACGTCGAGGAGAACGACCCCGGCGCCCGCGAGGTGACCGACCGGCTCTATGGAGGCGGCAGCGAGCACCGGCTGCTCCAGGAGATGCTGCTCGGCATCGGCGGAGTGCGCGCGATACGGACGTACTGCCGACTGAGCGGGCATCCCGAGCCCGAGGTCTTCCACACGAACGAGGGCCACGCGGGCTTCCTGGGCCTGGAGCGGATCCACGAACTGGCCGGACAGGGCGTGGAGTTCGACGCGTCCCTCGAAGCTGTCAGGGCCGGGACCGTCTTCACCACGCACACCCCCGTCCCCGCCGGAATCGACCGCTTCGACCGTGAGCTGGTCGCCCGGCACTTCGGCCCGCACGCCGAACTGCCCCGCATCGACGTCGAACGCATACTGCGGCTCGGCATGGAGACCTATCCCGGCGGAGAGCCCAACCTCTTCAACATGGCGGTGATGGGCCTGCGCCTGGGGCGCTGCGCCAACGGCGTCTCCACCCTGCACGGCAAGGTGAGCCGCGAGATGTTCGCGGGCCTGTGGCCGGGGTTCGACGCCGAAGAGGTCCCGATCGCCTCCGTCACGAACGGCGTGCACGCCCCGACCTGGGTCGCCCCCGAGGTGTTCCGGCTCGGCGCACGCCAGATCGGCGCGCAGCGGACCGAGGACGCGCTGTCGGTGGGCGGCTCCGAGCGCTGGGACGCCGTCGCCGAGATCCAGGACGCGGACATCTGGGAGCTGCGGCGCGAGCTGCGGGGCCAGCTGGTGACGGAGGTCAGGCAGCGGCTGTACGCGTCCTGGCGTCAACGGGGCGCCGCGAGCGCCGAGTTGGGGTGGATCGATGACGTACTCGACCCGGACGTCCTGACGATCGGCTTCGCGCGCCGAGTGCCCTCGTACAAACGCCTGACGCTCATGCTCCGGGACAAGGACCGGCTCATGGAGCTGCTCACCCATCCCGAGCGGCCGATCCAGATCGTCGTCGCGGGCAAGTCGCATCCGGCGGACGACGGGGGCAAGCGGCTCATCCAGGAGCTGGTGCGCTTCACGGACGATCCGCGGGTGCGGCACCGGATCGTGTTCCTGCCGGACTACGGCATGGCGATGGCGCAGAAGCTCTACCCCGGCTGCGACGTGTGGCTGAACAATCCACTGCGCCCCCTTGAGGCGTGCGGGACGAGCGGGATGAAGGCGGCGCTGAACGGCTGCCTCAACCTGTCGGTCCTTGACGGCTGGTGGGACGAGTGGTTCGAGCCGGACTTCGGGTGGGCGATCCCCACGGCGGACGGGGAGGCGACGGACGACGACCGGCGGGACGACCTGGAGGCCGCGGCGCTGTACGACCTCCTGGAGCGCAGGATCACGCCCCGCTTCTACGAGGAGGGCCCGGGAGGCCTCCCCGACCGGTGGATCGAGATGGTGCGCCGGACCCTGACCCGGCTCGGGCCGAAGGTGCTCGCGGGGCGGATGGTGCGTGACTACGTGGAGCAGCTGTACGTGCCCGCCGCGCGGGCGCACCGCACCCTTGACGCGGATGCCGCCGAGGACCTCGCCTCCTGGAAGGCGCGGGTCCGAGCGGCCTGGCCGCGTGTCGCCGTCGACCACGTCGAGGCGTCGGCGACGGGCGCCACCGCCGAACTGGGCGCCACGCTCTCGCTGCGGGTCCGCGTGCGTCTTGGCGAGCTGACCCCGGACGACGTGGAGGTCCAGACGATCGCGGGACGCGTCGACCCCGAGGACGTCATCGCCGACGCCAGTCCGCTGCCGCTGAAACCCGTGGGCGGGCCCGACGCGGAGGGCCGTCGGCTCTACGAGGGGCCGCTGGCCCTGGACCGTACGGGCCCCTTCGGCTACACGGTCCGCATCCTGCCGTCGCACCGGCTGCTCGCGAGCGGGGCCGAGCTGGGGCTTGTGGCCGTGCCGTCGGAAGGGACGGGGGAGGCCGCGGGGGTGCTGCTGCGGTAGGGCGGCCCCCGGCTGCCACGCCCGAACGCCGGGCAGGCTGAAGGATCTCGGCCTGCCCGGCGCCCGGGGACGAACGGAGGAACTACTTGACGTTGACGCCGGTCCAGGCCGCGGCTACGCCCTTGGCCTCGGCGGAGTCCGCGCCGTACAGGTCCGTCGCCGCCTTCAAGGTGCCCTCACGGGCCGCCTTGTAGTCGGTCGTCGTGGTGAAGTACGTCGTCAGGGCCTTGAACCAGATCTTCTCGGCCTTGTCCCGTCCGATGCCCTCGACCTTGGAGTCGTCGGCGGTCGGGGAGTCGTACTTGACGCCGTTGATCTCCTTCGCGCCGCTGCCCTCGGACAGCAGGTAGAAGAAGTGGTTGGCGATACCGGACGAGTAGTGGACGTCGGTGTTGCCCGCGTCCGCGCTCCAGTTGTCCAGGGACTGGCCGTCCTTGGAGGGCTTGTCCATGTAGCGCAGCGGCGATCCGTCGCCGTTGATGTCGATCTCTTCGCCGATGAGGTAGTCGCCGACGTCTTCCTTGTTCTTGGCGTTGAACTCGACGGAGGTGCCGAAGATGTCGGAGGTGGCCTCGTTCAGGCCGCCCGACTCGCCGCTGTACTCCAGGTTGGCGGTGGCCGAGGTGACGCCGTGCGACATCTCGTGGCCCGCGACGTCGATCGACGTGAGGGGCTTCTTGTCGCCCTCGCCGTCGCCGTACGTCATGCAGAAGCAGCTGTCGTCCCAGAAGGCGTTGACGTAGGCGTTGCCGTAGTGGACGCGCGATGTCGCGCCCTTGCCGTCGCCCTTGATGCCCTCGCGGCCGTGCACGTCCTTGTAGTAGTCCCAGGTCAGCTGGGCACCGTAGGCGGCGTCGACGGCGGCGGTCTGGGCGTCGTCCGCCTTGCCGTTGCCCCACGTGTCGTCGTCGTCCGTGACGAGCTTGCCCTCGCCGCTCTCGCTGTGGTCCAGGTTGAACGTCGAGTGCCCGCCGCGCGTGTCGTCGGTCAGGTCGAAGCCGCTGGAGCCCTTCTTGGAGCCGATCTCGACGTCGCCGCTGTACTGGCTGTGGCCCGCGCCGTTCTCGATGGCCTGGTACTGGAAGAGCTTCTTGCCCGTGGCCGCGTCGGTGATGACGTGCAGCTTGCTGGGCGTGCCGTCCTTCTGGACGCCGGTGACGACGGTCTCGTGGGCGAGGACCGGCTTGCCGGACGCGGCCCAGACGACCTTGCGCGGAGTCTGCGCGTCGGCCTTCTTGGTGTCACCGCTCTTCGCGGCGGTCGACTCGGCGGAGAGCGCGGCCGACTTCGTGGCGACCTTCGCGGAGGTGGTGGCGACCTTGATGGTGGCCTTGGCCGCCTTGGTCACGCTCTTGACCGCGCCGCTCTTGGCGGTGTGGACGACCAGGTCACCGCCGAGGACGGGCAGGCCGTCGTAGGTGCGCTCGTACCGGGTGTGCGTGGTGCCGTCACGGTCCTTGATGACGTCGCGTACGACGAGCTTCTCCTTGGCGCCGAGACCGATCTTCTCGGCGGTGGCGGCCTTGTCCGCGTTCGCGTCCTGCAACAGGCCGGCGCGGGCGGTGGAGGAGAGCGCGATCTGTGATCCGGCGGGCGCTGCGGCCTGGTCGGGCTGTGCGGAGGCTCCGGTGGCCAGACCGCCTGCGAGCAGCGCTCCGGCGGCAACGGCGGTGGCGATGGCCAGCGTTGAGCGCTTCCGGGATATGTGGGGGGTCACGCATGCTCCTTCTGTGGGGGGCCCGGACGGCATGGGGACCGTCCGAGCTGAAAGATGCGGTGCGGTACTGGTGTGACTGTGCGAGGGAAGAGTGTCAGTTGAGCCAGGTTCATGTCAGGACCCTGACGGCAGGTTGGCCAGAAATCGTCCGTTGAGCGACGGCTCATGTACGCAATGCGAACGGCGTGTTAAGCGGTCAGCGGCTCAACCGCAGGTCAAGGGCGGTTCAATGGAAATTAAACGGCTTCCCAAAGGCGGCATGCGGCGGCGCACATGGGTGCGCCGCCCCGGGGAGTCGATCCACCCGGGGCGGCGCAGTCTGCACGTACCTTCAAGCCCGCTGAGGGCCTACGGGAACGTCAGCTTCCAGCTGTTGATGCGGCCGGTGTCCTGTGCGGCCACGTCCTGGACCTTCAGCTTCCAGGTGCCGTTGGCCACCTCGGACGAGGCGTTGACCGTGTAGGTCTCGATGACGTTGTCCGCCGAGTCCGAGGAACTCGAGTTCTTCAGGCGGTACGTCGACCCGTCCGGGGCCACCAGGTCGAGGACCAGGTCACCGCGCCAGGTGTGCGTGATGTTGACGCCGACCTTCAGGGCGGCGGGCGCGTTGCCCGTACGTCCCGTGACGTTGACCGACGAGGTGACGGCCGCGGCGTTGTCCGGGATGGCGACGGCGGTGTTGTTCTCGTAGTCCGTGCCACCGCCCCCACCGGGCCGGGTGCCGACGTTGACGGCGGCCCATGCGTCGGCCACCGCCTTGTACTCGGCGCTCGTGGTGCCGTACAGCTCACCGGCCGCCGCGAGGGTCCCGGTGCGGGCCGCCGCGTAGTTGGTGGTCGTGGTGAACTTCGTCGAAAGCGCCTTGAACCAGATGAGCGACGCCTTGTCACGACCAATTCCGGCCACAGGCAGGCCGTCCGAGGTCGGGGAGTCGTACGAGACGCCGTTGACGACCTTGGCGCCGCTGCCCTCGCTCAGGAGGTAGTAGAAGTGGTTGGCGATGCCGGACGAGTAGTGGACGTCCACGTTGCCGACGCCGGAGTACCACGAGTCCTTGGACCCGCCGTCCTTGCTCGGCTTGTCCATGTAGCGCAGCGGGGTGCCGTCGCCGTTGATGTCGATCTTCTCGCCGACGAGGTAGTCACCCTTGTCCTGCGCGTTGTTGGCGTTGAACTCGACGGCCGCCGCGAAGATGTCGGACGTCGCCTCGTTCAGACCACCGGACTCACCGCTGTACGTCATGTTGCCGGTGGCCGCCGTCACGCCGTGCGTCATCTCGTGGGCCGCCACGTCGATGGACGTCAGCGGCTTGGAGTTGCCCGTGCCGTCGCCGTACGTCATGCAGAAGCAGGCGTCGGACCAGAAGGCGTTGACGTAGTTGTTGCCGTAGTGGACCCGGGAGTACGCGCCGACGCCGTCACCGCGGATACCGGTGCGGCCGTGCACGTTCTTGTAGTAGTCCCAGGTGAGCTGGGCGCCGTAGGCGGCGTCCGCGCCCGCGGTCTCCGCGTTGGAGGCCTGACCGTTGCCCCACACGTCGTCCGGGCCCGAGAAGAGCGTGCCGGTGCCGGACGTGCCGCGGTTGAGGTTGTACGTCTTGTGGCTGCCGCGACCGGTGTCGGTCAGGGTGTAGTTCGACCCCGACTGAGCGCTGCCCACGGTGACCTGACCGCTGTACTGGGTGTTGCCCGTGCCGTTCTCTATGCCCTGCCACTGGAAGAGCTTCTTGCCGGTGGCCGCGTCCGTGATGACGTGCAGCTCGTTCGGGGTGCCGTCGTGCTGAAGGCCGCCGACCACCGTCTCGTACGCGAGAGTCGGCTCGCCCTTGGCCATCCAGACGACCTTGCGGGGCGCCTTGTCCGCGTCGGTCTTCTTCGACCCCGCGGCCTTCGCCGCGCCGAGCGCCTGCTTCTCGGCGGTGGCCGCCTTCACGTCGGCACTGGTGTCGACGCCCTTGAGCTGCGCCTTCGATGCCTTGGTGACGCCCTCGGTCTTGCCGGACTTCGCCTCGTCGACTACCAGGTCGCCACCGAGGACGGGCAGGCCGCCGTAGGTGCGCTCGTAGCGGGTGTGGACCGTGCCGTCGGCGTCCTTGATGACGTCACGTACGACGAGCTTCTCCTTGGAGCCGAGCCCCAGGTCCTTGGCCGTGTCCGCCTTGGTGGCGTTCGCGTCCTTGAGGAGCGCGGCACGCTGGGCGGGGCTGAGCTTCACGGGCAGGGAGCCGGGGTCGGCCTTGCCTATCTTGCCGGCGGCCGAGGTCTTGGCCGGTGATATCGCGGGGCCGTCGGCCGATGCCGGGCCCGTCTGGAAGGCCACCGCGACGAGGGCGGCGACGGCGGTGAGGGCGCCGGCGGCGGCGCGCTTGTGGGAGGCAGGTCTGTGAGAGGTGCTTCTCAACACGGACTCCTTCTGCGTGGCCGCGGGATAGGCGGCCAAGGCGACCGGGCGGCGCGGTCGTGCCGTCCGGGCAGAACAAGGCAGAACGTGGAGCTGGGAAAACGAACACTGGAGCACGGTGGGGCTCGGTGCAGCAGAGTGTTGAACGGTGGAGCACGGTGTCGCTGGGAATCGAGGGGAAGAGTGGCACCGGTGCGCTCTGTTTGTCAGGGGTGCGTCAAGAGTTGGCCGGAAATGGTCCGCTGCCCGGTGGGCCAAGTTCGATATACGGAGGGGTCGCTCAAGGTGAAGGGCTCCCGATTGTTCGATGGGGACCATCACCGGACACCTGGAGAGGTGTGGCTGATTCCGCACCCCAAGTAGGCGCTATTGGGACTGAGTTGGAAAGAAATTCAGCTGGGTGTCGAGCCGGGCGGCTGACCCCGCTCCGGACGCGTCGCGACCTGCCTCCCGTGCGGGGCCGTCACCTTCACGCTCATGCGGCGCATCGCGGCGAGGGCCTCGGGCCGAGGGGCGAGGGGCGCGCCGCGAAAGGGGTCCTCACGTTCGGTTCGCGAGCCGCACCATCGCCGTGTCGTACCGTGCCCGCAGCCCCACGTCCGCCGACACGCGCAGCAGCGCGCCGATGGCCCGTACCGCTCCCTCGTCGTAGCCGGACGCCTCCGCCTCGCTCGCCGCGCCCTCCAGGCGG
Source organism: Streptomyces sp. NPDC031274 (assembly GCF_055570235.1). Classification (NCBI taxonomy): domain Bacteria; kingdom Bacillati; phylum Actinomycetota; class Actinomycetes; order Kitasatosporales; family Streptomycetaceae; genus Streptomyces; species Streptomyces sp. NPDC031274. Next base: position 353,324 of record NZ_JBVIHP010000005.1, on the reverse strand, counting down.
CGGATTCCCTCGGGCTCGTCGCCCATGGCGATGAGGGCCTCGCCGCCCGTGGTGAGCAGCAGGACGCGGGACGCCGCCGACGCGCCCGCGGGGCTCTCGACGGACAGCGCCGCCATCGACGTGTCCAGGGCCGACTGCCATTGCTCGGCGTCCAGTTGGTGCCGGGCGAGGTGGTGCAGGGCCAGGCGTTCGGTGGGGTGGTCGCCGAGCGCGCGGGCCAGCCGCGCGGCCTGTACGCAGCCCTCCGCCGCCTCCTCCGGGCTGCCGAGCGCGGCCTGGGCGAGCGAGAGATTGATCAGCGCCGTCGCCTGGCCGCGCCGATCACCCGCGCGGGCGGCGATGGCAGGGGCGGCCTCCAGATGAACGACGGCCTCGCTGGTGCGGCCCTCCTCGGTGAGCACCCACCCGAGCAGGGCGAGGACCCGCGACTCGGCACGGGCGTCCCCATCGGCCCGCGCCGCCTCAAGTGCCGTACGCAGCAGAGGAGTCCAGCCGTCCAGAACCCGCCACACCATCTGCGGCCACAGCCCAAGGACGATCCGCCAGGTCCTGCCGTGCAGCCCGGCGGAGTCCGCCGCGGCCGCCGCGAGTATCAGGTCGTCACGCTCGGCCGCGAACCACGCCATGGCCTCTTCGCGGTTCCTGAACTCCCTTGTCGCGCAGGGAGGACGGAAGTCGGCGGGCAGTGTGAAGCACGGCTCGTCGCCGGGCTCGGCCGCGTCGGCGGCGGCCAGGGCGGTGGCCACATGGTGGTCGAGCACCCGGAGCAGGGCGTCGGGACCCGCGTCCAGATCGCGCGCGTACAGCCGTACGAGATCGTGCAAGGTCCAGCGCCCCGGCGCGGTCCGGGTGGCGAGGTGGGCCGCGGTCATCCGGTCGAGGGCGGCCCCGGCCGTCTCCGGGTCGGTGCCCGCGAGGGCCGCCGCCGTGAAGCGGTCGACGTGCGTGCCCGGATGGCGGCCGAGGTGGGCGAAGTGGTGCGCGACGTCGTCGGGCAGCCGCCGCACGGTGAGCCGCAGGGCCGCGCGTACACCCGTGTCCTCCACGTCGAGCAGGTTCAACCGGCGCGACTCGTCGCCCAGTTCGGCGCTCATGTCGCGCAGCGACCAGTCCGGCTGGTCCGCGAGGCGCGCCGCGGCCACCCGCAGCGCGAGGGGAAGACCGCCGCACAGCTCCACGAGCCGCCGGGCACCCACCGGCTCCGCGAGGACCCGCTCCTTGCCGAGCACCGCGGCGAGCAGGGCCGTGCTGTCGTCCGGTTCCAGTACGTCCACGGGTACGGGACGGGCGGCGTCGGAGGCGATCAGGCCGCGCAGCCGGTACCGGCTCGTGACCACGGTGACGCAGTGGGTGCCTCCCGGGAGCAGCTCCCTGACCTGCTCGGAACCGCGTGCGTTGTCCAGGACGACGAGCAGTCGGCGGTCGGCGGCGAGCGAGCGGTACAGCGCGGACGCCCCGTTCGCCGACTCCGGTATCCGGCGCGGCGCGACCCCGAGGGCGAGCAGGAACTCGCGAAGGACCTCCAGGTGCGTCGGCTCTCCCGTGTCGCTGAAGCCGCGCAGGTCGGCGTAGAGCAGGCCGCCGGGGAACGCGGCGCGGTTGCGGTGCGCCCAGTGCACCACGAGCGCCGTCTTGCCCACCCCGGCGGGCCCGGTGACCAGGCACACGGGGGCTTCGCCCGCCGCGGCCCGGGACAGGGCGGTGAGTTCGTCCGCGCGCCCGTGGAAGCCGCGTGGCATGCGGGGCAGCAGGTCGACGGTCGCCGGGGGCGACAGGGTGGCTGACGCCCGCTGCCCGGAGTCCGTCCGCCTGGAGTCCGTCCGCCCGGAGTCCGTCCGCCTGGAGTCCGTCCGCTCGGAATCCGTCCGTCCGGAGCGCCGCTGCGGCGGGACCGTGGCGGCTGCCTCGGCGCCGACGTCCTCGCCGTCGCCTTCTCCACGCAGGGCCACCCCGTAGGCGTCCGCCAGTTCACGGCCCGGGTCGACCCCGAGTTCGTCGGCGAGGGCGCGCCGCGTGCGGTGGAACCAGTCGAGCGCCTCCGAACGGCGCCCCGCACGCTGGAGTTCGCGCATCAGTGCGGCGGACAGTGATTCGCGCAGCGGATGGGCCTCGGCCTCCACGCGCAGTACGGCCGCCGCCCGGTTGTGCTCGCCGAGGCGCGCGTACGACCCGGCGAGCATCTCCACGGAGGCGAGCCGGAGCTCTTCCAGGGCGTGTGCGGCGGCCTGGAGGGGCGGGCTCGGATAGGCGGCGCTCAGGGCGGGCCCCTGCCAGAGCGACAGCGCCTCCTGGTACTTCGCCACGGCGTCGGCGGGCGAGCGCAGGCCACGGGCCAGCGTCACCAACTCCTCGAACCTGTGGGCGTCCAGGAGGCTCTCCGGCATCCGCAGGACGTACGCGGAGCCCTGCGTGACCAGCTCCACGCCGAACGTCCCGGCGTCCGCACCGGCGAGCAGGGCCCGCAGCCGCGACACATGGCCCTGGATGACGCCACGGGCGCGCGGCGGAGGTTCGTGATCCCAGAGCGTCGCCGTCAACTGATCCACCGGAACCGGGCGGTTGGGCCGCAGCAGAAGACCCGCCAGGAGGCTGCGCCGCTTGGCGGGACCGAGCGGCAGTTCACCGGCCTCGGTGGCGACGGAAACCACTCCGAGCAGCCGGAACTCCACTGATGCAACTCCTTCTGGGGCAAAAGTCCAGATTACCGGAGGTGTCCGTGCTGCTGGACCGCGCGGCGGTCTGCCCCGGCGGCGGTCTGTCCCACCATGCCTGCCCCGGCGGCGGTCTGCCCCAGCGGCGCTCTATCCCACCACGCTGTCCCGCCACGCCCGGTGCAGATCCGCGAACGACCCGCTCCCGGCGATCAGTTCGGCCGGAGTGCCGTCCTCCACGACGCGCCCGTGCTCCATCACGAGCACCCGGTCGGCGATCTCCACCGTGGAGAGCCGGTGGGCGATCACGACGGCCGTGCGGCCGCGAAGCACCGTGTGCATGGCGCGCTGCACCGCCCGCTCGCCGGGGATGTCGAGGGAGCTGGTCGCCTCGTCGAGGATCAGCACCGCCGGGTCGGCGAGCAGCGCCCGTGCGAAGGCGACGAGCTGGCGCTGACCGGCGGAGATGCGGCCGCCTCTCTTGCGTACGTCGGTGTCGTAGCCGTCGGGCAGGGACGTGATGAAGTCATGCGCGCCGATGGCCTTCGCCGCCTGCTCGACGTCCTCGCGGGTGGCGTCCGGGCGGCCGATGGCGATGTTCTCGGCGACGGTCCCGGAGAAGAGGAAGGCCTCCTGGGTCACCATGACGACACCGCGCCGGAGCTCCGCGTTGGCGAGATCCCGCAGGTCGACCCCGTCGAGCAGGACCCGGCCCTCCGTCGGGTCGTAGAAGCGGGCGAGCAGCTTGGCGAGCGTCGACTTGCCGGCGCCGGTGGAGCCGACGACGGCGACGGTCTGCCCGGCGGGCAGTGTCAGGTCGAAGCGGGGCAGGATCTCGCCGCCGGTCCGGTAGGCGAACCGCACGCCGTCGAAGTCGACCTCACGCCCGGGGTGTTCGGAGGCGAGGGCGGGCAGCGGCCGGGCGCGGTCGGGGTGCGGCTCGGGCACGGAGGGGGTCTGGGCCAGCAGCCCCGCGACCTTCTCCAGGGAGGCGGCGGCCGACTGGTAGGAGTTCAGGAACATGCCGAGCCGGTCGATCGGGTCGTACAGGCGCCGCAGGTACAGCACGGCAGCGGCGAGTACGCCGAGCGCGAGGGTGCCGTCGGTGACGCGGTAGGCGCCCCACAGGACGATGCCCGCGACGGCCGTGTTGGCGACGAGCCGGGAGCCGATGACGTAACGGGCCATCTCCAGCATGGCGTCGCCGTTGGCCCGCTCGTGATGACGGTTGAGCGCGCCGAACTCTTCCTCGTTGGCGCGCTCGCGCCGGAAGGCGCGGACCGGGCGGATGCCGTTCATCGTCTCGGCGAACTTCACGATGACGGCGGCGATCGCGGTCGACCGCTTCCCGAAGAGGGGGCCCGCGCGGCGCTGATAGCGGCGTACGAGGAGGTAGAGCGGCACGAACGAGACGACGGCCGCGGCGCCCAGGCTCAGGTCGAGCCAGAGGAGCATCGCCGAGATGTAGACGAAGGACAGGATGACGGTGATCAGCTCCTGCAGCCCCTCGCTGAGGAGCTCCCGCAGGGATTCCACGTCCGTGGTGGACCGGGAGATGAGGCGCCCCGAGGTGTACCGCTCGTGGAAGTCCACGCTGAGTGCCTGCGCGTGCCGGAAGATCCGCCCGCGCAGATCGAGCAGTACGTCCTGGTTGACGCGGGCGGAGGCCACGATGAACGCGTACTGGAACGCGCCGGACGCGCCCGCGCAGAGCAGATAGCCGATGCCGATGACGATGAGGGGCCCATAGTCGTCGGCCCGCACGGCGGGCACGCCGCGGTCGATGGCGTACGCGACGAGAAGCGGGCCGCCCTGGACGGCGGCCTGCTGGAGAAGGAGCAGGACGGCGGCGAGGATGACGCGGCCACGGAGGGGGGACAGCAGCGAACGGAGCAGGGTGGTGGTGGCGCCGGGGGGCGCGGGGAGGCTGTCGTTGTCGAAGTCGTCGGCGGGGCGCTCAGCGGGAGCGGGCCGGTCGGCTGCTGCTTGGGACAGGCGTTCGTCCTCATCGGGCCCGGTGGTCCGTGACACCGGCGTCGAAGCGGTCATCGCAGACCCTCCCTCTCCGCGGACACGACGCCCGCCTCCGTCTGTCCGTCGGCGGTGGGCAGGTCCGTCCCCTCTGCCGGGGAAGCGACCCGATCCGCGGCTGCGGGACCCGCTTTTCCTGTCGCGGGAGCGTCCCCCGCCCCCGACATCAGCCACGCGTACTCCGGGTTCCCCCGCAGCAGCTCCTGGTGCGTGCCCACCGCGGTGATGCGGCCCTCGGAGAGGAGGGCGACGCGGTCGGCGAGGAGGACCGTGGAGGGGCGGTGGGCCACCACCAGGGCCGTCGTGTCCCGAAGGACGCGGCGCAGGGCCGCCTCCACGAGGGCCTCCGTGTGGACGTCGAGCGCCGAGAGCGGGTCGTCCAGGACCAGGAAGCGGGGGCGGCCCACGACCGCGCGGGCCAGGGCCAGACGCTGGCGCTGGCCGCCGGAGAGGCTCAGGCCCTGTTCGCCGACCTGGGTGGCCGTGCCCTGCGGCAGCGCGTGGGCGAAGTCCGCCTGGGCGACACCCAGCGCGCGCTCCAACTCCGTCTCGCCCGCCGCCTCTTCCGCGCCCATCAGTACGTTCTCGCCCACCGTCGCGGAGAAGAGCGTCGGCTCCTCGAAGGCGACGGCCACCAGCGTGCGCAGCCGCTCGCGGTCCATCTCCGCGATGTCCTCGCCGTCCAGCGTGATGCGGCCCCCGCTCACCTCGTGCAGCCGGGGCACCAACGCCGTCAGAGTCGTCTTGCCGCTGCCCGTGGCGCCGACGAGGGCGAGGGTCTCGCCGGGGCGCACATGCAGGTCGATCCGGTCGAGCGCGGCCGGCGCGTCCGCGGGCGCGTCCGGGTAGCGGAACTCCACGCCGTGGAAGCGGAGCCCGGCGGGGGGGGGGGGGGGGGGGGGGGGGGGGGCGTCAGAGCCACAACCCCGCCCGGCTCAACCGAAACCACCCGCCTTCCC
>NZ_JBVIHP010000005.1:311330-347673 GCF_055570235.1 Streptomyces sp. NPDC031274 | reverse complement strand
GGCTCTGGGGTCTCCGCTGGACAAGACCCCCCACGCACGGGAAACCCCCCCCCCCCCCCCCCCCCCCCCCCCCCCCCCCCCCCCCCCCCCACCACCGAAGACTCCGGCGCCACTGAAGACTCCGGCTCCGCGTCCATCACCTCGAAGTACCTCTCCGTGGCCGTCGCCGACTCCTGGCTCATCGCGAGCAGGAACCCGATCGACTCCACCGGCCAGCGCAGCGCGAGCGCCGTCGAGAGGAACGCGACCAGCGTGCCCGTGGACAGGTCGCCCTCCGCCACCCGCACCGTCCCGAGGACGAGCGCCGCACCGATCGCGATCTCCGGCAACGTCATGATCACCGCGTAGATCGCCGCGAGCAGCCGCGCCTTGGCAAGCTCCGTGCCCCGCAACGTGTGCGAGTGCTCATGGAACGCGCGCGCCTGACTGCGGTGGCGGCCGAAGCCCTTGATGATGCGGATGCCGAGCACGCTCTCCTCGACGACCGTCGTCAGATCGCCGACCTGGTCCTGCGCCCGCCGCGCGACGGCCATGTACCGGCCCTCGAAGTACGCGCAGGCGATCACCAGCGGCACCAGCGGGGTGAGGAGGACGAGACCCAGTGTCCAGTCCTGGGCCAGCAGAATGACCATGCCGACCACGATCGTCGTCCCGTTCACGATCAGGAACGTCAGCGGGAAGGCGAGGAACATCCGAAGGAGCATCAGATCCGTCGTGCCGCGCGAAAGCAGCTGTCCCGAGGCCCAGCGGTCGTGGAAGGCCACCGGGAGCCGCTGCAGATGGCGGTAGAGATCCGCCCGCATCGACGCCTCGACCGAGGCGAGCGGCCGCGCCACCAGCCATCGCCGAAGACCGAAGAGCAGCGCTTCCGCGACACCGAGCAGAAGCAGGAGCAGGGCGCCGAGCCAGACCCCGCCGAGATCCCGGTCCGCCACCGGGCCGTCCACGAGCCACTTCAGTACGAGGGGGAAGACGAGCCCCGTACAGGAGGCGATGATCGCGACGAACGCCGCGCTGAACAGGCGAGTTCGCACGGGACGGACATACGGCCACAGCCGAAGCAGCGTCCGCGCGGCGGACGTCTCCCGGGCGGGGCCCTCGGTCGGGTCCTCGATCGGTCCCTCGGCCGGGTCCTTGGTCGGTGCATCTGGTTTCGGCATCAGGAGCGAGCCTACGGACGGGCACTGACAGAGCCCACCGAGTTTTGGACCGTCCCCGCTCGTCCGCTGGTCCTACGACCCGACGCCACGTGGCTCCACGACCAGACGCCGCGTGGCTCCACGACCCGGCGCCACGTGGCCCGATGACCAGACGCCGCGTGGCCCACGACCAGGCCGCACCGGCAAAGTCGTACCCCTCCATCAACCGATCGGCTGATGCCGCGTCGAGCGCGATGGGCGATGCCCGGACCCCCGCCCACCGGCGAGTCTCGACACATGCCCATCATCGAAGTGCACGACCTGCGCAAGGCCTACGGCGGACGGGCCGTCGTCGACGGTGTGTCCTTCGCTGTCGAGGAGGGGGAGATCTTCGGCGTCCTCGGCCCCAACGGCGCGGGCAAGACCACCACCGTGGAGTGCGTCGAGGGCCTGCGTGTCCCCGACGCCGGAACCGTCCGCATCGCCGGGTTCGACCCCGTCGCCGATCACGACCAGGTCACCCGGCTCCTCGGCGCCCAGCTCCAGGAGAGCGAGCTGCAGGCGAAGCTCACGGTGCGCGAGGCCCTGGAGCTGTACGCCGCCTTCTACCCGAACCCCGCCGACTGGCGCCCCCTCGCCGAACGCCTGCGCCTGACCGACAAACTGGACAGCCGCTTCGGCAAGCTTTCCGGAGGCCAGAAGCAGCGCCTGTTCATCGCGCTCGCGCTGATCGGCAACCCGAGGGTCGTCGTGCTCGACGAGCTCACCACCGGGCTCGACCCGCGCGCCCGCCGCGACACCTGGCAGCTCATCGAGGACGTACGCGACAGCGGTGTCACCGTCCTGCTCGTCACGCACTTCATGGAGGAGGCCCAGCGCCTCTGCGACCGCATCGCGGTCATCGACAAGGGGCGGATCGCCGCGCTCGACAGCCCGGCGGGCCTGATCAGCCGGGCCGCGGGATCCACCGTCATGTCCTTCACGCCGTCGGCGCCCCTTGACGAGCGAGAGCTCGCCGCCCTGCCGGGGCTGATCTCCGTCGACCAGCGCGACGGCCGCTACACCCTCAATGGCACCGACGAGACGGTCAACGCCGCCATCACGCTGCTCGCCCGGCACCACATCACCGCCCGCCAACTCCGGGTCTCCGACGCCACGTTGGACGACGCGTTCCTCGACCTGACGGGAGCCACGGCATGACCGCCACCACCGCCGTCGCCGCACCCCACGCCGCCGCGAAGAACAGGGCATCGGCCGCCGTCCTCAAGGCCGAGTTCCGGATCTTCCGCCGCGAGCCGGGCGCCCTCTTCTGGATCATGGTGTTCCCCACGATCCTCCTGGTGATCCTCGGTTCCATCCCCTCCTTCCGGGAGACCGACGCCTCACTGGGCGGCATCCGCCTCGTCGACGCCTACGTCCCCGTGACGGTGCTGCTCTCCCTGATCATGGCGGGCGTGCAGTCCATGCCGTCGCTGATCACCGGCTACCGCGAACGCGGCATCCTGCGCCGCATGTCGGCGACCCCGGTCCGCCCCTCCGCCGTGCTCGGCGCGCAGATGGGCATCCACGGAGCCGCAGCGCTCGTCTCGTCCCTGCTCTCCCTGACCGTGGGCCGCCTGGCCTTCGACGTGGCCCTGCCGCGCCAGGCCTTCGGCTACGCCCTCGCGCTGCTCCTCGCCATCCTGTGCGGGCTCGCGCTCGGAGCCGTGGTCTCCGCCATCTCGCGTACGACGAAGGCAGCGACCGCGATCGGCTCCGCCGTCTTCTTCCCGATGATGTTCAGCGCGGGCGTCTGGCTGCCGGTGCAGGCGATGCCGGACGCGCTCGCCCGCGTCGTGGAGGTCACCCCGCTCGGCGCCGCCGCCCAGGCCCTGGGAGAAGCGGCGGGCGGCGACTGGCCCGGCCTGGACCACCTCGGCGTGCTCGCGCTGTGGGTCGTGGCCCTGTCGGCGGCGGCCACGCGCTGGTTCCGGTGGGAGTGAGCCGCGCGTGACCTGTCCGGTCGACGACACTGGAGACGTGAGCACGAGTACGGCGGACGCCACGAAGATGATCGAGCAGCGCTGGGGCACGTTCTACCGCTGGGGGCCCTACGTCCTGCTCGGGTTCGGCGTCCTCATGTCGGCCGCCACGAGTGGCGTCGTCGGCATGGGCCCCGGCTCGTGGTCCGTGGCAGCGGCCCTGGTCGTCGCGGCGCTCGCCCTCCAGGCGTGGTGGAGCGTGCTCGCCCGCTCCCGGCCGGGCCCCTCGCCCGCGGGCACCCTCTACTACGCCCTGCGCTGGGCGATCGCCTTCGTCCTCACCTGGATCAACCCGTTCTTCGCGTTCTACGCCGTCGCCGGCTACTTCGGCGCCGAACGGCTGCTGCCCCCACGCCTGGTCAAGCCCGGCCTCTTCGCCACCGCGATCATCATGGCGGGCTCCCAGTCGGGCGGGCTTCCGCCGCACGGCGACCTGGGCTGGGCCGTCTTCGGCGGGCTGCTCGCGGTGAACGTCGCGCTGCTCGCCGTCTTCGCCCACCTCGCGGCGCAGGAGGACCAGCGCGCCCTCGACGCGGCCGCCACCATCGTCGAACTGGAACGCACCAACTCCGCACTCCAGCAGGCCATGGACGAGAACGCCGCCCTGCACGCCCAACTCCTCGTCCAGGCAAGGGAAGCGGGCGTCGCCGACGAGCGGCGCCGGCTCGCGGCCGAGATCCACGACACCATCGCGCAGGGCCTGACCGGCATCATCGCCCAGCTCCAGGTCGTCGCGAACGCCGACGACGAGAAGCTGGCCCGCGAGCACCTGGGCCGCGCCGCCGACCTGGCCCGGCACAGCCTCGGCGAGGCCCGCCGCTCCGTCCACAACCTCTCCCCGACGGCCCTGGAGCACGACGCGCTGCCCGAGGCGCTGAAGAAGACGGTCATGGAGTGGGCCGAACGCACCGGCGTCCGCGCCGACTTCACGGTCACCGGACCCGCCGAGCCCCTGCACGAGGAGATCGAGGCGACCCTCCTGCGCATCGTCCAGGAGGCCCTCTCCAACGCCAACCGGCACGCGGACGCCACCCGCCTCGGCGTCACCCTCTCCTACATGGAGGGGGAGGTCGCCCTCGACGTACGCGACGACGGCCGCGGCTTCGACCCGCTGGCCCTCGTCCAGCGCAGCGGCTCAGGAGGCTTCGGCCTCGACGGCATGCGGGCCCGCGCCGAACGCATCGCGGGCTCGTTCACCGTCGAATCGGAACCGGGGAACGGCACCGCGCTCTCGGCTCGCGTACCGTTGGTCCGCCATGGCTGACCTGATCACTCTCCTCATCGTCGATGACCATCCCGTCGTACGGGACGGCCTGCGCGGCATGTTCCAGTCGGACCCCTGCTTCGAGGTGCTCGGCGAGGCGGCCGACGGCGTCGAGGCCGTCGCCCTGGTGGAGCGCCTGGACCCGGACGTCGTCCTGATGGACCTGCGTATGCCGGGCGGGGGAGGCGTCGACGCGATCGCCGAACTCAGGAGGCGCGGCGCACGCGCCCGGGTCCTTGTCCTGACCACGTACGACACGGACTCCGACACGCTGCCCGCGATCGAGGCGGGCGCGACCGGCTACCTCCTCAAGGACGCGCCCCGCGACGACCTGTTCACCGCGGTCCGCGCGGCGGCCCAGGGCCGCACGGTCCTCTCGCCCGCCGTCGCGTCCCGGCTCGTCTCACGCGTACGTGCCCCCGGCAACGAACCGCTGAGCACCCGCGAACGGGAGGTGCTCGCGCTCGTCGCCAAGGGCACGTCGAACCGTGCGATCGCCGCGGAACTCTTCGTCAGCGAGGCCACGGTCAAGACGCACCTCACCCACATCTACGGCAAGTTGAGCGTCAACGACCGGGCGGCGGCGGTGGCTACGGCGTACAGCCGGGGGATCCTGAGCTGAGGCCGAAGCGCCCCGTAAGGGGCGCGGGGAGCCGCGAGTCCGGCCACCTGCGGACCGCGGCCGGTGGACGGCCGGTCAGGTGGCCGCCCACAGCGCCGGGGTGTTGGGCGGCTCCCAGCCGGACTGAGCCTGATGCCCCTGCAAGCAGCGGTAAGTCGACCCGCCGTAGGTGACGGAGTCACCCGCCGCGTACACCTTTCCCGCGGCCCACGTACCCCCCGGCTCGGGCTCACCGGGACCGGGATCGCCGCCCCCGGTCGTCTTGAGCGTCAAGCCGAACTGCTGCAGCAGCGGATTGATCGGCTGATGGAACGTCGTCCCGCCGCTGGAGCAGTTGCCGGAGCCGCCGGACGTGACGCCCTGCGCCTGGCTCCCGGAGATGAAGGAGCCACCGGAGTCACCCGGCTCCGCGCAGACCGTCGTCCGCGTCACGCCGCTGATGGTGCCCTCGGGGTAGGTGACACTGGTGTTGTGCTGCTGGACCGTGCCGCAGTGCCACCCCGTAGTGGAGCCGGAACGGCAGATCGACGCACCCACCGGGGACTGCGTGGAGCCCCCGACGCCGACCCGTTGCCCGCCCTGGCCCTTCACGTACGGGGTGGCTGTCCACTGGGAGTTGGCGGCGACCCAGGCCATGTCCCTGCCGGGGAAGATGGATGCCTGGAACGTGCCCTGGGCCACCTGGTTGTAGCCGCTGGTCGCGGTGCCGGCGCGCCCGCAGTGACCCGCCGTGGCGAAGCCCTGCTGCGCGCCCTTGGTGATCGGGAAGCCGATGGAACACCGGCCGCCCATGTAGTACGCCTCACCGCCCACGAGGTCGTACAGCGGGCGCGGCCGTTCCTTGGTCTTCTCGACCTGTACGAGGGAGGGCTCGACGCCCGAGGCGGATACAAGAGACTCGGCCGCGGTGGGCCGCACGGCGCGCACCACGACCGCGTTCGACCGTACGTCGACGTACCAGACGGGAGCGTCGCGCGTAGCCGTCTTCTTCGCGGCACGGTCCAACTTCGCCTTGGCCGCGTCCAGTTGGGCGACGGAGTGCCGTACGACCTCGGCACGCGCGCCCCGCGCCTCGATCGCGGGGACGTCCGAGGCGTCGGTGGTCGCCACGGTGAGCCGCGCCGATGTGGCCCCCCGCACCCAGGCGCCCGCGAAGTCCCGGCCGATGGCGTTCCGCAGGGCTCCCGCGACGGCGCCGGCCTCGGCCTCGTTGACCAGACGGGCCTCGGCCTGCGCCGACGTGAGGCCGAGGTCCCGCCGCATGGCCTGCAGGACCTCGGGCGATGTCCTGCCGACGGCGGCGGTCTCGGCGGGGGAGGGCAAAGGGGAGACGGACGGATCGGCCTGGGCGTTCGCGGTGCCGGGCAGACCCGCGAGGACCAGGGCACCGGCCGCGGCGAACGCGGCGCACGCCGCCGCGGCGCGTCTGTGGTGGGTGGGGAGCATGGGGCATCTCCTCGGTTGCGAGGCGGGCTTCGAGGGGCGAGCGGGGACAGCCCACACCGTAGAAGCCTCAACTGCCCGTCAGTAGCTGTCAGTTGACCCCCGGGTCCGGCGTTATGGAAGGCGCGGCCAACCAAGCCGTATAGCTCGCGCTGCGCGCCGCCGCCTCCGCGTGCGCCGCGCGGGCCTGCGCGAAGACGGTGGGCGCCGTGTCGTGGGCCGGCGTTGCCGGGTGCCAGCCGAGCAGGTGCCGCCAGTACAGCGGCGCTCCGGAGAGCGGCCGGGTCACCAGGCCCGGCGTCGGTGGGAACGTCGCCCGGCACAGGCCCACCGCCCGCCCCACCTGGACCAGATGGACACAGGACGCCACGTCCGTCTCGTACACGGAGGAAGGCGTGAACCCCGCGCGGGCGCACGCCGCGGTGAAGCAGTCCGCGAAGCAGCCGTCGCCCGGTACGTCCGTCCACGCCTCGTCCGCGAGCCGGGCCAGGTCGATCTCCGGACGAGCGGCCAGTGGATGGTCGGTCGGCAGCATGACGAAGACGGGGTCACGGGCGACCTCCCGCCACACGAGCAGTTCGCTCCGCGGCGGCGGGCTCGCCCCGCACGTCCCCACCAGCGCGAAGTCGAGGCGCCCGTCGGCCGTGCGGGACGCGATCTCCCGCTCCGACCAGGAGGTGTGGGTCGTCACCCGGGCCCCCGGGTGCGCGGCGGCGAGGCGGTCCACCAGGGCGCCGAGCAGCGGCCCGTGCGTGGCCCCGAGCCGGAACCCGGCGCCGCCCTCCCGGGCCCGGCCGAACCGCAGCGCCTCCTCCCGCAGCCCGCTGACCGCGGGCAGTACGACCCGGGCGCGGGCGAGCACGAACTCCCCGAGCGCGGTGGCCCGCACCCCGTGCCGCCCCCGCTCGAAGAGCTCCCCGCCCAAGGCGCGCTCGATCCGCTTCAACTGTGCGCTCAGGGCGGGCTGCGCGAGCCCGAGCGCGGTGGCGGCCTTGGTCAGGCTGCCCGCGTCGGCGATCGCCCGGATCGTCTTGAGGTGCCGCAACTCCAGGTCCATGGGCCGAGCTTGACCCGTGGCCCGGAGCGCGGCAATGGTCAGGTCCGGACCAATGTCGACGGCGGCCGGGCGGCGTCAGCCTTCCCCGTCCACCTGCCCGTGCACCTGACCGTCCACCTGCCTGTCCACCTGCCCGTCCACCTCCCCGCCCGGCTCCCCGTCCCGCACCCGCAACAGCAGCACCGACCGCGCGGCCACCGTGACCGCCGTGTCCGCGCGCAGCACGGCGCCCGGCGCGTCCCCCTGCTCCTCCAGAGAGGTGTCCACCACCACTTCGTACGCCCGCGCCCACGGCGTCCCCGGCAGCATGAAGCTCCCCGGGCGGTCCGCCGCGTGGAGGATCGCGAGGAAGCTGTCGTCGACGATCGGCTCGCCCCGGGCGTCCCGTCCCGGGATGTCGAGCCCCGACAGATACATGGCGAGCGTCGCGGCGGGCGCGTACCAGTCGCCCTCCGTCATCTCCGTCCCGCGCGCCGTGAACCACGCCAGGTCCCGGAGCCCGTCCACCGAATGGGCGCGGCCGGAGAAGAACGCCCGCCGCCGCAGCACCGGATGCCGGTGCCGAAGGGCGATCAGGCGGGACGTCAGATCACACAGCGCCGCCCACCCCGGCTCCTCAAGGAGACCCCAGTCCACCCAGCTGATCTCGTTGTCCTGGCAGTACGCGTTGTTGCTGCCTCCTTGCGTACGGCCCATCTCGTCCCCGGCGACGAGCATCGGCACCCCCGTCGAGAGCAGCAGCGTCGTCAGCAGATTGCGCAGCTGCCGCCGCCGCAGCTCCGCCACCCGCGCATCCGCCGTCTCGCCCTCGACGCCGCAGTTCCAGGAGCGGTTGTCGTTGGTGCCGTCCCTGTTCTCCTCGCCGTTGGCCTCGTTGTGCTTGTGCTCGTACGACACCAGGTCCCGCAGCGTGAATCCGTCGTGCGCCGTCACGAAGTTCACCGACGCGTACGGACGCCGCCCGCCCCACGCGTACAGGTCGCTCGACCCGGAGAGGCGGTAGCCCAGATCCCGCACGTCGGGCAGCGCGCCCCGCCAGAAGTCGCGTACCGCGTCGCGGTAGTGGTCGTTCCACTCCGTCCACAGAGGAGGGAAGGCCCCTACCTGGTAGCCGCCCGACCCCACGTCCCACGGCTCGGCGATCAGTTTCACGCGCCGCAGCACCGGGTCCTGCGCGATCACCGCGAGGAAGGGCGACAGCATGTCGACGTCGTGGAACGAGCGGGCGAGCGCCGCCGCCAGATCGAAGCGGAAGCCGTCCACTCCCATCTCGGTCACCCAGTAGCGCAGGGAGTCCGTGATCAGGCGAAGGACGTGCGGCTGCACCACCTGGAGCGTGTTCCCGCAGCCCGTGTAGTCCGTGTAACGGCGGGCGTCGTTCGCCTGGAGCCGGTAGTAGCCGCGATTGTCTATGCCCTTGAGCGAGAACATCGGGCCGAGCTCGCCCGCCTCCGCCGTGTGGTTGTAGACCACGTCAAGGATCACTTCGATCCCGGCCTCGTGCAGCGCCCGCACCATCCGCTTGAACTCGCCGACCTGTTCACCCCGCGTGCCCGACGCCGCGTACGCCGCGTGCGGTGCGAAGTAGCCGATCGAGTTGTAGCCCCAGTAGTTCCTCAGGTCTCTTCGCAGGAGGTGGTCCTCATGGGCGAACTGGTGCACCGGGAGCAGCTCGACCGCCGTCACACCGAGCCGCAGGAGATGCTCGATCGCCGCCGGGTGCGCCAGGCCCGCGTACGTACCCCGCAGCTCCCGCGGAATCCCCGGGTGGAGTTTCGTGAAGCCGCGTACGTGGACCTCGTAGATGACCGAGTCCGCCCACGGCGTCTTCGGGCGCCGGTCGTCCGCCCACTCGTCGTCCGGGGCGTCGTCGTGCACGACCACGCCCTTGGGGACGTAAGCGGACGAGTCCCGGTCGTCCCGCACCGTGTCGGCCACATGCTGCTGGGGCCAGTCCCGCACGTGTCCGTACACCTCGGGCGGCAGGCCGTACGTGGCGAAGTCGCCGTCCACCGCACGCGCGTACGGATCCAGGAGGAGCTTCGCCGGGTTCCAGCGGGCGCCCGTCCACGGGTCCCAGCGGCCGTGCACGCGGTAGCCGTAGCGCTGCCCGGGCAGGACGCCCGGCACGAAGCCGTGCCAGATCTCGTGCGTCAGCTCGGTGAGCGGCGCGCGCGTCTGAACACCCTCATCGTCGAAGAGGCAGAGCTCGACGGCCTGGGCGCCCCCCGCCCACAGCGCGAAGTTGGTGCCCGCGACCCCGTCGGGCCCCACTCTGAACCGCGCGCCGAGCGGCGTCGGCGCCCCCGGCCACACGGGCATGCCGGACGCGCCCGAGGTGTCCCGGGCAGTGGCGCGCGCCTTCGCCGACGTGCCCTGCACGGCGGCTGCCCTGCCGTTCACCGCGGTCGCGCCCGTCCCGCGCCGCCCGCCCTCATCCTGGAGTGCTTCCTGTTCGGCTGCGCTGGACACCCATCCGCCTCCTGCGGCTCGACCCCTGCCGCGTCCCGGCGGCAGGGGCGTACCAGACCGGACGGCGCGCGCGGACCCGCGGGCCCGTGCCGTCCTTCTCACTGTTCTGCCCAGCGTGTGCGTCGCACTCACGTTTCCCCAGGAGGGGGACGGTCGTTGGGACGGGCGTGAGACAGGTAGCGAGGCGCGCACGGCGCGCAGGGGCCGCGCTGGCCGCCGTAATGACATGGGCAGGACTGCTCGCGGGAGCCGCGGGGTGCAGCGGTGACGGCGGTGGCATCGACCAGCTGATGGGCAAGCCGCGGTCACCCGCCGACGCGATCCGGGTGACACCCGACGACGGCAGCAAGGGAGTCAAGGGCGACGAACAGCTCAAGGTCGAGGTCCCCGACGGACGCCTCGAATCGGTGAAAGCCGTCCGCGTCCAGGACGCGCGGGAGGCTCCCGTGCCCGGCCGCATCGCCGAGGACGGCATGACCTGGAAGCCGCTGGACGGGGGCGGCCTGGCGCTCGGCGCCAAGTACACGGTGGACGCCGTGGCCCTCGACGGCCACGGCCGCCGCTCGGCCCGGCACACGACGTTCACGACGTACGTCCCCGACGAGCGGTTCACCGCCTATGTGACACCGGAGAACCGCTCCACGGTCGGCACCGGCATGATCGTCTCCCTGGAGTTCAACCGGGAGGTCGAGAACCGCGAGGCCGTCCAGCGCGCCATCAGCGTCACCGCGGACCCGGAGGTCGACGTACGACCGCACTGGTTCGGCAACGGCCGCCTGGACTTCCGCCCCCAGAAGTACTGGAAGCCCGGCACGAAGGTCACCGTCGGCCTGCACCTGCGCGACGTCGAGGCCGCCCCCGGCGCCTACGGCCTGCAGGACAAGAGCTTCTCCTTCACGGTCGGCCGCAGCCAGACCTCCCTGGTCGACGCCGCCGAACACACCATGGAAGTACGCCGCGACGGCGAGGTCGTCTCCACGGTCCCGATCACCGCGGGCGCCCCCAAATCCACCACGTACAACGGGAAAATGGTGGTCACGGAGATGCTGGAGGTGACCAGGATGAACAGCCGCACCGTCGGCTTCGGCGGGGAGTACGACATCCCCGACGTCCCGCACGCGATGCGCCTGACGACGTCCGGCACCTTCCTGCACGGCAACTACTGGTCGCCCGACGCCCCTGGCAACACAAATGTCAGCCACGGCTGTGTGGGCCTGCGCGATGTGAAGGGCGGCAGCTCACAGACCCCGGCGGGGTGGTTCTTCGACCGCAGTCTGATTGGTGATGTGGTGGAAGTTGTCAATAGTGATGACAAGAAAGTCGCTCCTGACAACGGGCTCGGTGGCTGGAACATGGAGTGGAAGGACTGGACGGCACCGCCCGGCTCCAAGCCGGAAGCCAAGCCCACGGACCAGGACTGAGGCGGGACTCGCCCCACAGCTGAGGCAGGCCCCGCACCCCCGTACGCAGTTGGGACTGAACAGTGACATTGGCGGGGAGTCATCGGTCAGGACCGTGTGGTTATCTAGCGCTGGCGCGTGTCTGTGCGCGCAGATGCACTGGGGTGCGGGCCTGACCAGGCCGTGCGAGGGGAGACACATCTTGAACGGGCGACCGATATCGGGGACGTCGGTTGGTGCGCGGGGGCGCGCGCGGCGACGGGGCACCAAAGGCCTCTTTGCGGTGACATCGGGTGCGGCGCTGCTGCTGGTCACGGCATGCGGCGGGGGAGGCGGCTCGGACTCGGGCGGCGACGGCAAGGGCGAGGCCGACAAGAACGCGCCGTCGGCGGCGGTGGTGACCATAGCCCCGAAGGACGGCGCCGACGCGGTGGCCACCAACGGGGCACTGAAGATAGCGGCCGACAAGGGCAAGCTGACGGACGTCGAGGTCAAGGACAGCAAGGGCAATCCGGTCCCGGGAAAGATAACCTCGGGCGGCGCCTCCTGGACGCCCGCGCACCACCTCGCCGCCTCCACGAAGTACAAGGTCCACGCGACGGCCAAGGACTCCGAGGGACGTGAGTCCGCCAAGGACACGTCGTTCACGACACTGACCCCGAAGAACACCTTCGTGGGGCAGTTCACGCCGGAGGACGGCTCGAAGGTCGGCGTCGGAATGCCGTTCTCGGTCCACTTCACACGGGGCATCACCGACCCGAAGGCCGTGGAGAAGGCCATCGAGGTCAAGACCGAGCCGTCCGTGCCGGTCGAGGGGCACTGGTTCGACAACGACCGCATCGACTTCCGTCCCGAGAAGTACTGGAAGGCGGGCACGAAGGTCACCGTCAAGCTCAACCTCGACGGTGTCGAGGGCCGGCCCGGGGTCTACGGCAAGCAGGCCAAGACCCTGAAGTTCACGATCGGCCGCAGCCAGGTCTCCACCGTCGACGCCAAGTCGCACCAGATGAAGGTCGTCCGCGACGGCAAGCAGATCAAGAAGATCCCGATCACCGCGGGCGCACCCGGCACGACGACGTACAACGGCCAGATGGTCATCAGCGAGAAGCTCAAGGTCACGCGCATGAACGGCGAGACCGTCGGCTTCGGCGGCGAGTACGACATCAAGGACGTCCCGAACGCGATGCGCCTGTCCACATCGGGCACGTTCATCCACGGCAACTACTGGTCGGGCGGCGCCTTCGGCAACACGAACGCCAGCCACGGCTGCATAGGCCTGAGCGATGTGCGCGGCGGCTACAGCAAGAAGACGTCCGCCGGATGGTTCTTCGACAACTCCCTCATCGGGGACCTCGTGGTCGTGAAGAACTCCGCGGACAAGACGATCCAGCCCGAGAACGGCTTCAACGGCTGGAACATGTCCTGGGAGAAGTGGAAGGCCTGACCTTCCTCCGGGCGTAGCCCGACCCGCCCGCACGGTCATGCGGGGCACGGCTAACGTGCCCCGCATGACATCTGTGCATCTCGAAGTCGCCGAAGGCGTGGGCACGATCCGCCTCGACCGCCCCCCGATGAACGCGCTCGACATCGCCCTTCAGGACCGGCTCAAGGAGCTGGCCGAGGAGGCGACACGGCGCGACGACGTACGCGCCGTGATCATCTACGGCGGCGAGAAGGTGTTCGCGGCGGGCGCGGACATCAAGGAGATGCAGGCCATGGACCACGCGGCGATGGTCGTGCGGTCCCGGGCCCTGCAGGAATCCTTCTCCGCCGTCGCCCGCATCCCCAAGCCCGTCGTCGCCGCCGTCACCGGCTACGCGCTCGGTGGCGGCTGCGAGCTGGCGCTCTGCGCCGACTTCCGCATCGCCGCCGACGACGCCAGGCTCGGCCAGCCCGAGATCCTGCTCGGCCTGATCCCCGGCGCGGGCGGCACCCAGCGCCTGTCCCGTCTGATCGGCCCGTCCAAGGCCAAGGACCTCATCTTCACCGGGCGCATGGTCAAGGCCGACGAGGCGCTCACCATCGGCCTGGTGGACCGCGTCGTGCCCGCCGCCGAGGTGTACGAGCAGGCGCACCAGTGGGCCGCACGCCTGGCGCAGGGGCCCGCGCTCGCGCTGCGCGCCGCCAAGGAGTCCGTGGACGCGGGCCTGGAGACGGACATCGACACCGGGCTCGCGATCGAGCGCACCTGGTTCGCGGGTCTGTTCGCCACCGAGGACCGTGAGCGTGGCATGCGCAGCTTCGTCGAGGAGGGCCCGGGCAAGGCGAAATTCCTCTGAAGTTCCGCCGCGAAGCGATCAGTTGAGGGCACGTCAGCCAAAGTGTCCCTCGAAGGAGCGGTTTATGCGTAGCTTAAGAGAACCTTAAGCCTACCCCTCCCGAGGCCCTAAGTGATCACCCGTAAGCGGGTAGTCATCGCAGGTCAGAAGGGGTGCCGCAGGGTTCTGTTTGCCAACGGCATATGCCCACACGGCCCCCCGGAACGGATGGTTCCGGGGGGCTTATTCCGTCGGAACGGCCCCAGAACGCCTTCCGTGCGGCCATGATGGGGGCATGGCGGGGCTGGAGGGTATCGAACAGCCGCGGCGACACGGGAGTGCGACCGCGGCACGCTGGTCGCCGGCGGTCGAGGACGAACACGCTCTGAAGGCGCTGGAGTTGTTCGGTAATCCGACGGACGCGGAGGTTCGGCTGCCGTCGCGCCCGGAGTCCGCCGCCATCGCGCGCCGGCTCGCGCAGGTCGTGGTGCTCCGGCACTGGGGGCTCTCGCCGAAGCTGACCGAGGACGCGGTGCTCCTCACCTCCGAGCTCGTCGGCAATGCCGTGCGGCACACCGGCGCCCGTGTCTTCGGGCTGCGGATGATGCGGCGGCGCGGCTGGATCAGGGTCGAGGTGCGCGACCCCTCGCGCGGGCTGCCCTGCCTGATGCCCGTCGGCGAGCTCGACCTCAGTGGCCGCGGCCTCTTCCTGGTCGACAAGCTCTCCGACCGGTGGGGCGTGGACCTGCTGCCGCGCGGCAAGACGACGTGGTTCGAGATGCGGGTCGCGGACCGCTGAGGCGTGGACCGCTGGGATGTACGTCACTGAGGGGACGTGCGTCACTGGGGGAACGTACGTCGCTGAGACGCGAAAGCCCCCGGTTGCCGGTTGCGGCACTGCGGGGGCTTGGCGGAGCGCCACGGACAAAGGGGTGTGGTCCGCGGCGCTGATGACGACCGAGCCCGGGTCAATGGGGGTCGTGGCTCCGACTATGGCAGACGGGCCCCGCGGATCCAAAAGTACTTAACCGTTCATATCGTAACGAATCGTGACACTTTAAAGGTGAATCCTTGGTGAGCTGGGACACCTACCTGGTAAACACTGGCTAAGTTCTAGCTGTGACAGGTGTTCCGTAAGGGGCGGCGGGGGATCGGACGGGCGGTAGCGCCCCGACCCGCAGGCTCCATCCGCACGCAATCAACGGCTTTTGACCGCTTTTACCATTAAATGGTCGGGTGATCGAGACTGACCGCCGCGGAGCCCTGCGTGCGGGCGCCGGACTGGCCGTCGCGGGCGCCCTCACCGCAGGCTGCTCCGCCTCCGGATCCGCCGCCCCCGCAGCGCACCAGGCCGCACCCGCCGCCCGCCACCCCGCCCGAAAAACGCCCCGCGCCGCCCCCGCGCCCCGCCGCTTCCCCGGCCTCCCCGACCAGATCGCGCACAGCCCCCGCGCCCGCCCCCAGGTCGCCCTCACCTTCCACGGCCAGGGCGACCCGGCCACCGCGCGCTCCCTGCTCTCCATCGCCGAGAAGGCGGGCGCCAGAATCACCGTCCTCGCCGTCGGCAGCTGGCTCGACGAGCACCCCGAGCTCGCCCGCCGCGTCCTCGACGGCGGCCACGACCTCGGCAACCACACCCACCACCACGTCACGATCAACGAACTGCCCGAGGCCGACGCCTACGCGGAGATCACCGGCTGCGCCGACCGACTGCGCCGCCTCACCGGCTCCATCGGCACCTGGTTCCGCCCCTCGCGCGCCGAGACCGCGACACCCCTCGTGGCCCGCCTCGCCCACCGCGCGGGCTACCCGCACGTGCTCTCGTACGACGTCGACTCCCTCGACTTCACCTCACCGGGCGCCCCGGCCGTCACCCGCAAGATCGCCTCAGAGGTGCGCGCGGGCTCCGTCGTGAGCCTGCACTTCGGGTACGCGGACACGGTCGCCGCGCTCCCCGCCGTCCTGGAAGACCTCGACCGCCGCGGCCTGCGCGCGGTGACGACCACGGAGTTGCTGACCTGATGACCCTGCACCTGAAGCTCACCCGGCGCACCGGAGCGGCCGTCGCCGCCGGGGCCGTCGTCGCCGCCGCGCTCGCCGGCTGCGGCAGCGGCGGCGACGCGCGCGAGAACGAGGCCCTCGGCACCAAGGGCGTCCAGAAACCCGCCAGACCCGAACCCGAGGCCGCGCCCGGCCTCCCGGGCATGCCGCCCCTCCTCGACAAGAAGGACGTCTACGCGGCCGACCGCCCCAACAGGCTCTCCCCGGTGGTGGAGGACTTCCCCTCCCGGATCTACGTCCCCAACACCACCTCCAACACGGTCTCGGTCATCGACCCCAAGACGTACCGAGTGATCGACACGATCGACGTCGGTGTCCAGCCCCAGCACGTCGTCCCCTCCTGGGACATGAAGACGCTCTGGGTCAACAACAACCGCGGCCACACACTCACCCCCATCGACCCCAAGACCGGCAAGGCGGGCAAGCCCGTCGACGTCCACGACCCGTACAACCTCTACTTCACGCCCAACGGCAAGTACGCCGTCGTGATGGCCTCGATGGACCGCGAGCTCGTCTTCCGCGACCCGCACACCATGAAGGAGGTCAAGACCGAACCGGTCAGCTGCTACGGCGTCAACCACGCCGACTTCTCGGCGGACGGGCGCTACTTCATCGTCTCCTGCGAGTTCTCCGGCGAACTCCTCAAGGTGGACACGGAGAAGATGAAGGTCGTCGGCCAGCAGAAGCTGCCCTTCAAGGGCGCCATGCCGCAGGACGTGAAGATCTCGCCCGACGGCAAGACCTTCTACGTCGCCGACATGATGGCCGACGGCATGTGGGTCCTGAGCGGCGACAAGTTCGACAAGCCGAAGCTCCTGCACACCGGCAAGGGCACCCACGGCCTGTACGTCAGCAGGGACTCACGCGAGATGTACGTGTCCAACCGCGGTGAAGGCACCATCTCCGTCTTCGACTTCCCCAAGAACAGACTCACCAAGAAGTGGAAGCTCCCCCAGGGCGGCAGCCCCGACATGGGCGGCGTCTCGGCGGACGGCAACACCCTCTGGCTCTCCGGCCGTTACGACTCCGAGGTGTACGCCATCGACACCCGCACCGGAGTCCAGATCGCCCGCATCCCCGTCGGCGGCGGCCCGCACGGCCTGGCGGTGTATCCGCAGCCCGGCCGCTACTCGCTGGGGCACACGGGGATCTTCCGCTGAGCTGTTCAACGGTTGACCACAGCGGCCACCGGGCACCAGAAGGGTAGATCGACCCCTCCCCTCTGCCGCTCAGGAGGCCGCCCGTGCTCAAAGGCATCGACGTCAGCTCGCACCAGTCCACCTTCGAAACGGACGGCCGCTCCTTCGTCATCATAAAGTCGACGGAGGGCCGTTCGTACGTCAACCCGAAGCTGGCCGCGCAGGTGAAGCGCGCTCGGGACGGCGGCTGCGTCGTCGGCTTCTACCACTTCCTGTGGCCCGGGAACATCAAGGCGCAGGCGGAGTACTTCGTCAGCAAGTCCCCTGAGAAATCAGGGGACTTGCTCGCGGCGGACTGGGAGTGGACGGGCGAGCACACGCGCGCCAGCAACGCGGAGAAGGACGCCTTCATCCGCGAGGTGAAGAGGCTGCGCCCGAACCACCGGGTCATGTTGTACACGAACAGGGACTTTTGGCTCAACCACGACACCACGTCATACGCGGGCGACGCTCTCTGGATCGCCGACTACGTCACGGCGGGCAAGCCGCGCATCAAGGCGAAGTGGCGCTTCCATCAGTACACGTCGACGCCACTGGACAAGAACGTCGCGGACTTCGACAGCGAGGACGCGCTGCGGGAGTGGGCCAAGCCGTAGCCGTGCTGTAGCTGTGGCCGTAGTCGCGCCGTAGCCGTGGCCGTCCCGCGCGCGCCCCTTCGCCTCGGTCAGGCGCGCCAGTCCGGCGTCCGCTCCTGGGACGCCGAGTCCAGCGCCTTGCGGACCGCTTCCGCATCCGCCGCGAGGCCGTACACCGGAGTGCCCGGCTGCTGGCGCCACGACTCGTCCTGGCCGCCCGTGTCGACGCTGTCGAAGCCGATCTCGTCGAGGAGGTCGCGTACGACCTTCTTGGCGTCCTCGTCGTCGCCGGACACGGGAAGAGCGACGCGGCCGGGCGTGCCCTTGGGCTGCGGCTTGTCGAGGATGTCGTGGGCGTACGTGCCGTTGAAGGCCTTGATCACCGGGTGGCCGATCTGGCGCTCGGTCCAGCGGCTCTCGGTCAGGCCCTCCTCGATCTCGGTGATCTTCCCGTCACGCTGCTGCGGGTAGTAGTTGCCGGTGTCGATGACGACGAAGCCGTCCGCCGCGCCGTCGAGGAAGCCGGACGGCAGGTTCGGTACGGCCTTGAGGGGGATCGTCACGACGACGACCTGGGCGCCGCGCGCGGCCTCCTCGACCGTCACCGGCGTGGCGCCGGTCTCCTTGGCGAGGTCGGTGAGGGTCTGCGGGCCACGGGAGTTCGCGACGGAGACGTCGTGGCCGACAGCCGTGAGGCGCCGGGTGAGGTTGCCGCCGATGTTGCCCGCGCCGATGATGCCGATCTTCATGACTCGCCCTTCCGGGGGTGGATTCGGTGGTGCCGTAGCGGAGCCAACCTCCGGAACCGGTGAGGTATTCCGGCTGAGCCGATCGGCCACCCCCAGAGTTTCACCACGATCTCGCCGAGGCGAGTATGGGACTCCGTCAGCCTGTGCGTGTCCTTGGTGGGGGTGTGACGAGGGGCACAGGAACTCGGTGGAGGGTGCGGAGAGATATGTGGTGTGAGGCGTACTGAACTGGGAGACGGCATCCATGCACGGATCCGGGCAGGTGAGCGGGAGGCGTTCGGTGAGTTGTACGAGGCGTATGCGCGGACGGTCTACAACCACGCTCTGCGGCTGACCGGCGACTGGTCGACCGCCGAGGAGGTCATGTCCGAGACCTTCCTCGCGGCCTGGCGTACCCGGGACCGCCTTGAGCCGGACCGCGGTTCGCTCAAGCCGTGGCTGCTCGGCATCGCCACGCACAAGGCGCAGAACGCCAACCGGGGTCTGCGCAGGCGGCTCGCCTTCCTCTCCCGTCAGCCGTCCCCGCCCGAAGTGGCCGACTTCGCCGAGGAGTCGGCGGGGCGGATGGACGACGCGCGACGGCTCGCGGCGGTGCACGGCGCGCTGCGTCGGCTGCGCCGTCCGGAGCGGGAGGTGCTCGTCCTGTGCGTGTGGTCCGGGCTCGACTACGCGCAGGCCGCCGAGGCGCTCGGTGTTCCCGTCGGCACGGTGCGGTCGCGGCTCTCGCGGGCGCGTGCGCGGCTGCGGCGGCTCAGCGAGGACGGGCCGGATGCGACGGAAGCGCAGAACGCGACGAACCCGAAGAACGCGAAGAACGCGAAGAACATGAAGAACATGAAGAAGATGAAGAACGTGACGGAACCTCACCGTGGTCGCGGAGAGGTAGAGAGTGAGGCCGCATTCGCGGCCCTGCCCCTGCGGGAGGAATTCCGATGAACGCCGCCACCCCGCCCCCGGGAGAGGCCGAGGCCGCCGAACTGGCCCGCCTGCTGCCGGAGTCGGACGAAGACGAATGGCAGCTTCCGCCGGGGCGTCACCTTCACCACAAGGACGTCCTGATGCAGCACATCGACCACGACACGGATCAGCGCACCGACCGCGCACAGCAGGCCCCCGCCCCCGCATCCACCCGCCGCAGGCTGCTGCGTCCCGCGGTGCTGATGCCGGCCGCCGCCGCTTTCGCGGTGGCAGGGATCCTGCTGGCCACGCTTCCGTCCGACAACGCCGACGGTGTCCGTGACATGGGGGCCGGTGACGGCGCCACCTCCGGTGCGGCCGTCACTCTCGACCGGATCGCCACCGCTTCCCTGAAGGCCGACACCCGGCGGGTGAAGGCGAGCCAGTTCGTCTACATCCGCAGCCTGCTCCAGGGCAACGAGGGCGAGCTCAACGCCAAGGTGAAGCTCGGTGCTCCGTACAAGCAGGAGTCCTGGATGTCGCAGGACCCCGCTCCCGTCACGAACATCGGCATGATCCGGGAGAGCGGAAAGGGCGCGTCGATGCCCGGCCAGGACGTCCCCATCGAAACGTCCGTCGTGGACGGTTCCGATGACTCCGGAGCCATCCCGGAGGGGTCGGAGCGGCCCACGTACAACTGGCTCGCCTCGCTGCCCACCGACCCCGACGCCCTGCTGAAGAAGCTGTATGCCGAGACGGACGTGATCGAAGGGGAGGAGACGAAGGCACAGGCCGTCTTCGACAAGATCGGTGACCTGCTCGAATCGACGATCATGCCGCCGGAGAATGCCGCGGCGTTCTACAAGGTCGTCGCGAAGCTCCCCGGTGTGACCGAGGTGCCCGACGCGGTGGACGCGGCGGGTCGCCACGGAATCGGCATCACCCTCGACGAGTCGTCGTGGGCGACGCGCGAGGTGTGGATCTTCGACAAGAAGTCCTTCGAATATCTCGGCTCGCGCGGCTACATGACGAAGAACCACAAGCCGGGTGGCAAGCCCGGCAAGGGGGGCAACCCCGAGGAGCTCAGCGGCAGCAGCGCGATCCTGGAGCGTGCTGTCGTCGATCAGAAGGGCATGAAGCCCGAGCCCGGCGACGAGCGCGGCTGAGCACGGTTCGGGCGCCCGTCCTGCACGGCCCGCAGCAGCAGGACGAGCAGTTCGCGGAATCCGTCGATGCCCGGGTGGCTGACGGAGGCCCGGAGTTCGGGGAGGACGGGCGGCGCCATCGCCGTGTGGACGGCGAGGACCGGTATGACGGTGAGGGGCGAGGCGGCGATGCGGGCCGTCGTCCGCCGCCCCGGCGCGAGTGAGTCGCCTACGATCCGGGGACGCGTGAGCACAGCGGCAGGGTGAGCGGCATACGGGAGGGCGCCATGAGGGGCAGCGGTGACTGGACGAGCACATCGATGCCGTACCTGGCGCCACCCGGGAACGGGAGCCCTGACGTCTGGGGGGCCGAGGCCGCGGCTCAGGGGCGCAAGGGAACCCAGCGCATCGTGCGCGCCGGTGAGGTCCCTGCCCCGCCCGAGGTGGCCGAACTGTTCTCGGTGCCCGAGGGCGAGCCCGTGATCGTACGTCGTCGAGTGATCCAACTGGACGGCGAACCATGCGAGTTGACCGACACGTACTACCCCGCTCGCATCGCCCGGGGAACCCGCCTCGCGGGCACGGCGAAGATTCCCGGCGGCGCCGTCACGCTGCTTGCCGAGCTCGGGCACGTCGGCGTGCGGGTCCGCGAGGATGTCACCGCCGACGTGCCGAGCGCCGAGGAGCGAGAGGACCTGAGGTTGGGGACGGACGAGCCTGTGCTCCGGCTGGCCCGGGTCACCCTGGACGGCCGGAACCTCCCGATCCAGGTCGACCTGATGACCATGCCCGCCCACCGCGGGCGCCTGCGCTACGAGATCGGGATCGGGACCGGGACCGGGACCGGGACCGGCTGATCACGCCCGGCATCGACGCCGCCGTACTCGACCGCCCTTCAAGCCGAACCAACCTCAGCCGAGACCCCGATGCGCGGCCCACAGTGCCCCGGCGCGGCTGGCGGCGTCGGCGATCAGGGCCGCGAGTTCGGGCCTGTCGGGGACGGGGAACGAGACGTAGGCGCCCCGGCCACCGGCGACTGGTCGGCCGTAGGCCTTCGTGGCGAGGTGCCCGTCCGGGAGGAGCCGGACGTTGAGGGTGCTCAGGGTGAACTCTTCGCCGCGCCGAGTGTCCGTCCAGCGGAGCTCCTGCGGGATCGTGACATTGATCGCCAGAGCGCTCACTTCCAGGCTTACTTCCAGGTCGCTGCTCATGGACGGATGATCTCACGCGAGTCGCCGCGGGCGGCCCCACCGGCTTGTGCGGCAGGCGGGTCGATCACTGCTCGATACGCGTCCTGGTCGCGGGACAGCAACCGCCCCAGCGTGTCCTGGAGTTCCGCCTGTGCCACCCGCGCCGCCTCCTCCGCGTCCCCTGCCTCGACGGCCCGTACGAGCGCGGCGTGGACGGCGTCCCCGTGGTTCGGTTCCTTCGTGCGTACGTCGACGAGGTCGAGCAGGTTGATCAGGCCCTCCCGCAGTACGGGGGCGAACTCCGCGAAGAGGTCCGTCAGTACGGGGTTGCGAGCCGCCGCCACGACCGCCGCGTGCAGGGCGATGTCGGCGTCGACGAAGGCCGCGTCGCTGCCCGAAGCCGCGGCCCTGCGGCCTTCGAGTGCGGCGCGCATCGCCGTGACGTCCTCGTCGGTGCGCCGCAGCGCGGCAAGGCGCGCGGCCTGCACCTCCACCAGCATCCGCACCTCGTAGACATCCGACACCGCCGCCCGCCGCAGCCGCGTCGGCCAGTCCGCGACCGGTTCCGTCGCGATGACGAAGACGCCTGCGCCCTGGCGTGGCTGTACGAGGCCTGCCCCTGCGAGTGCGCGCAGGGCCTCACGGACCGTGGAGCGGCCGATGCCGAGTTCCTTGGCGAGGGTCGTCTCGCCGGGGAGCTTGCTGCCGATGGGCCAGTGGCCGCCGGCGATCTGCTCGCGCAGGCGCTCGGTGGCCTGTTCGACCAGGGGGCTGGGGCGTAGGGAGCCGAGCGGCGGCATCCGGGGA
This sequence comes from Streptomyces sp. NPDC031274, assembly GCF_055570235.1. Taxonomy (NCBI): domain Bacteria; kingdom Bacillati; phylum Actinomycetota; class Actinomycetes; order Kitasatosporales; family Streptomycetaceae; genus Streptomyces; species Streptomyces sp. NPDC031274. The sequence goes on along the minus strand of NZ_JBVIHP010000005.1, from coordinate 325,374 downwards.
CCTTTCAGGGAGAGAGGGCGGGGGAGCGCTGGGCGACCCACTTGTCTGAGGAGTACTTGTCTGAGGAGCTGAGGTGTGGCTAGTGTAGCGCCGTGATCTTCTGCGGTCTCCTCCTTCTCGGCTGCCGCGGCGGGGCCTGAAGCGACCGGCACCCCGCCGCGGGGTGCCGTGCTGCCGGTCGGCCAGTTCACCGACCGAGCCGAGAGGCCACCGTGACATCCACCGTGGAATCCCCCGTGTACCCGTGGAACCCCCAGCGCCCCAGCCCCATGCCGCACCATCGCTACCGCCCCTACCAGGACCGGGTCGACGTCCCCGCCGCCCAGGAACGCGGTTGGCCGAGCGCCCGCATCGAGCACGCCCCCCTCTGGGTCCCCGTCGACCTGCGCGACGGCAATCAGGCGCTCGCCGAGCCGATGGACACCGGGCGCAAGCGGCGCTTCTTCGACCTGCTCGTCTCGATGGGGTTCAAGGAGATCGAGGTCGGCTATCCGTCCGCCAGCCGCGCCGACTTCGACTTCGTACGCGACCTCGCCGCGCTGAGCGCGAGCGGCGGGATCCCCGGTGACGTCAGCATCGTCGTCTTCACGCCTGCCAAGCCCGAACTCATCGACCGCACCTTCGAGTCGATCGAGGGACTGCCCCGCGCCGTCGTACACCTCTACATCCCCACCTCGCCCACCTGGCGTGACGTGGTGCTGGGGCGGTCGCGTGCGCAGGTGCGGGACGTCGTCACGGAAGCCGCCGCCCACATGGCCCGCCTGGCCGACGCGCGGCCGGGGGCGGACATCCGGTTCCAGTTCTCGCCGGAGACCTTCAACCTCACCGAGCCCGACTACGTACTCGAAGTCTGCGACGGCCTCACCGAGTTGTGGGACGCGAGCCCCGACCGTCCCGTCACCCACAACCTCCCGGCGACCGTCGAGATCGCGACCCCGAACGTGTACGCCGATCAGATCGAGTACCTGCACCGTAACCTCACCCGGCGCGCGTCCGTCATCCTCTCCGTCCACCCCCACAACGACCGCGGCACCGGAGTCGCCTGCGCCGAACTCGCCGTCCTGGCCGGGGCCCAGCGCGTCGAGGGATGCCTCTTCGGCAACGGCGAGCGCACCGGCAACGTGGACCTGGTGACCCTCGCCCTGAATCTGTACGCCCAGGGCGTCGACCCCATGGTCGACTTCTCCGACATCGACGCCGTGCGCGAGGTCGTCGAGCACTGCAACCGGCTGCCCGTGCACCCCCGCCACCCCTACGCGGGCGACCTCGTCCACACCGCCTTCTCCGGCACCCACCAGGACGCCATCAGCAAGGGTCTCGCCCACCACGCCCGCCGCGCCGCCGAGTTGGAGGTGCCGGAGAGCGATGCGCCCTGGGAGGTGCCGTACCTGCCGATCGATCCCGCGGACATCGGCCGCACCTACGAAGCCGTCATCCGCGTCAACTCCCAGTCGGGCAAGGGCGGAATGGCGTACCTGCTGCGGACCCGGCACGGCATCGACCTGCCGCAGCGCATGCGGCCCGACTTCTCGCGGGCGGTGCAGGAGGCCACCGACGACAGCGGTCAGGAGGCGAGCGCGAAGGAGCTGTACGAGCTCTTCCACGCGACCTATGTCGCGCCGGGGCAGGGCGACGGCGCGTATGCGGCGCTGAGCTCCTGGACCACCGACCGTGCCCCGGACGGCACCCACCGCTTCACCTGCACCCTCCAAGTCGGCTCCAGAACCGGGGACTTCGAAGGAACGGGCAACGGTCCGCTCTCCGCGTTCGTCGCGGCGCTCGCCGCCGCCGGGATCACCGTCGACATCCTCGACTACTCCGAACACGCCACCGGGGCGGGCGGCGGCAGCGAGGCGGTCGCCTACGCGGAGTGCGCGGTGGGCGGTGTCGTCCGCTGGGGCGCGGGCCTGGACACCTCGGTCCTGACCGCGTCCGTGCAGGCCGTGCTCGCCGCGGTGAACCGGGCGGGGGCCGCCCGATGACCCCCGTGCTGCACGCGGACAACGTCACCGTCGTCCGCGACGACCGGCCCATCCTCGACGAGGTCACCCTCACCGTGCGCCCCGGCGAACACTGGGCGCTGCTCGGCGCGAACGGCGCGGGCAAGTCGACCCTGCTCAGCCTCTGCGGCGCCGTGACCCACCCGACGCGCGGCACGGTCGAGGTGCTCGGCCGCCGCCTGGGCAGCGTCGACCTGCGCGAGCTCCGTTCCTACGTGGGCCATGTGAACCCGCGTCATCCACTCCGCTCGCCCTTGCGGGTGCGCGACGTCGTCCTGACCGGGCTCACCAACAGCGTGGAGCTGCTGCCCCGGTGGAGCCCCACACCCGAGCAGGAGGAGCAGGCCGATCGCCTGATCGCCATGCTCGGGCTCGCGCACCGCACGGACGCGCGCTGGCCCACGCTCTCCCAGGGCGAGCGCGGACGGACCCTGATCGCGCGCTCGCTGATGCCCAGACCGCGGCTCGTCCTGCTCGACGAACCGGCCACCGGGCTCGATCTCGCGGGCCGCGAACGCCTCCTCGACAGCCTGGACACCCTGCGCGAGAGCCACCCCGAGCTCGCCACTGTCCTGGTCACGCACCACCTGGAGGAGCTCCCGGCAGGCACCACGCACGCGCTGCTGCTGCGCGACGGCCGCGCACTCGCCTCCGGCGCCGTGGACGACGTACTGACCAGCGACCAGATCAGCAAGTGCTTCGACCACCCGGTGCGGTTGGAGCGCACGGAGGGGCGGTGGAGCGTGCGGGCGGCGCGGCGCGCCCGCTGAGTACGCGCGGCGAGTACGTACGAGGGGCCCGGCGCTCTCTCACGCGCCGGGCCCCTCGTACGGACCACCACTACTTCTTGTTCAGGCTCGCCCAGAACTCGTCGAAGGAGAGACGCTTGTCCTTGTCGGTGTCCTTCGTGCCGATCACGGCCTCGGCCACCGTCTCGGTGACGTAGAAGTCCCCCATCTTGGCCATGGCCGACTTCCACTCCGCCGCTGTGATGAAGCCGTCGCCGTCCGCGTCGAACTGCTCGAACGTCCTGCGCGCTTCCTCGATGTCCGCCACCGGATCCACCCCTTCTTGGTGCACTACTGACGGGGCTCAGGGTATCCGCCGTCCGGGTGACGACCGGGACGCGGGCTCAGCACTCGATGATGTTCACCGCGAGCCCGCCCCGCGCCGTCTCCTTGTACTTCACGCTCATGTCGGCCCCGGTGTCCTTCATGGTCTTGATGACCTTGTCGAGGGACACCTTGTGGCTGCCGTCGCCGCGCATCGCCATCTTCGCCGCGGTCACGGCCTTCACCGCCGCCATGCCGTTGCGCTCGATGCACGGGATCTGGACGAGCCCGCCGACCGGGTCGCAGGTCAGGCCGAGGTTGTGCTCCATGCCGATCTCGGCCGCGTTCTCGACCTGCTCGGGGCTGCCGCCGAGCACCTCGGCGAGGGCGCCCGCCGCCATCGAGCAGGCGGAGCCGACCTCGCCCTGGCAGCCGACCTCGGCGCCGGAGATCGAGGCGTTCTCCTTGAACAGCATGCCGATCGCTCCGGCGGCCAGCAGGAAGCGGACGACGCCGTCCTCGTCGGCCCCGGGCACGAAGTTCATGTAGTAGTGCAGGACGGCCGGGATGATGCCCGCGGCGCCGTTCGTCGGGGCGGTCACGACCCGGCCGCCCGCCGCGTTCTCCTCGTTCACCGCCATCGCGTAGAGCGTGATCCACTCCATGGAGCGGGCCAGCGGGTCGCCCTCGGCGCGCAGCTGGCGTGCGGAGTTGGCCGCGCGGCGGCGGACCTTGAGGCCGCCCGGCAGGATGCCCTCGCGGGACATGCCGCGCGAGACGCAGGACTGCATGACGCCCCAGATGTCGAGCAGACCCGCGCGGATCTCCTCCTCGGTGCGCCACGCCTTCTCGTTCTGCAGCATCAGCGCGGAGATGGAGAGGCCGGTCTCCTCGGCGAGGCGGAGCAGCTCGTCGCCGGTGCGGAAGGGGTGCTTGAGGACGGTGTCGTCCGGCACGATCGGGTTGTCGCCCGCGACGGCGTCGTCGTCGACCACGAAGCCGCCGCCCACGGAGTAGTACGTCTTCTCCAGGACGGGGGCGCCCTCACGGTCGTACGCGAAGATCGTCATGCCGTTGGCGTGGTACGGCAGGGCCTTGCGGCGGTGCAGGACCAGATCGTCGTCGAAGGCGAAGTCGATCTCGTGCATGCCGAGGAGGTTGATGCGGCCGGCGCTCTTGATCTGCTCGACGCGCTCGTCGGCGAACTCGACGTCGACCGAGCGCGGGGACTCGCCCTCCAGGCCGAGCAGGACCGCCTTCGGGGTGCCGTGGCCGTGGCCCGTCGCGCCGAGCGAGCCGTAGAGCTCGGCCCGTATGGCGGTGGTGTGGGCCATCAGGCCCTCGTTCTTGAGGCGGCTCGCGAAGATGCGTGCGGCGCGCATGGGGCCGACCGTGTGGGAGCTGGACGGGCCGATGCCGACCGAGAACAGGTCGAAGACCGAGAGGGCCACGAGAAACTCCAATGGTGGTTGGTAGACGCCGTTGTCTGCCGGGGTGGTGCAGAGAGCAGGGCGTGAGCCGGGGCGTGGAACCGGGGCATGAACCGGGGCACCGCGCTCACTGTGTTCACATCCAGTGTGCGTGGTGCCCCGAAGATTCGTACGAAGGAAAGCGTACGAAACTGCTACAGGTTGGGGTACAGCGGGTGCTTTTCCGCCAAGGCGGAGACGCGGGCCTTGAGCGACTCCGTGTCGACGTCGCCCGGCTTCAGCGCCTCGGCGATGATGTCGGCGACCTCACGGAAGTCGTCCTCCTGGAAGCCACGGGTCGCGAGCGCGGGCGTACCGATCCGCAGGCCCGAGGTGACCATCGGGGGGCGCGGGTCGTTCGGGACCGCGTTGCGGTTGACCGTGATGCCGACCTCGTGGAGGCGGTCCTCGGCCTGCTGGCCGTCGAGCTCGGAGTTGCGCAGGTCCACCAGGACCAGGTGCACGTCCGTGCCGCCGGACAGGACGTCGACACCGACGGCCTTCGCGTCGTCCCGCACCAGGCGCTCGGCCAGGATGCGGGCGCCGTCCAGGGTGCGCTGCTGGCGCTCCTTGAACTCCTCGGAGGCCGCGACCTTGAAGGAGACGGCCTTGGCCGCGATCACGTGCTCCAGGGGGCCGCCCTGGAAGCCGGGGAAGACCGCGGAGTTCAGCTTCTTCGCGAACTCCTTGCTGCGGGCCAGGATGATGCCGCCGCGCGGGCCGCCGAGCGTCTTGTGCGTGGTGGAGGTGACCACGTCCGCGAACGGCACCGGGTTGGGGTGAAGGCCCGCGGCGACGAGCCCGGCGAAGTGCGCCATGTCGACCCACAGGTACGCGCCGACCTCGTCGGCGATCCGGCGGAACTCGGCGAAGTCGAGCTGACGCGGGTAGGCGGACCAGCCCGCGATGATCACCTTCGGGCTGCTCTCCTTGGCCAGGCGCTCGACCTCGGCCATGTCAACCAGACCGGCCTCGTCGACGTGGTACGGGACCACGTTGAACTGCTTGCCGGAGAAGTTCAGGCGCATGCCGTGGGTGAGGTGGCCGCCGTGTGCCAGGTCGAGGCCGAGGATCGTGTCGCCGGGCTTGGCGATGGCGAAGAGGGCGGCCTGGTTGGCGGAGGCACCGGAGTGCGGCTGGACGTTGGCGTACTCGGCGCCGAACAGGTCCTTGAGCCGGTCGATCGCGATCTGCTCGGTGACGTCGACGTGCTCGCAGCCGCCGTAGTAGCGGCGGCCGGGGTAGCCCTCGGCGTACTTGTTGGTGAGGACCGTGCCCTGGGCCTCCATGACGGCGACCGGAGCGAAGTTCTCCGAGGCGATCATTTCCAGGGTGGACTGCTGACGGTGGAGCTCGGCGTCGACGGCGGCGGCGACGTCCGGGTCCAGCTCGTGGAGAGGGGTGTTGAGAAGCGACATCAGGTGGTCCCTAAGGGTCTTTAGTTGCCTGCGAGCTCGGTGTATTCGGCCGCGGAGAGCAGGTCCTTCGGCTCCTCCGAGATCCGTACCTTGAACAGCCAGCCGCCCTCGAACGGAGCGGAATTCACCAGCGACGGGTCGTCCACGACGTCCTGGTTCGCCTCGGTGACCTCGCCGGTCACGGGGGAGTACAGGTCGCTGACGGACTTCGTCGACTCGAGCTCGCCGCAGGTCTCGCCCGCGGTCACGGTCTCGCCGACCTCAGGGAGCTGGGCGTAGACGACGTCACCGAGCGCGTTGGCCGCGAACTCCGTGATGCCGATCGTCGCCACACCGTCCTCGGTGGCCGAAAGCCACTCGTGCTCCTTGCTGTAACGCAGCTGCTGGGGGTTGCTCATGACCTGAATTCTCCTGTACGCGGGTGGGTGCTGCGGAACGGGACTGATGTGCGTGGGGTCACTTCCGGCTTACCACAGAGACGGAACAGTGGCGGAAGCGTCACTTCTGGCGCTTGTAGAAGGGCAGCGCCACGACCTCGTACGGCTCGTGCGTGCCCCGGATGTCGACGCCGACCCCGGCGGTTCCGGGGGCCGCGTGCGCCACGTCGACGTACGCGATGGCGATCGGCTTGCCCAGCGTCGGGGACGGCGCCCCGGAGGTGACCTCGCCGATGACCTTGCCGTCGGCGACCACGGAGAAGCCCGCGCGCGGGACGCGGCGGCCTTCGGCGACCAGACCCACGAGCTTGCGCGGGGGAGCGGTCTCGGCGCGCTCGGCGGCGGCCGCGAGCGCCGCGCGCCCCACGAAGGTGTCGGACTGCGAGGTCTTCTCGAACTTCACGACCCGGCCCAGGCCCGCGTCGAAGGGAGTCAGCTCCGCGGTCAGCTCGTGCCCGTACAGCGGCATGCCCGCCTCCAGACGGAGCGTGTCGCGGCAGGAGAGCCCGGCCGGGACCAGGCCGACGTGCTCGCCGGCCTGCATGAGCGCGTTCCAGAGCTTCTCGGCGTCGCCGGGCGAGACGAAGAGCTCGAAGCCGTCCTCGCCGGTGTAGCCGGTGCGGGCGATGAGGGCGGGCACGCCCGCGACCGTGCCCGGCAGGCCCGCGTAGTACTTCAGCCCTTCCAGGTCCGCGTCCGTGAGCGACTTCAGGATGCCGGGGGACTCGGGACCCTGGACGGCGAGCAGCGCGTACGCGTCGCGGTCGTCGCGGACCTCGGCGTCGAAGCCGTCGGCGCGGGCGGTGAGCGCGTCGAGCACGGTCTGCGCGTTCGAGGCGTTGGCGACGACCATGTACTCAGGGGCGTCGGCCTCGCCCAGACGGTAGACGATCAGGTCGTCCAGGATCCCGCCGTCCTCGGCACAGATCATCGTGTAGCGGGCGCGGCCGACACCGATGGAGCCGATGTTGCCGACGAGCGCGAAGTTCAGGAAGTCCACGGCCTGCGGTCCTGTGACCGTGATCTCGCCCATGTGGGAGAGGTCGAAGAGACCGGCCTTGGTGCGGACGGCGATGTGCTCGTCGCGCTCGCTGCCGTAGCGCAGCGGCATGTCCCAGCCCGCGAAGTCGGTCATGGTCGCGCCGAGCGCGCGATGCACGGCATCCAGGGCGGTGAGACGGGGGACGGTACTCATACGGGAACTCCCAGGGCATGACGGGCGAGGTCGATCCTCCCCATCTGTCATCGGAACCTGAGAGGTTCACCACGACCCGTCCGTATATGTCATACGTCTGTATCAGGGGGTCATGACTTGCACCTTGGGTGGAGCCGCCGGAGCGACCCGCTTTTCAGATGTGCCTCGCCCGCGCGGTACGGGGCCTGAGAGATTCAAGGGAGGGACTTGCTCCTTCGGCGCCCCGGTGCGTCCTGCGACGGCGACCGGGAACTCTCCCGCGCGGATTCAAGCGGCCTGTATGGAGTTTGCGGGCACATCATTGCACGGGCCTCCGTCACGGGGCAGTGCCAGTCCAGCTGTGCTATTCCGGGTACACCCCGGGCCCCGGGCGCTGTTGTGCCGCATTACCTTCTCTTTACACTTGCCGGGGAAGCTGCGGTAAGCAGTTACGTGACCGCTAGGGGAGGCCGATCACGGTGCGCAGGACCAGTGTCTACGCGACCAACACGGGGGTGGCCCTGCCCAAACAGGCCGCCGCCCCCACCAGGGAGAGCTGCGGCGCCCTGCCCGCGGTCGTCGTCCGCGACCTGAGGCAGCGGTCCGGCCGCAGCCCGCACCGCCTCACGTTCGGCGCGGGCGACCTGATCGTCGTCTCCGGCCTTCCGGGCAGCGGCAAGTCCACGCTGATGCGCAGAGCGGTCGCGGGCCCGCGCATCGACTCGCAGGACACCCGCGACCGCTGGGCCCTGCGCATGCCGGCCCTGCTGCCGTACGCCGTCTACCGCCCCCTGGTCCGCCTCGCGCACTACGCGGGGCTGCGCGCCGCCCTGCGCTCCGGCGAGGGGATCGTGGTGCACGACTGCGGCACCCAGACATGGGTGCGCAGCTGGCTGGCCCGCGAGGCGGTGCGGCGCGGCACGACGCTGCACCTGCTGCTGCTCGACGTGCCGCCGGACACCGCCATAGAGGGGCAGCTCGCGCGCGGGCGCGGCGTGTCGCGGTACGCCTTCGCGCGGCACCGCAGGACCGTCGGCCGCCTGGTCGGCGCCGCCGAGCGGGGCGATCTGCCGCGCGGCTGCGGCTCCGCGATCCTGCTCGACCGGGCAGCCGCGAGCATCCTGCGCGGGATCGGCTTCGGAGGCTGAGCCGCCCGCCGCGTTAGGGTCGTGCCGCAGGCAGAGCGGGACAGGTCAGGGGTTGGACAGATGGATATTCCGGCGCAGGCGCACGCACATCCGTACGGAGGATGGCCGGGCAACGAACTCGAAGAGGTGCTCGCGGCATCGCTCGGCACGCCGGGGGCGCCCCGGACGTCCGCGGGGGCCCGCATCGTCGAGGTGCTCGGCCGCAGCCACGTCTGGGTCCCGCTGCCGAGCGGGGGCGGTCCCGACAGCGGCACTCTCGACCTGCCCACGCTGGAGATCGACGGCCAGGCCTTCGTCCCCGTCTTCAGCTCCGAGCAGCAGTTCCAGCAGGTCACCGGCGGCCGGATGGGCTGCACCGTGGCGCCCGCCGTGGAGTTCGCGCGCGGGCTTCCCCCGCAGATGGGCATCGCGGTCAACCCGGACGGCACGGTCGGGGTCCCGCTGCCGCCGCCCGCCGTCGCCGAACTCTGCCGGGCCGGACGCACCCCGCTGGACGGCCCCGCGACCGGCGGCCGCGTACGGCTCTTCGAACCGGACTGGCAGCAGGACCCGGTGGACTTCCTGTCCGCCGCCGCCCGTGAGTTCGAGGCCACCGGGGTCGTCCTGAGCGCCCGTCGCTGCCTGGCGAGCGTCGAGGGCGAGGAGCCCACGCTGTTCGTCGGCGTCGAACTGACCTCCTGGGAGGGCAACGCGCGCGACCTGCCGATGGAGGCCGTGGGCCGGGCTCTCGGCCATGCCCCGGTGGTCTGGCCGGTGAACCTGGTGCTGCTCGACGTCGCCCAGGACCCGGTCGGTGACTGGATGCGCGAGCGGGTTCGGCCCTTCTTCGGTCAGACACCGGGGCACGAGCACGGACATGTGTAAGGACATGTGCAGGTACGTGTGTGAGGGTGCCGTACGTCAAGTCGGTGTCAGGATCGCCGCTTAAGCTGGTTTCATGGCCCGGGCGGGGCACGGCCCTGCCGTTTCGGCCCGGGGCCACCGATCAGCTCGGCTCAGGTCACGGCAGGTTCATCAGGTTCATCGGGTTCCAGGTTCATCAGGTTCCAGGCTCAGCGGGTCAGTGGCTCTGCGGGTCAGCGGGTCATCGCGAAGGGGCGGTTAAGGGTGAGTGCGTCGGGCACGGCTGCTGCCGGGCAGGTCGAGCACATGCTGCGCCAGGTGACGCCAGGGCGGTATGACGCCTACGAGGCGCTCCTGCGGGCGCTCGCCGCCGACCAGGTGTGGATGCTGCTCTGGCACGGCCAGGCCGGATCCCCCGACGCGCAGTACGGGAACATGGAGGTCGAAGGCCTCGGTTACGCACCGTGCGTGACCTCCGCCCAGGAGCTCTCCGCGAGTGGCTGGAACCGTTCGTACGAGGTCGTCAGCGGCATCGACATCGCCCGCACCCTCTACCCCGACCACTACGGCCTCTGGCTCAACCCGCACGCCCCCGGCGGCGGCGTCGGCATCCCCTGGCTCGACCTGCGGCGCATCGCCTCCGGCCTCGACCTGCTGCCCGCGGGCCCGCTCAGGCTCACCGAGCCCGCCATCGAGATCCCGCAGTTCTACGCCCTGCTCACCCAGAACGCCCACCGCACCCCCGCGGTCCGCTCGCTGCGCCGCGCCTGGGTGCAGCCCGCGCTCGGTGCGCCGTATCTGGCCATCGGCCTCGATGTGTACGACACGTCCCCGTCGTCGGTGGACGGGGTGCGCACGATGATGCAGCAGTCGATCGCCGCCGTCCCCGAAGGGCTGCCCGTCTCGACGGTCGCGATGTCCGACGGGTACGACCCGGTCGCCCTGTGGCTGCGCGCCAACGCCAGGCCGTTCTACGACCGCGAGGCCCAGCCGGCCCCGGCGCCCGCAGGCGGATACGGATACCCCGCGCAGTACTGAAGCGGTACCGAAGCGGTACTGAATCGGTGCAGACGCGGTGTGGATCCGGTGCGGAATGCGCACCGACGCGGCGCTGAAGACGCCCTGAACCGGCCACCGCGCCTCGTATACCTGCCCCGACAGCCACAATGTCCGTTCTGGTGGTGGAGGGGCCCTTTAAGCCCCCGTGGCCCGTTGCCACCCAACTGCCCCGTGTTCGCCCCTCGTTCACGTGCGTCCGGATAACGGAACACCTCAAACAGCATCACGGTTGAGCATCCATTCCCCGTCAAGGCTGGTAACAGATCGCAACCCCGATGAAGACTCCCGCAAGTGGGGCGCTTCGCCCCCGTGTACGACGGACAGATCACGTCGCTACAGCGGCAAGTGCGGGCCGGTCACCACCGGTTGAGAGGGGTCCCTGCCACGATGACGGCACCATTGCATGACACACCTGCGGACGCGGACCCGACGGCGGACGTCGCTCCCGCAGCTGATGCAGGGGTGAAGAAGGTCGAGGGGCGGTCCCTCAAGCAGATCGCCTGGAACCGCCTGAAGCGGGACAAGGTCGCGCTGGCCGGCGGCATCACCGTGCTCGTCCTGGTCTTTGTCGCCGTCTTCGCGCCTCTGATCGTCTCCCTGCTGGGCCACCCGCCCAACGAGTTCCACCAGGAAGAGCTCGAAGACCTCACGAACCTGCCCAAGGGTGCGTTCGGCGGCATGAGTTGGGACTTCCTCTTCGGGGTCGAGCCGAACAAGGGCCGCGACGTCTTCAGCCGGATCGTCTACGGCGCCCGTATCTCCCTCCTGGTGGCCTTCCTGGCCGCCGTGGTGGCCGTGGCGCTCGGCACCTTCTTCGGCATCATCGCCGGTTACTTCGGCGGCTGGATCGACGCGCTGATCAGCCGGGTCATGGACGTGCTGCTCGCCTTCCCGCAGCTGCTCTTCGTGATCTCCCTGGTCTCGGTGCTCCCCGACGACCTGCTCGGGCTCACCGGCAGCGGCGTCCGCATCGCGGTACTGATCCTGGTGATCGGCTTCTTCGGCTGGCCCTACGTCGGGCGCATCGTCCGAGGCCAGACCCTCTCGCTGCGCGAACGCGAGTACGTGGAAGCGGCCCGCAGCCTCGGCGGCGGTCAACGGCACATCCTCTTCCGTGAGCTGCTGCCGAACTTGGTCGCTCCGATCACCGTCTACGCGACGCTCATGATCCCCACCAACATCCTCACCGAAGCGGCGCTCAGCTTCCTCGGCGCAGGTGTGCGCCCGCCGACGGCCTCCTGGGGCGGCATGCTCCGGGACGCCCTCGCGACGTACGAGCATGACCCGATGTTCATGGTCTTCCCCGGCCTGGCGATCTTCGTGACCGTGCTTGCCTTCAACCTCTTCGGTGACGGGCTGCGCGATGCCCTGGACCCCAAGGGAACTCGTTAACAGCCCCAACTGGCTTGCCCCTGCCCCAGCGTCAGGCGGCTTTTCACATGGTTCTTAAGGCAGTCAAGGCCAAGGACCGCGAATCTCGGAGGATGCGAGAAATGCCCACAGGTTCCTCTAAGCGACGATTGACCGCCGGCGCGGCCCTCGTCGTAGCGGCGCTGGTGACCACCACGGCGTGCGGCGGCGGCAGCAGTGACGACGACAGCAAGGGCGCGGGCTACAACGCGGCCATCGGCAAGGTCGCGAACAAGTCGGCGAAGAAGGGCGGAACGCTCAAGTTCATCGCCAAGCAGGACCTGGACTCGGCCGACCCGCAGCGCGCGTACTACGGCATGACGTGGGACTTCATGCGGTACTACACCCGCACGCTGATCACGTACGACACCAAGCCGGGTGCCGCGTCCAACAAGCTCGTCCCCGACCTCGCCGAGTCCACGGCGAAGATCAGCGACGACGGCAAGACCTACACGTACAAGCTGCGTGACGGCCTCACCTGGGAGGACGGCTCGAAGCTGACCTCCAAGGACATCAAGTACGGCATCGAGCGCATCTGGGCCACCAAGGTCATCACCGGTGGTCCCGGCTACCTCAAGTCCACGCTTGACCCCAAGGGCGAGTACAAGGGCCCCTACGAGGACAAGTCGAAGGACAAGCTCGGCCTGAAGTCGGTCGAGACGCCGGACGACAACACCATCATCTTCAAGCTGCCCAAGAAGAACGGCGACTTCGAGCAGATGCTCGCGATGCCGTCGGGCACCCCGGTCAAGCAGTCCGAGGACACCGGCGCCAAGTACACCCAGCGCCCGTTCTCCTCCGGCCCGTACAAGTTCCAGAACTACAGCGCCGGCAAGAGCATCACGCTGGTCCGCAACAAGAACTGGAAGAAGTCGTCCGACCCGGTCCGTCCCGCCCTGCCGGACAAGATCTCGGTCACCATCTCGGCGAACCTCGAAGAGAACGACAAGCGCCTGATGGAAGGTGACTACGACATCGACATGAATGGCACCGGCATGACCCAGTCGGGTCGTACCACCGCCATTCAGGACCACAAGGACAACGTCGACAACATGCAGACGGACTTCGTCCGTTACGTCGCCCTTGTGACCAAGACGAAGCCGTTCGACAACGAGGCCTGCCGCAAGGCCGTCTTCTACGCCACGGACTTCGCGAGCCTGCAGAAGACCCGTGGTGGCCCGGTCGCCGCCGGTGAGATCGCCGCGAACGTCTTCCCGAAGTCGATCAAGGGTCACGACGACTACGACCCGTACGGCATCCTGAAGCGCAAGGGCAAGCCGGACGTCACCAAGGCGAAGGCCGAGCTCAAGGACTGCGGCAAGCCCGGTGGCTTCTCGACCAAGATCTCGGCGCGCACCAACCAGCCGGGTGAGGTGGACGCCGCCACGGCGCTCCAGGAGCAGCTGAAGAAGGTCAACATCAACGCCGAGGTCGACCAGATCGACGGCGCCGACTCCTCCAGCATCACCGGCTCGCCGGCGGTCGTGAAGAAGCGCGGCATCGGCATGACGATGGCTGGCTGGGGCCCCGACTTCCCGACCGGCCAGGGCTACGCCCAGCCGCTGTTCGACAGCCGTTTCATCAACGAGAACGGCAACTACAACGAGTCGCAGATCGACGAGCCGAAGATCGACAAGTACTTCGACGACGCGATCGCCACGGTCGACCCCGAGAAGGCCGGCCAGATCTACACCAAGCTGGCTCACGAGATCGTGGACAAGGCGTACTGGATGCCCTTCATCTACGAGAAGAACATCAGCTGGCGTTCGTCGCGGGCGAGCAACGTCTACTCGTCCGCCGCGTACAGCGGTCGCTACGACTACGTCTCGCTCGGTGTGAACGGCGGAAAGTAGCAGCAACGCAGTTCAGCAGTCAGCAGTCCCCGTAAAGGCCGTCCTACCGCCGAATCCCGCCAGTCCGAAGGGCAGGTGATGGCCCCGGGCGGGGGGGGGGGGGGGGGGGGGGGGGGGGGGGGGGGGGGGGGGGGGGGGGGCGGGGGGGGGGGGGGGGGAGCGTGGTATGGCGCGCTGGCGT
>NZ_JBVIHP010000005.1:293686-311320 GCF_055570235.1 Streptomyces sp. NPDC031274 | reverse complement strand
TCCCCCCCCCCCCCCCCCCCCCCCTCGCTCTCCCTCTCCCCCCCCCCCCCCCCCCCCCCCCCCCCCCCCCCCCCCCCCCCCCCCCCCCCCCCCCCCCCCGGGCCGCGCACAGTGCTTGCTTATCTCATCCGGCGCCTGATCGCCGTTGTCGTCATGGTGCTGGTCGTACTGCTCGCGACCTTCACCGTCTTCTACATGCTGCCCAAGTGGGCGGGACAGGACATCGCCGTCCTCTTCGCCGGGAAGTCGTCCGGTGCCGAGCAGCTCGCGGGCATCCGGATCAAACTGGGTCTCGACGACCCTCTGCTCGTCCAGTTCTGGGACTTCGTCAAGGGCATTCCGATGGGGCGTGACTACTCCAACGGTGCTGACGTGACCCACTGTCCCGCCCCCTGCTTCGGATACTCCTTCCGTACCGAGGCGCCCGTCTGGGAGACCCTCAAGGACGCCCTGCCCGTCACCGCGGCGCTCGCCGCCGGTGCCTGTGTGCTGTGGCTCGTCGCCGGTGTCGCCACCGGTGTGCTCTCCGCGCTCAAGCGGGGCACCATCTGGGACCGTTCCGCGATGATCACCGCCCTCGGCGGCGTCTCGCTCCCCGTCTTCTTCACCGGCATGATCGCGATGGGGCTCTTCGTCCACACGCTCGGCTGGGTGCACATCGAGGACAACCTCACCACGGACGATCCGATCAACATCTGGTTCGAGACCCTGATCCTTCCCTGGATCGTGCTCGCGTTCCTCAACGCCGCCATGTACGCGAGACTGACCCGCGCCACCATGCTGGAAGTGCTCGGTGAGGACTACATCCGCACCGCGCGCGCCAAGGGGCTCGGCGAGGCCACCGTCATCAGACGGCACGCGCTGCGTTCCGCCATGACGCCGATCCTCACGGTCTTCGGCCTCGACCTCGGCGTGCTCATGGGCGGCGCCGTGCTCACCGAGTCCACGTTCAACCTGCCGGGGCTCGGCCTGGAGGCCGTCAAGGCCATCAGCAACAAGGACCTGCCGGTGATCCTCGGCGTCACCTTGTGCGCATCGCTCGCGATCGCGCTCGCCAACCTCGTCGTCGACCTTCTGTACGCCGTCATCGACCCGCGAGTGAGGCTGGGATGACCGAACTGCACAAGACCGGAGCGGCGGTCGGAGAACCCGTCGCCGACTCGGTCGCTCCCACCGCCTTCCTCGAGGTGCGCGACCTCAAGGTGCACTTCCCGACCGACGACGGCGTGGTCAAGTCCGTCGACGGGCTCAGCTTCCAGCTGGAGAAGGGCAAGACCCTCGGCATCGTCGGCGAGTCAGGATCCGGCAAGTCGGTCACCTCGCTGGGCATCCTGGGTCTGCACACCGCCGGGCAGTACGGCAGCCGCAAGGCGCAGCTGTCCGGCGAGATCTGGCTGAACGGCACGGAGCTGCTCGGCGCGGATCCGAACGAGGTGCGCAAGCTGCGCGGCCGCGAAATGGCGATGATCTTCCAGGACCCGCTGTCCGCGCTGCACCCGTACTACTCCATCGGCCAGCAGATCATGGAGGCCTACCGCGTCCACCACAAAGTGGACAAGAAGGTCGCCCGCAAGCGCGCCATCGAGATGCTCGACCGGGTGGGCATTCCCCAGCCGGACAAGCGGGTCGACAGCTACCCCCACGAGTTCTCGGGCGGTATGCGCCAGCGCGCGATGATCGCGATGGCGCTCGTGAACAACCCCGAACTGCTCATCGCGGACGAGCCGACGACCGCCCTGGACGTCACCGTCCAGGCGCAGATCCTCGACCTCATCCGGGATCTGCAGAAGGAGTTCGGCTCCGCGGTCATCATGATCACGCACGACCTTGGCGTGGTCGCCGAGATGGCGGACGAACTGCTCGTGATGTACGGCGGGCGCTGCGTCGAGCGCGGCACCGCCGAGAAGGTCTTCTACGAGCCCCAGCACCCCTACACCTGGGGCCTCCTCGGATCGATGCCGCGCATCGACCGAGAGGAGACCGACCGCCTCGTGCCGGTCAAGGGCTCCCCGCCCAGCCTGATCAACCTGCCGACGGGCTGCGCCTTCAACCCGCGCTGCCCGTACGCCGACATCCCCAAGGACCAGATCACCCGCCGCGAGCGCCCCGACCTGCACGAGGTCGCACCGGGGCACTTCACCGCCTGTCACATGTCGCAGGACGAGCGGACCCGGATCTGGACCGAAGAGATTGCGCCGAAGCTGTGAAAGACGATGCGAAAGACCAGGCGAAACAGGCGAAGGGCCAGGAGATGACGACCCCGGCGCAGACGAAGAGCTCCGCGGAGTCTCCCGAGCCGCTGCTCAAGGTCGAAGGCCTGGTGAAGCACTTCCCCATCAAGAAGGGGCTGCTGCAGCGCCAGGTGGCGGCCGTGCAGGCCGTCGACGGTCTCACCTTCGACGTGCGTCCCGGTGAGACGCTCGGCGTCGTGGGCGAGTCGGGCTGCGGCAAGTCGACGATGGGCCGTCTGATCACGCGCCTGCTCGAACCGACCGCGGGCCGTGTGGAGTTCGAGGGCGTGGACATCACGCACCTGAACACCGGTAAGATGCGGCCGCTGCGCCGCGACGTCCAGATGATCTTCCAGGACCCGTACTCGTCGCTGAACCCGCGGCACACCATCGGCACGATCGTCGGTGCGCCGTTCAAGCTCCAGGGCGTCAAGCCCGAGGGGGGCTTGCGCAAGCACGTGCAGGAGATGCTGGAGCGGGTGGGGCTCAGCCCCGAGCACTACAACCGCTACCCGCACGAGTTCTCCGGCGGTCAGCGCCAGCGCATCGGCATCGCCCGCGCGCTCGCTCTGCGGCCCAAGCTGGTCGTGGCCGACGAGCCCGTCTCCGCCCTGGACGTCTCCATCCAGGCGCAGGTGGTCAACCTCCTGGACGACCTGCAGGACGAGCTCGGCCTCACGTACGTGATCATCGCGCACGACCTCTCGGTCATCCGGCACGTCTCGGACCGCATCGCGGTGATGTACCTCGGCAAGATCGTGGAGCTGGCGGACCGCAAGGACCTCTACTCCACGCCGATGCACCCGTACACCAAGGCGCTCCTCTCCGCGGTGCCGGTGCCCGACCCCCGGCGGCGCGGCGTCAAGAGCGAGCGCATCCTGCTCCGCGGTGACGTCCCCTCGCCGATCGACCCGCCCACCGGCTGCCGTTTCCACACGCGCTGCTGGAAGGCGACGGAGATCTGCGCGAAGACCGAGCCGCCGCTGATCGCGCTCGCCTCCGGCCACCAGGTGGCGTGCCACCACCCGGAGAACGCCGACGACCAGCAGCCGGGCGACACCAAGCTGCTGCAGGTCGCCAAGGAGGCGATCGACGTGGTCTCGGTGGTGAGCAAGGCGGAGGAGACGGCTGAGGCGGAGGCCGCTGCCGAGGAGCCGACGCCGGCCGTCTCGAAGGCGGCCTCGAAGGACGCTCCGAAGGCGGCCTCGAAGGACGCTCCGAAGACCGTCGCGAAGGACTCTCCGAAGGCTGTCGCGAAGGACGCGCCGGAAGCGGAAGCCAAGGGTCAGGCGTCAACTGACCAGTAGCACCTGATGACTTGGTAAAAATCAGTCACCAGGTCATGTACACGCCCATACGGGAGAGTGCAGAGTCTGCGTGTCCGTTTCATCGGAACACACGCGCTAAGGGATGACTCATGGCACTCTCCCGTTCGGCACGTCTGGGAGCGCTGGCCACAGCTGCTGCCTCCTTCTGCTTGATCGCCGCCGCACCCGGGCCCCACCCGGGCGCCGACGGCGTGGGCGACACGTACTTCCCCCAGTTGGGCAACGGCGGCTTCGACGTACGCCACTACGGCCTCGACGTGGCGTACAACCCCGACACCGACCGCCTCGACGGCCGCACCACGATCACCGCGCGCGCCACCCAGAACCTCTCCTCCTTCGACCTGGACCTCCAGAAGCTGGAGGTGACGAAGATCGAGGTGAACGGCAGACGGGCGCCCTTCACGCGCACGGGCGACGAGATCCGGATCAGCCCGCGCGACAGCCTGCACAAGAACAAGACGTTCACCGCGACCGTCACCTACGGCGGCGTGCCCGAGCCGCTGAGCGGCCCCATCGTCTTCGGCTCCGACTACGGCTGGATGAAGACCACCGACGGCGTCTTCGTCGCGTGCGAGCCCAACGCGGCATCGACCTGGTTCCCCTCCAGCGACCACCCGTCGGACAAGGCCGCCTTCGACATCCGCATCAAGGCCCCCAAGGGCCTGACGGGCGTCTCCAACGGCCGTCTGGTCGGCACGCACGACAAGGGCGGCCAGACCGTCGCCCACTGGCGCGAGTCCGAGCCCATGGCGACCTATCTCGCGACCGCCACCATCGGCAAGTTCGACGTGAAGAAGGGCAGGACCCCGGGGGGCACCCCGATCTACGTCGCCATCGACCCCGTACTGGAGAACAGCAACAACGTCGACGTGTACGGCGTCACGGCCGAGGTCACCGACTACTGGTCGAAGATCTTCGGGCCCTACCCCTTCGAGGAGACCGGCGCGATCGTCGACGACATGCCGCAGGCGGGCTTCTCCCTGGAGACCCAGACCAAGCCGGTCTACTCCGCGGTCCGCAGCGAGTCGACCATCGCCCACGAGCTCGCCCACCAGTGGTTCGGCGACTCCGTCTCGGTCGAGAAGTGGAAGCACATCTGGCTCAACGAGGGCTTCGCGACCTACTCCCAGTGGCTGTGGAGCGAACACAAGGGCACCCAGAGCGCCCACGACGCCTTCCTCGCGGGCTACAACTCACGCCCCGCCGACTCGGCCTTCTGGCAGACGGTCGTCGGCGATCCGCAGCGCGACACGATGTTCGCCTCCGCCGTCTACCAGCGCGGCGCGATGACGCTCCAGGTCCTGCGCGAGCGCATCGGTGACAAGGCGTTCTTCAAGCTGCTCCCCGCCTGGACCCAGCAGAACCGGCACGGGAACGCGAACACCGACGACTTCATCCGCCTCGCCGAGAAGATCTCGGGCAAGCAGCTCGACTCGCTGTTCCAGACGTGGCTGTTCACCAAGGGCAAGCCCGCCCTGTAGGCCGCTCCGCGGGCCTGGCCCCGTCGGCCGCGCACCGGCGGGGCAGGTAAGAATGTCGCGTGATCCAGGATCTGTTCAGTCCCTCCGTCCAGCACGCGCTCGACATCGTCGGAATCTTCGTCTTCGCGATCTCCGGCGCGCTGCTCGCCGTACGCAAGAACTTCGACGTCTTCGGCATCGCCGTACTCGCCGAGGTCACCGCGCTGGGCGGAGGGCTCATCCGTGATGTGGTCATCGGGGCGGTGCCGCCCGCCGCGTTCGTCGACCTCGGCTACTTCATCACGCCGCTGTTCGCCGCCCTCCTGGTCTTCTTCCTGCACCCCGAGGTGGAGCGCACGCAGCTCGCGGTGAACGTCTTCGACGCGGCGGGCCTGGGCCTCTTCTGCGTCACGGGCACGATCAAGGCGTACGACTACGGCCTCGGCCTCACCTCGTCGGCGGCCCTGGGTCTGGCCACCGCGGTGGGCGGCGGCGTGCTGCGCGACATGATCGCCAACGAGGTGCCCTCGCTGGTGCGCTGGGACCGCGACCTGTACGCCGTGCCCGCGATCGTCGGATCGGCGATGGTCGCTCTCTGCATCAACTACGACATGGTGAACGCCTACACCAGCAGCCTCGCCGTGGTCACCACCTTCGTCCTGCGGCTGCTCGCGCTGCGCTACCACTGGCGCGCCCCACGGGCCTGGCACCGGCGTTCGACGGCGGTGGAGGTGGAGGAGACGACGTAGCGGCGAGGCGCGAGGGCCTCCGCCCCACACACGCAAAAGCTACCGCTTAGTAATCACATGTTGTACGTTACTGGAATGGCAGAGGCGACATCCATACCGGCAGCGGTGCCCGCGAGCATCGGCGACAGCGAGTTCGACCGCGACACCGCGGTCACCCGGCGGGAGCCCGGTGTCTACGACATCGAGCTCTCCGCCGGGTGGACGATCATCAACGCCGTCAACGGCGGATATCTCCTCGCGGTCCTCGGCCGCGCGCTCGCCGACGCCCTGCCGCACGCGGACCCCTTCACCGTCTCCGCGCACTACCTGACGGCGTCCCAGCCCGGACCCGCCGTGATCCGCACGGACACCGCGCGGGCCGGGCGGACCCTGTCGACCGGACAGGCCTCGCTCTTCCAGTACGACGACGAGGGGCGCGAGGTCGAGCGGATCCGCGTGCTCGCCTCGTACGGAGATCTGGCGGGGCTCCCCGACGACGTCCGTACGACGGCCAAGCCGCCTGCGCTGCCGCCGATCGAGCAGTGCTTCGGTCCGCAGGACGCGCCGGACCACTCTCCCGTGCCCGGCAGTTCGGCGATCAGTGACCGCCTCTTCCTGAAGCTGGACCCCTCCACCCTGGGGTGGGCCCTCGGCCAGCCGTCCGGCAAGGGGGAGATGCGGGCCTGGTTCGGCCTCGCGGACGGCCGCGACGCTGATCCGCTGTCGCTGCTGCTCGCGGTGGACGCGCTGCCGCCCACGGCGTTCGAGCTCGGCCTCTCCGGCTGGGTCCCGACGGTGGAACTGACGGTGCACGTACGTGCCGTGCCCGCACCCGGTCCTCTCCGTGTCTCCATCACGACCCGCAACCTCGCCGGGGGCTTCCTGGAGGAGGACGCGGAGGTCTGGGACAGCGCGGATCGTCTGGTCGCGCAGTCGCGGCAGCTGGCGCGGGTGCGGCTGGGCTGAGGGGCAAGGCTTCCTCCCCGACCCCGACCCCGACCCCGCCCCTTCCCGAAAACCGCGCCTGCGCCCCGGACCTCCCTGGGGCCCCGCCCCAGACCCCGTACAAGATGTCCTCAATCGCTGGACGGGCTGAAGTCTTCAGCCTTTCGGGAAGGGGCGGGGTCGGGGAGAAGAACCCGCCTAACCCACCAGCACCACACCCCCGTACGAGACCCCGGCCACGACCACCCACGCACCCAGCCCAACCACCGCCATCCGCCAGCCCGTTCGGGTGAGCGAGGGCAGATCCACCGCGGCGCCGAGCCCGAACAGGGCCGCCGCCAGCAACAGCTCCTGGACGTGGCCCGCCAGATCGAGGACGGATCCCGGAACCCAGCCGGTGCTCCGTACCGCGACCATCCCGATGAACCCCGCCACGAACAGCGGAAGCACCGGCGGCCGCCGCTTTCCGGACCCACGCCCGGTCGACCGCGCCCGCAGGGACAGCGCGACCCCCGCCACCAGCGGAGCCAGCATCGCCACCCGCATCAGCTTCACGAGAACCGCGTCCCCCAACGCCCCCGACCCAGCGGTCTGCGCGGTGGCCACCACCTGACCCACGTCGTGGACACTCGCACCGACCCACCGCCCGAACTCCGCGTCGCCGAGCCCCAACGGCCCCTGCAGCAGCGGCAGTACGGCGATCGCGAGCGTCCCGCAGAGCGTCACAAGGGCCACCGACACCGCCGCGTCCCGCTCCTCGCTCTCCCTCACCTCACTGACCGCGCCGATCGCGGAGGCACCGCAGATCGAGTAGCCGGTGGCGATCAGGAGGGGCTGATCGCCGGGAAGGCCCATCCGGCGGCCGAGCCACCACGTGCCGAAGAACGTCGCCGCGACCACCCCGAGCACCATCCCCACCGTCGCCCAGCCAAGGCCCAGGACGTCGTCCAGGCTCAGCTTCAGGCCGAGCAGGACGATGCCGAGCCGCATCAGCCGCTTGCCCGCGAGGGAGAGCCCGGCCCTGCACCGGCCCCGTACGACAGTGCGGAGACCCGGCACATGCGCCGCCGCGAGCCCGAGCACCACCGCCGCCGTCAGCATCGGCACGGCGGGGACCAGGGCGTGGGTCGCCCAGGCCGCCGCGACACCGAGGGCCGCGAGGGCGAGCCCCGGCGCCGGATGGCGAACGGGAGGCGTCACCGGGGACATCGGTGGGGCCTGCTGGCGCTGGCCGAGCAGCGCCATCAGCGGTCGGCCGGCAAGTCGTAGACCCGGCGCACGCTGGTGCCGAGGCGGGAGATGTCCGCGCCGTACACATGGAGCGAGATCGCCCGCCGCGTACCGCCGTTCCAGACCCGGTGGATGTCCCCGGGCGGCGCGAAACCGCACACCGTGCCCTGCCGGTTGACCAGGTCCTCGGTGGGGACGAGCCGCGCCGGAGCGCCGGATGCCGCCGGGACGAGGCGGTAGCGCCGCTCGTGCTCCGCGCCCTCGTGGACGCCGGTGACGCACCAGGAGACGTGATCGTGCACCGGTGTGTGCTGGCCCGGCAGCCAGACGAGGCCGACCACCGAGAAGCTGCCGTCGTGCTCGGCGTGCAGCAGATGCTGGCGGTAGCGCCCGGGATCGCCCTCGCACTGCTCGTCGGCGAGCAGATCGGCCGCGCCCAGATGCGACGCGAGCCGCTCGCCGACCAGATACGCCGTCAGATCCGGCGGAAGGCCCCGGCCGACGGCCGCGCGGACATCGGCGACGAGGGCGTCCAGGCGCCCGGTGGTGCGGGCCGCGCGGAACGCGGTGGTGGAGGCACTCATACGGGCAGCGTCCTGCCACCCTTCCATCACGTCCAACGACAGTTTCTAAGCCTTGCCCCAACTTCTGCTTATGGATGAGGGGCGTTTTGGGCGAGAAGTGAAGAGTGAGCGCCTCAGCAGCCCATCCGGTTCGCCGCGACCGCCTTCAGCTCATCGAGGACCAGCGCCGTCGCGGGAATCCGCAGGTGCTCCCGGAGCGCGTACGCCGAGACCTGCCGGCGCGACGCCGGATCGAGAGCCCGTCCTGTCACCTGCCGGTGGCGCAGGAAGTTGAGGACGAGACCCGGCATCATGGCGATGCCAAGACCCTCGGCGACCAGGCTCTGGATGACGAGATTGTCATCCGTGGTGAAGGCGATGTCCGGCGTGAAGCCCTGCTCGGCGCATTCGTGCAGGAAGTTGGCCCGGCAGCGCAGGCAGCCCGCGATCCAGCGCTCGCTCGCGAGATCGACGAGCCTGACGGAACGGCGCCGGGCCAGCGGATGGCGTGAGGGCATGAGGACCGTCAGCTGGTCCTCCATCAGCGGGATCTCCATCACTTCCTCCGGCACGTCCTCGTGCAGGCCGGGGTAGTGGAAGGCCAGCGTGATGTCGCAGTCGCCGTGCACCAGGCGCTGGAGCGACTCGGGCGGTTCGTTCTCCTGGAGTTCGACGCGCACACCGGGATGGCTCCTCGCGAGCCGGGACAGCGCCTCGGGGATGAGGGTGGCGTTGGCGCTGGGGAACGCGCAGATGCGGACGCGGCCGGTGCGCAGACCCGTGATGGCGTTCATCTGCTGCTGGGCGGCGTCGATGTTGCCGAGGATGATTCCCGCGTGCCGGGACAGCGCCTCGCCCGCCTCGGTCAGCCGCATCCTGCGGCCGACACGGGTGAACAGGACCGTGCCGACGGACCGTTCGAGCGCCTTCATCTGCTGGGTGATCGCAGGCTGCGTATAGCCGAGCGAGCGGGCGGCGGCGGAGTAGGAACCGGTGCGGACCACTTCGTGGAATGACCTGATGTGCCGCGAATCGAACACATCTGCATCATAAGCGGGGCGCGGGAAGGTCCGTGGGCAGACCCCTTCCGCCATCCTTGGCTGCGTGAAATCCGACCGTCTGCTCTCGATCCTGCTGCTGCTCCAGACCCGTGGGCAGGTCCCCGCCCACGAGCTGGCCGACCGTCTCGAAGTCTCCGTGCGCACCATCTACCGCGACATCGAGGCGCTCTCCACATCCGGCGTCCCGGTGTACGCCGAGCGCGGGCGGCACGGAGGCATCGCGCTGCTCCCCGGTTTCCGTACGGACGTCACGGGGCTCACCGCGGACGAGTCGAGGGCGCTCTTCATCCTGGCCGCGCAGGGCGCGCACGCCGCGCTCGGCCTTGACGAGGCGATCGGCTCCGCCCTGCGCAAGGTCATGGCGGCCCTGCCCGAACCACACCGTCCCGCCGCCGAGTTGACGAGCCGGCGCATCCTCGTCGACTCGGCGCGCTGGATGCCGGGGCCCCGTGGATCGGATCCGGTCGTCGTCGACCTCGACGTACTGCAGGACGCCGTCTTCTCCGACCGGCGGCTGCGCCTGCGCTACCGGCACAGCGGCGACCCCCGGCCGCGCACCTACACCGTGGATCCCTACGGCCTCGTCTCGAAGGCGGGCGTCTGGTACCTGGTGGCCGACCGGCGCGGCGCCCCGCGGCTCTTCCGCGCCGACCGCGTGCAGGAGGCGACCCTCACGGAGACGCCGGTCAAGCGCAGGACGGGGGTCGAACTCGCAGACGTATGGGCCGTGCTGAAGCGTCAGGTCGAGGACCGTCCGGTCGGTGTCGACGTGACGGCGCGGGTCGCGCGTGACCGGTTCGCCCAGTTCCTGCGGCTCAAGGGCCAATTCCTCAGCGCACGCCCCGAGGACGACGGGGAGAGCGAGTGGATCGACGTCCGGCTCGGTTTCGGCGTCGTCGGCGACATCCGTACGCTGCTTCCGTTCGCCGCCAGTGTGGAAGTGCTCTCTCCGCCCGGGGCGCGCGCCGAGCTGATGAACGCCGCCGCCGCGGTCACCGACCTTTACGCAGGAAGCGGCTCAGCTCGCCGGTGAGCTGAGCGGGCGCGTCCTCCTGTACGAGATGTCCCGCGCCCTCGATCAGGCGCAGCTCGGCGCCGGGGATCAGCTCGGCGAGCTCGTGGCCGCGCTCCACCGGGATCCAGGTGTCGTCCGTGCCCCAGCAGACGAGGACGGGAAGGGCCAACTCCCCGTACCGGCCCTGGATCTCATCCGTGAACCGCTGGTCGTTCTGCTCGATCTGCCGGTAGAAGGCGGGCCTGCCCTCCGGTGTGCACCAGGGCTCGACCAGGCGGTCGAGCACCGCCGGGTGCAGTCCGCGGTGGCTCGCCGAACTGACGTACTCGCGCACCAGTGCCTCGTGCAGGGCGGGCGGCAGCTGGTTGAAGACGTCGGCGTGCGCGCCGAGCAGGCGGTAGGTGGGGGAGCCCCAGGGGGCGAGGGCCACCGGGTCGACGACGGCGAGGCGTTCGTAGCGGGCGCCGTGCAGGAGGTGGGCGCGCAGGGCGACGCAGCCACCGAAGTCATGGGCCACGACAGCGGGTTCGTGCAGACCCCAGTGGGCGAGCAGCTCGCTCAGGACACGGGCCTGCGCGGCCAGGCTCACATCCTGCCCGGACCGCATCTCCGACGCCCCGTAGCCGGGCAGGTCCCATACGTACACGCGATGTTCCTGGGAGAGCGCGCGGGCCACGCTCCGCCAGACGTACGAGGAGAAGGGCGTGCCGTGGACCAGGACGACGGGCGGTGCGTCCTCGGGGCCGAGGGCGGCCCAGCGGACCGCGCCGGTCGGTCCCGCGAAGGTCTGGTCGAGTGTCCAGTCCCGGGTCTGGTCGAGTGTCCGGTCACGATCAGTTGTCATGATCGTAAGGCTAGTAGCTCCTTACGGGGGAGTCGAGTGTCACGGACCCCATCAGGCCTTTGCCGATGCCCCGGTCACCGCTCGTCCAGCCAGTGGCGCCGCCCGAGCGACACCAGGCGCAGCTGCCGACGTGCGCCTGCCGCCACCCGCTCCTCTGTGCCGGGCGCCGCCTCCAGGAGCGCGGACGCGGTCATCACCATGTGGTCGACGTACATCCTGGCCAGCATCAGGAGATCGTCCTCGTCCCAGCCCGCGGACTCGGGCTCCTGGGCGAACTGGCCCGCCACCTCCCGCGCGAACAAGGTGAGTTGATCGCCTATCGCCGACCGCACGGCCTGCACCCCGCCGTGCTGCTCGCGGGCGATGAAGCGGACGTGGGCGGGGTGCGTGCGGACGTAGGCGACGATCAACTCGACCGTGGCCGCGATGCGTTCCTCGCCGTCGTCGTCGCCGCTGCTGTCGCCGGTCGCGGCGAGGAGCGAGACGAGCGTGGTGTGCAGGCTGTTCAGCGCCTCCTCCACCAGGGCCACGCCCAGGTCGGCCACGTCGCGGAAGTGCCGGTAGAAGGCGGTGGGGGCCACGCCCGCGGCCCGGGTGACCTCGCGCAGACCCAGGCTGCTCAGGCTCTGCTCCTCGAGCAGCTGGAGCGCCGCGTCGAGGAGCGCCTGCCGGGTTTTCTGCTTCTGGGCCTGCCGGATGCCGAGAGTGTGACTCATGCCATGCAGTTAACAACTGTTCTCCGAGATTGGAAAGCCGGAGAGGCGGTACTCTCTAAGTCAGTGAACAGTTGTGACCACAAGCGTTCACCGAACCCTCGACGAGAGGCATCCCGTGTTGTTCCTCGTAGCCGCACTCCTGCTGCTCGGAGTCGCCCTGGGCGCCGTGGCCCACGCACCGCTCCCCGTCACCTTCGTCGCCGCCGCCGTCATCGGCGTCTGGCTCGTGGTGTTCACGGTCCGCGAGCGGCATGCGCGCCGCCACTCCTGAGCACGCCGCCACCGTTCCCCTCCCTTCCTCTCCCTTCCTTCAAGTGATCCGCACGGCCGCCGAAAGGAGTCGCACCATGGGACTCGGCACCCTCACCCCCAGGTCCACGACCACCTCCACCACCACCTCCACCACTACCTCCGCCACCTCCACCGCTTCGACCCGCGAGACGGCCCCCGCCCCCGTCTCCACCCCCGCCCCCGTCCCCACCGGTCGGCGTGACACCGACGGCATGGCCGTCGCCTCGTTCGTCCTCGGCCTGGTCGGGCTGCTCGTCCTGAACCTCTTCCTCGGTCCGATCGCGATCGTCCTCGCGAGCATCGCGCTGCTGCGCGGGACCAGCCGAAAGGGCCGCGCGGCCCTCGGGCTCGGGCTCGGTCTGGCCGATCTCGTCGTCCTCGCCGTCCTGATGTCCATGGACAACACCGTGTCGTGGAGTCTCGCGGGCTGACCGCTGGAACGCGGGGCCCCGCACGGCTCGTAGAATCGTGCGCACCATGGCCTACCTCGACCACGCAGCGACCACTCCGATGCTCCCGGAGGCGATCGCGGCGATGACCGCCCAGCTCGCCGTCACCGGCAACGCGTCCTCACTGCACGCCGCCGGGCGCCGGGCGCGGCGTACCGTCGAGGAGGCCCGCGAGACGCTCGCCGAGTCGCTCGGCGCGCGCCCCAGCGAGACCGTCTTCACCGCGGGCGGCACGGAGGCCGACAATCTCGCCGTGAAGGGCCTGTACTGGGCGCGGCGCGACGCCGACCCCGCGCGGACCCGGATCCTTTCCAGCCCCGTCGAGCACCACGCCGTCCTCGACGCCGTGCACTGGCTCGGTGAGCACGAAGGCGCCACCGTCGAGTTCCTCCCCGTCGACGCGTACGGCCGCGTGCACCCCGAAGCGCTGCGCGAGGCGATCGAGCGCGACCCCGACGACGTCGCCCTCGCCACCGTCATGTGGGCCAACAACGAGATCGGCACCATCCAGCCCATCCGTGAACTGGCCGATGTGGCGGCCGAGTTCGAGATCCCACTGCATGCCGACGCCGTGCAGGCCTTCGGGCAGGTGCCCGTCGACTTCGCCGCGTCCGGGCTCGCCGCGATGACCGTCTCCGGGCACAAGATCGGCGGTCCTTACGGCATCGGGGCGCTGCTCCTGGGGCGCGAGTACAGTCCCGTGCCCGTCCTGCACGGCGGCGGACAGGAGCGTCATGTGCGCTCCGGGACGCTCGATGTGCCCGCGATCGCCGCGTTCGCCGTGGCGGGGCAGCACGCCGCCGGGCAGCGCGAGAGGTTCGCCCGCGAGATCGGCGCGCTGCGGGACGATCTCGTCTCCGCCGTGCGCGCGGCGGTCCCGAGCGCGATCCTGGGGGGCGACCCGGTCGACCGGCTGCCCGCGAACGCGCACTTCACCTTCCCCGGCTGCGAGGGCGACTCCCTGCTGCTGCTGCTCGACGCCCAGGGCATCGAGTGCTCCACCGGCTCCGCGTGCACGGCGGGCGTGGCCCAGCCGAGTCACGTCCTGCTCGCCACCGGCACCGACCCCGACCTGGCCCGCGGCACGCTCCGTTTCTCCCTCGGCCACACCTCGACGGAGGCGGACGTGGCGGCGGTGGCCCGGGCGATCGGCCCGGCGGTGGAACGGGCGCGGACGGCGGGACTTAGCTGAGCCCTGCACCTACTTGGTCCCGGTTTGGGCAGGTAAGTGACGCAGCTAACGCTGTACTGGGGTGCTGGCGGCCGGAGTTGATGCCGGTTTCGGCCGCTATAGGGCGGACAGGCGCAGGAGCGGGCTACGAGGCCCACAGTCCGCCGATCTATGCTTGCCGCTCGCGAGTCCGCTCCGCGCGTTCGGGGCTGTGCACGACAACCCCCTCATGGAGTTCACATTGAAGGCGAACCTCCGCTCTCGCATCGCCGCGCGGCTCGGGCGTATATATCTCTCCAGGATCCAGAAGAACGGGATCAGCGCCTCCACGATCTCGCGTCTTCCCGAGCCCCTCCTCGCGCCGATGCGCCGTGACGGTCTCGACCCGGTGGCCCGGCTCACCGAGAACCAGGCGGAGCAGCCGATCTCCAAGGTGCCGCTGCCGTTCGGCATGGACGCCTGGGTGGTCACCGGCTACGACGAGGTGAAGGCCGTCCTCGGTGCGACCGACGGCTTCAGCAACGACTTCACGAACCTCGCGGGCAACGCCGGTGTGGTCGAGGACCACAATCCCGGCGGCCTCGGTTTCAGCGACCCCCCGGTCCACACACATCTGCGCCGCATCCTGACGCCCGAGTTCACGATGCGCAGGCTGCGCCGCCTCACGCCCCGGATCGAGGCCATCGTCGAGGAGCGGCTGGACGCGATGGAGGCGGCGGAAGGGCCCGTCGACCTCGTCCAGGCCTTCGCCCTTCCCATACCCTCGCTGACGATCTGCGAGCTGCTCGGCGTGCCCTACGAGGACCGCCACGACTTCCAGCAGCTGGCCATGGAGCGCTTCGACCTCTTCGCCGGGGCGACCGCTCCCTTCGGGGCGATATCCGCCTCGCTCTCGTACTTCAGGGACGTCGTCAAGAAGCAGCGCGAGAACCCGGGCGACGGACTGCTCGGCATGATCGTGAAGGAACACGGCGACACGGTCGACGACGAGGAGCTCGCCGGCCTCGCCGACGGCATCCTCACCGGCGGCTTCGAGACGACCGCGAGCATGGTGGCCCTCGGCTCCCTGCTGCTCCTTCAGCACCCGGAGACCGCCGCGCGGCTGCGCGACGACGACGCGGCGGCCGCCCCCTTCGTCGAGGAGGCGCTGCGCTACCTCACCGTCGTGCAGGTGGCCTTCCCGCGGTTCGCCCGCGAGGACATCGAGATAGCCGGGGTGCTCATCCCCAAGGGCGACCTGGTCCTGTGCTCCCTGAGCGGCGGCAACCGCGACGCCAAGTACACCCCCGACGGCGGCGGCTTCGACCCGCACCGCAAGGCCTCGGGCCACCTCGCCTTCGGCTACGGCATCCACCGCTGCATCGGCGCCGAACTGGCCCGCATGGAGCTGCGCGCCGCCTACCCGGCCCTGGTGAAGCGCTTCCCCGAGATGCGGCTGGCGGTCGCCCCCGAGGAGCTCGCCTTCCGTAAGCTGTCGATCGTGTACGGGGTGGAGTCGCTGCCGGTGCATCTGCGGTAGGGCGGTGTATGGCCGGTCAGACGGACATGGCTGGTCAGACGGGTGTGGCTGGTCAGACGGGTGTGGCCGATCAGGCGAGAGCCGTGCGGGCCTTCTTGACCAGCTTCATGTACCGGTCCCAGTCCCAGTGCGGCCCGGGATCCGTGTGGTCCGTGCCTGGCACCTCCACGTGCCCGATGATGTGCTTCCGGTCCACCGGGATGTCGTACCTCTTGCAGATTCCGGCGGTGAGGCGCGCCGAGGACTCGTACATGGCATCGGTGAACGAGGACTTCTTGTCCACGAAGCCCTCGTGCTCGATGCCGATGCTCCGTTCGTTGTAGCTCTTGTTCCCCGCGTGGAACGCCACGTCCAGCTCGCGGATCATCTGGGCGACGTGCCCGTCCTTGCGCACCACGTAGTGAGCCGCCGCGCCGTGTGCCGGGTCCTTGAACACCTTCAGTGCCGTGTCGTACCCGCCCTGCACGACGTGGACGACGACCATGTCTATCCCGTAGTCGTCCGGCCGGTCCGCCCGGCGCCAGTTGTAGTCGGACGCGGCGACCCACTGTGCGCCCCGGGCGTCGACCTCGCCCTCCTCGCGCCTCTTGACGACGCCGGGCAGCCGCCACCACAGGCGTCCCAGCTGGTCCGAAGCGAGCGCGGCCGTGCCGACGGCCGCCACGGCGCCGCCGATCAGGAGCGTCCGCCGGTCGATGCCCCGGCGCTCGGACTTCTGCTCCGCCTTCGAGTCCTGTTCATCCCCCATATGATCGCCAACGCTTACTCACGGGCGCCTGGTTCCCGCGGGCCCGTACCCTGTTAGAGCTATGACTGAGAACCGGACCCCGCAGCACCCCCGCCCCCTGCGCGTACTCGCCGCCATGTCCGGCGGCGTGGACTCCGCCGTCGCCGCCGCGCGTGCCGCCGAAGCCGGGCACGACGTGACCGGAGTGCATCTGGCGCTCTCGGCGAACCCGCAATCGTTCCGCACGGGCGCGCGAGGCTGTTGCACCATCGAGGACTCCCGCGACGCCCGCCGTGCCGCGGACGTCATCGGCATCCCGTTCTACGTATGGGACCTGGCCGAGCGGTTCCGCGAGGACGTGGTCGAGGACTTCATCGCCGAGTACGAGGCGGGGCGCACCCCCAACCCCTGCCTTCGCTGCAACGAGAAGATCAAGTTCGCCGCGCTCCTGGACAAGGCACTCGCCCTGGGCTTCGACGCGGTCGTCACCGGCCACTACGCCACGGTCGTCGTGAACGACGACGGCACGCGCGAGCTGCACCGCGCGTCAGACATGGCCAAGGACCAGAGCTACGTCCTCGGGGTCCTCGACGACCGCCAGCTCGCCCACGCGATGTTCCCCCTCGGTGACACGCTCACCACCAAGGAGGAGATCCGCGCGGAGGCCGAGGAGCGCGGCCTGGCCGTCGCGAAGAAGCCCGACAGCCACGACATCTGCTTCATCGCCGACGGCGACACCCAGGGCTTCCTCGCGGACCGCCTCGGCAAGGCGGAGGGCGACATCGTCGACGCCGAAGGGAACAAGCTGGGCACCCACGAGGGCGCTTTCGGCTACACCATCGGCCAGCGCAAGGGCCTGCGGATCGGCACCCCGGCCCCCGACGGCAAGCCGCGCTACGTCCTGGACATCTCCCCGGTGAACAACACCGTGACCGTCGGCCCGGTGGCGGCCCTGGACGTCACGGGCCTGACGGCGATCAAGCCCCGCTGGTGCGGCGTCGCCCCCTCAGGGCCCGGCACGTACACCGCGCAGCTGCGGGCACACGGCGGCGAGACGTCGGTCCGCGCGGAACTGGTCGACGGCTCGGAGCTGCGCGTCTCCTTCGACGAGCCGGTACGCGGCGTGGCCCCGGGCCAGGCGATCGTGCTGTACGACGGCACGCGCGTGGTCGGCTCGGCGACGATCGCCACGACGGAGCGGGCGACGGCGGCGGTCTGAGGTGTCGGCGGGTCGGCGGCTGGGTTTGTTGCAGGAAAGTCCCGGGGGGGGGGGGGGGGGGGGGGGGGGGGGGGGGGGGGGGGGGGGGGGGGGAGGGGGGGGGGGGAGGGGGGGAGGGAGGGGGGGGGGGGGGGGTG
>NZ_JBVIHP010000005.1:201864-293676 GCF_055570235.1 Streptomyces sp. NPDC031274 | reverse complement strand
CACACACCGGCACCGCAGCTCCACGCCCCCCGCCGACCTGCCCCCTGCTTCCCTCCCCCCTCCCCCCCCCCCCCCCCCCCCCCCCCCCCCCCCCCCCCCCCCCCCCCCCCCGGGACTTTCCTGCAATCGCCGGGCCAGCCAGCCGTGGCTACCGCCCCGGCTCGCTGACGTTCACCTCGTAGAAGCAGAAGTGGTCCTTGATCTCGGCCACGTCCGGCTTCGGCTCGGGGTACGCCCACACCACGTCGGTGGAGCCCGGCAGCGACCAGTACGACGCCGTTCCCTTGAACGGGCAGTACGTGGTCGTGTCCGACGGGGTCAGGAGGTCGGTGCGTACGTCCTGCGGGGGGAGGTAGTAGCGGACCGGGCAGCCCGTCTCGCGCAGCAGCAGTGGGCGGCGGCTTTCGGCCACGGTCTGGCCGCCTTCCCGCACCACCCGTACGAGGTCGGTGCCCTGCTCGATGGTGATCTTGTGTCCTGCGGTCACCGTGGTCTCCTTCTGTGAGCGGCTGCCTATGGGCGGCTGCCTGTGAGCGGCTGCGGTCCACCCAGTCTCTGCCGGATCGTACGGTGAAGCCATGAACATCTGTGTCTTCCTCTCCGCCGCCGATCTCCCCGACCGCTACACCCGCCCCGCGCGCGAATTCGCCGAGCTGCTCGGCAAGGGCGGTCACACCCTGGTGTGGGGTGGTTCGGAGAGTGGGCTGATGAAGGTCGTCGCGGATGGGGTGCAGGAGGCGGGTGGGGGGCTTGTCGGGGTGTCGGTGGACTTTCTCGCCGACCGGGCCCGGGTCGTCTCCGCGCCCGACGAGATGGTGATCGCGCGTGACCTCGCCGAGCGCAAGGCGCTGCTCCTGGAGAAGGCCGATGCCGTCGTGATCATGGTTGGTGGTACGGGCACGTTGGACGAGGCCACCGAGATCCTTGAACTGAAGAAGCACGGCAAGCACACCAAGCCGGTGGTCCTGCTCAACTCGGCGGGCTTCTACGACGGGTTGAAGGAGCAGTTCCAGCGCATGGAGGACGAGGGCTTCCTGCCGGTGCCGCTGACCGGTCTCGTCTTCTTCGCCGAAGAGGCGGTCGGCGCGCTCGCCTACCTGGAGGAGGCCTTGGGCACCCAGTGACCATGCGCTGACCTGCGTCTGCCGGGGTGCGACGATGGACGCATGGCAACACATGTGATCACCGGGGCCGGCTCCGGCATCGGCGCGGCCGTCGCCCGCCGTCTCCACGCACGCGGCGACTCCCTCGTCCTGCACGCACGGGACGCGGGCCGCGCGAAGGAACTGGCCGCGCAATTCCCCGGGGCGGACACGCTCGTGGGCGACCTCTCCGACCCCGACAAGCTCTCCTGGGCGTTCGGCCACCAGTCGCTGCCCGACCGTGTCGACTCCCTGCTCCACATCGCGGGCGTCGTGGACCTGGGGCGCGTCGGTGACCTCACCCCCAAGTCCTGGCGCCACCAGCTCAACGTCAACCTCATCGCCCCCGCCGAGCTGACCCGCCACTTCCTGCCCCAACTCCGCGCCGCCCAGGGCCACGTGGTCTTCGTCAACTCGGGCGCGGGCCTGAGCGCCAGCCCCGAGTGGTCCGCCTACGCCGCCTCCAAGCACGGTCTCAAGGCCCTGGCCGACTCCCTGCGGGGCGAGGAGCACGCGAACGGCGTCCGTGTCACCTCCGTCTACCCGGGGCGCACGGCGAGCGCCATGCAGGCCAAAGTGCATCAGCAGGAGGGCAAGGAGTACGACCCCGCCCGCTTCATCGACCCGGAGTCGGTCGCCACGGCGATCCTGATGGCCGTCGACCTGCCGCGCGACGCCGAGGTCAACGACCTGACGGTGCGGCCCGGCCAGTGAGCGCGCATCGTTGGGGCCCGGCCACCGGCATCGGGTCCATGCCGGGCGGCGACGCCCGTGAGGCCGCGAAGACCGTCACCGGCAGTTTCGAGGATTTCCCGTATCTGGCGGAGCTGCCCGCGCGGGGGCCAGGCGCCGACATGATCGGGC
The DNA here is from genome assembly GCF_055570235.1 of Streptomyces sp. NPDC031274. NCBI lineage: Bacteria > Bacillati > Actinomycetota > Actinomycetes > Kitasatosporales > Streptomycetaceae > Streptomyces > Streptomyces sp. NPDC031274. Next base: position 291,670 of record NZ_JBVIHP010000005.1, on the reverse strand, counting down.
GGACCGCCGGAATGCTCGTCGAGCTCTACGCGCGCGTGGAGCCCAGCGGCTGGCGGATCGGCGACCGGCCCGGACGGGACACGCGCCGCGCGAAGGCCTGGCTCGGCGAGGACCTCGACGCCCTGGAGGAGTTCACCCAGGGGTACGAAGGGCCGGTCAAGGTGCAGGCCGTCGGGCCGTGGACCCTCGCCGCAGCCCTGGAGCTGCGCAACGGCGAGGCCGCGCTCTCCGACCCGGGCGCCTGCCGTGACCTGGCAGGATCGCTCGCGGAAGGCCTGCGCGCCCACCTCGCGGACGTACGCCGCCGGATCCCCGGTGGCCAGATCGTGCTGCAGCTCGACGAGCCCTCGCTCGTCGGTGTGCTGCGCGGGCAGATCAAGACCGCGAGCGAGTACCGCACCCACCGCGCCGTGGACCGCCAGCTCGTGGAGAGCACCTTGCGCGAGGTCATCGGCGTGCACGGGGACGGGCCTGCCGTCGTGCACTCCTGCGCGCCGGACGTGCCGTTCGCGCTGCTGCGCCGGGCCGGGGCGGATGCCGTCTCGTTCGACTTCTCGCTGCTCACCGAGCGTGACGACGAGGTGATCGGTGAGGCAGTCGAGGGCGGCACGAAGCTCTTCGCCGGTGTCGCGCCCGGCGTGGACGGCCCATTGTCAGACCCTGCCGGTAGCGTCATGGGTGTCAGGACGTTGTGGCGCAGGCTGGGGCTGAATCCGGGTTCTCTCGCGGAGTCGGTCGTGGTCACTCCGTCGTGCGGGCTCGCGGGGGCTTCTCCGGCGTACGCCCGCGCGGTGCTCGCCCACTGCGCCCGGGCGGCGAGATCACTCGCGGACAACCCTGAGTAATTGGGTATGACGTAACGGGAGGACGTAACGGTGGCTGTCGAACAGCAAGGCTCTGTGCCCGCCGAGGCACGGGATCAGCATGCCCAGCTGGCCGAACAGATCGAGGAGCACCGCTTCCGGTACTACGTGAACGACCAACCGGTCGTCAGCGACGCCGAGTTCGACAAGCTCCTTCGCTCGCTCGAAGCCCTGGAAGAGCAGTATTCGGAGCTTCGTACGCCCGATTCGCCCACCCAGAAGGTCTCCGGGGCGTACGAGACCGAGTTCACCTCGGTCCAGCACCGCGAGCGCATGCTCTCCCTGGACAACGCCTTCGACGACGAGGAGCTCGCCGCCTGGGCCGACCGCGTCGGCAAGGAGGTCGGCACCAGCGACCACCACTTCCTGTGCGAACTGAAGGTCGACGGCCTCGCCGTGAACCTCACGTACGAGGACGGCAAGCTCACCCGCGCGGCCACCCGCGGAGACGGCCGCACCGGCGAGGACATCACTCCGAACGTCCGCACCATCTCGGACATCCCGGACCGCCTCAAGGGCGACAAGATCCCCGCCCTCGTCGAGATCCGTGGCGAGGTCTTCTTCCCGATGGAGAAGTTCGAGGAGCTGAACGCCCGTCTGGTGGAGGCGGGCGACAAGCCCTTCGCCAACCCGCGCAACGCGGCGGCGGGTTCACTGCGCCAGAAGGACCCGCGCGTCACCGCCACGCGCCCGCTGCACATGGTGGTGCACGGCATCGGTGCCCGCGAGGGCTTCGACATCGACTGCCTCAGCCACGCCTATGAGCTCCTGCACGACTGGGGCCTGCCCACCGCCCAGCACAACAAGGTGGTCCAAGGGCTCGACGGAGTGCGGGAGTTCATCACGTACTTCGGCGAGAACCGCCACTCCGTGGAGCACGAGATCGACGGCGTCGTCGTGAAGCTGGACGAGATCCCGCTCCAGGGCCGCCTCGGCTCGACCTCGCGCGCCCCGCGCTGGGCGATCGCCTGGAAGTACGCCCCCGAGGAGGTCAACACCAAGCTGGTCAACATCCGCGTGGGCGTCGGCCGCACCGGCCGCGTCACGCCGTACGCCCAGGTGGAGCCCGTGACCGTCGCGGGATCCGAGGTCGAGTTCGCCACCCTGCACAACCAGGACGTGGTGAAGAAGAAGGGCGTCTTCATCGGGGACACGGTCGTCCTGCGCAAGGCGGGCGACGTCATCCCGGAGATCCTCGGCCCCGTCGTCGACCTGCGGGACGGCACCGAGCGGGAGTTCGTGATGCCCGCCGAGTGCCCCGAGTGCGGGACGGCGCTGCGGGCGATGAAGGAGGCCGACATCGACCTCCGGTGCCCCAACGCCCGGTCCTGCCCCGCCCAGCTGCGCGAGCGTCTCTTCTATCTCGCGGGCCGCAAGAGCCTGGACATCGAGAACTTCGGCTACGTCGCCGCGGCCGCGCTCACCAAGCCCCTGGAGCCGTCCGAGCCGCCGATTCTCGACGAGGGCGACATCTTCGACCTCACCATCGACCGGCTCCTGCCGATCAAGGCGTACGTACTGGATCAGGACAGCGGTCTGCCCAAGCGGGACCCGAAGACGGGTGAGGAGAAGATCGCCACGGTCTTCGCCAACCAGCAGGGCGAGGCGAAGAAGAACGCCGTCTCCATGCTGGAGAACATCGCGGCGGCCAAGGAGCGCCCGCTCGCGCGGATCATCACGGGCCTCTCCATCCGGCACGTGGGCCCGGTCGCCGCGGAGGCGCTCGCCCGCGAATTCCGGTCGGTCGAGCGGATCGAACAGGCCACGGAGGAGGAGCTGGCCGCCGTCGAGGGCGTGGGCCCGACCATCGCCGCCTCCCTGAAGCAGTGGTTCGAGGAGGAGTGGCACCGGGAGATCCTGCGCAAGTGGCGTGCGGCCGGTGTCCGCATGGAGGAAGAGGGCGGGGGAGAGGACGAGGGGCCGCGACCGCTCGAAGGCCTCACGGTCGTGGTGACCGGAACGCTCGAGCACCACACGAGGGATGGCGCAAAAGATGCGTTGCAGAGCCGGGGCGCAAAGGTGACCGGTTCCGTTTCGAAAAAGACAGCTTTCGTCGTTGTGGGTGACAACCCTGGATCTAAATATGACAAGGCCATGCAGTTGAAGGTTCCGGTTCTGAACGAGGAAGGTTTCGCCGTCCTGCTGGAAAAAGGACCGGACGCGGCGACGGAAGTTGCGCTTCCGACCGAGGAGTAGCGGTTGAAGGCCACCCGTTCAGCGCATACCAGATGCATACGGGTGGCCGGGTCGCATTCGGGCAACCGTTGTGGACCGCTGCCCGTAGAAGCCTTCTGCGGCCTACTGTTGAGATGTGCGCCTGCCGTGCCCCGCTGCGATTGGGGTATCCCCTGCTCATCGGGAGCACGGGGGAGGAGTTCCAGACGCGGCTGACTTCTGGACCGAGTCCGCGTGGCGTGGGCACTGCCGGCTGTGAGAGGGACGGGAATGGAACCGACCGAGAGCGCCGCACCGGACTCCCGGCTGCGCGCGCGCTTGCGGCGCGGACCGGGCGCCTGGCTCAGCGGACGCAGAGCGGCACGGGAGGCACGCGAGGCGCACGAAGCCGAGAGCAGCCGACCCGCCCCGAGCACCGCAGTTGAGCGACGCGAGCGCGCATGGAGCACCGTCGGCGGGTACGGCACGCAGGAGCTCGGCGTGGGCGAGACATCGGGCGGCAGGGACGCGGCAGGACCCCGTTCCGCCCAGAGCGGCACCGACGGGCGGCGCAGGACGCTCTGGCGCGGCTCCGAGGCGCACGACGCGGACGACGCGTCCGCCGAGCGTGACCCTTGGCCAGTGCTTCCGATTACTGTCGTGGCGCTGGCCGCCGTGGTGCTCGGCACGGGCTTCTTCCACGCGCTCACCGGACGCGACGCGCTGTTCCCCTCCGGCACGGTCGGCTGGTCCCTCGCCATTCTCACCGGCCTCATCGTCGGCCACCTCGTCGCGCTCGGCCGCGACCGCTGGTGGGGCGGCACCGGTTCGGGCGGCGCGCTCACCGTCGCCGTCCTCCTGCTGTACGGCTGGGTGCCCGCCGGAATGGTCAGCCTCACCGTCGTCGTCCTGGTCGGCATCGCGCGCCGCCACCGCTGGCGACAGGGCATCCTGCACGGCGCCGTCGACATCCTCGGCATCGGCGCGGGCGCGCTCGCCATGGCCGCGTTCGGCACGGCGCCATCGGCGCAGTCGCCCTGGCTGCCCGAGACGTGGGACCTGTACTCGTTGCCCGAGGTGGCGCTCGCCGCCCTCGGCTATCTCGTCGTCACCCGGGTCCTGCTCTGGTACGTCCACGCGCCGCGCACCGGCGCCCTGCCCACGGTCACCCGTACCGCCCTGGTCAGGCAGGGCCTCGTCGGCGTCGCGCTGCTCGGCATCGCACCGCTGATCTGCGTGGTCGCGGCCTCGACGCCCATCATGCTCCCGCTCTTCGCGATTCCCCTCGTCGCGCTCGACTCGACGCTGTGGATCGCACGGGCCAGGGCCGAGGAACAGCTGCAGGACCCGCTCACCGGCCTGCCCAACCGGCAGTGGCTCCTCGAGCGGACCTGGACGGCTCTGGACGATGCCGAGCGGATCGGGGCGCGCTCCGCCCTGATGCTGATCGACATGGACCGCTTCCGTTCGGTGAACGACACCCTCGGCCATCTCGCCGGCGACCGTCTCCTCCTGCAGATCGCCGACCGGCTGAGGCTCGCCCTGCCGCGCGGCGCGGAGGCCGCCCGGCTCGGCGGCGACGAGTTCGCCGTCCTGCTGCCGGTCACCGACTCCACGACGTCGGCCACCCGGGTGGCACGGTCCCTTGTCGCCGCCCTCGGTTCGCCCCTGGACCTCGACGGCCTGTCGCTCGTCCTGGAGGCCAGCGCGGGGCTCGCCGTCTTCCCCGACCACGCGATGGACGCGGAAGGCCTGCTGCGACGCGCGGACGTCGCGATGTACCAGGCCAAGCGGGACCGCACGGGCGTCGAGGTGTACGAGTCCAAGCGCGACTCCAACACCCCCGACCGCCTGGGCCTGTTGGGCGATCTGCGCCGCGCGCTCGACGCGGGTGACGTCGAGCTCCACTACCAGCCGAAGGTCCAGTTCGACGGCCGCGTCGCGGGGCTCGAGGCGCTGGTGCGGTGGGTGCACCCCGAGCGCGGGAAGGTTCCGCCGGACGAGTTCATCGCCATAGCCGAGTCGTCCGGGCTCATGCCGCACCTGACGGAGTACGTCCTGGAGACCGCCCTCGGCCAGGTGGCGAAGTGGCAGGCGATGGGGCTCAAGGTCCCCGTCGCGGTGAACGTGTCGCCGCGCGACGTCCACACCCCCGGCTTCGCGGGCGCCGTCGCGGCACGTCTCGCACGGCACGGGGTCCCGCCGGGGGCGCTGCAGCTGGAGATAACGGAACACGTGCTTCTGGAGGACCCGCAGCGGGCCGCCGACACCCTGGCGGGCCTGACCGGGCACGGCGTCAAGATGTCTCTCGACGACTTCGGTACGGGGTACTCGTCCCTGGTCCATCTGCGGCGGCTGCCGGTGAGCGAGCTGAAGATCGACCGTTCCTTCGTGGCGCGGCTCGCGGTGGACAACGAAGACGCGGAGATCGTCCGCTGCACGGTCGACCTCGCGCACTCCCTGGGGCTGCTCGTCGTGGCCGAGGGCGTCGAGGACGACGAGACGTGGGAGCGGTTGCGCGATCTGGGCTGCGACGCGGTCCAGGGGTGGCTCGTCGCCGCGGCGATGCCGCCGGACGAGACCACCGCCTGGCTGCGGGCGCGGGGCTCGCGCGGCTGGCGCAGGCCGGTGGACATCGCGGCGGAGGAGCAGGCGGCGGCGGAGGCGCGGGCGGACGTGGCCAAGTAGCCGCGAGGAAGTAGCCGCGAGGTAGCTGCGAGGAAGCAGCCGCGGGGAATCGGGCGGGGCCCTCGGGCCCCACCGGGACCGGCGTGGAGGCCCCCGGGGGGAATCCGTTTCACGTGCACGGGGTGTGGCCCCATAGGATTGGGGCCACACACCACACACTCACCCCCAGAGGATCGCCGCATGCCTGGCATTACGCGCGAGGAGGTCGCCCACCTCGCCCGCCTTGCACGTCTGGAGCTGAAGGCAGAAGAGCTCGACCACTTCGCCGGACAGCTCGACGACATCATCGGCGCGGTCGCCCGCGTCTCCGAGGTCGCCGACCAAGACGTACCGCCGACCTCCCACCCGCTGCCGCTGACGAACGTCATGCGCGCGGACGAGGTCCGTCCGTCGCTCACCCCCGAGCAGGCGCTCTCCGGAGCCCCGGCACAAGAGCAGCAGCGTTTCAAGGTGCCGCAGATCCTGGGGGAGGACTAACCCACCATGACGGACAGCAAGATCGACATCATCAGGCTCACCGCCGCGGACATCGCCGCCAAGGTCGCCTCCGGCGAGCTCACGGCCGTCGAGGTCACCGAGGCCCACCTCGCCCGTATCGAGGCCGTCGACGAGAAGGTGCACGCCTTCCTGCACGTCGACCGCGAGGGCGCCCTCGCGCAGGCCCGCGCCGTCGACGCCAAGCGCGCGAAGGGCGAGAAGCTCGGCCCGCTGGCCGGCGTACCCCTCGCGCTCAAGGACATCTTCACCACCGAGGGCGTCCCGACCACGGTCGGTTCCAAGATCCTCGAAGGCTGGATCCCGCCGTACGACGCGACCGTCACGCGCAAGCTGAAGGAAGCCGACGTCGTCATCCTCGGCAAGACCAACATGGACGAGTTCGCCATGGGGTCCTCCACCGAGAACAGCGCGTACGGCCCCACCGGCAACCCGTGGGACCTCACCCGCATCCCCGGCGGCTCGGGCGGCGGCTCCAGCGCCGCCATCGCCTCGTACGAGGCCCCCCTCGCCATCGGCACCGACACCGGCGGCTCCATCCGCCAGCCCGCGGCCGTCACCGGCACGGTCGGCGTCAAGCCGACGTACGGCGGCGTCTCGCGCTACGGCATGGTGGCGTTCTCGTCATCGCTCGACCAGGGCGGCCCCTGCGCCCGCACGGTCCTGGACGCCGCGCTCCTGCACGAGGTCATCGCAGGACACGACGAGCTCGACTCGACGTCCATCGACGCCCCGGTCCCCGCGGTCGTCGAGGCGGCCCGCAACGGCTCCGTACAGGGCATGCGCGTCGGTGTCGTCAAGCAGTTCGCGGGCGAGGGCTACCAGGCCGGTGTCGTCCAGCGCTTCCAGGAGTCGGTGGCCCTGCTCAAGGAGCTCGGCGCCGAGATCGTCGAGCTGGACTGCCCGTCCTTCGACCTGGCGCTCTCCGCGTACTACCTGATCGCGCCCTCCGAGTGCTCCTCGAACCTCGCGCGCTTCGACGCCATGCGCTACGGCCTGCGCGTCGGCGACGACGGCACGAAGTCCGCCGAGGACGTCACCGCGCTGACCCGCGAGGCCGGCTTCGGCGACGAGGTCAAGCGCCGCATCATCCTGGGCACGTACGCACTCAGCTCCGGCTACTACGACGCGTACTACGGAAGCGCCCAGAAGGTCCGCACCCTGATCACGAAGGACTTCGAGAAGGCCTTCGAGCAGGTGGACGTGGTTGTCTCGCCCGCGACGCCGACCACCGCCTTCCCGATCGGCGAGCGCGCCGACGACCCGATGGCGATGTACCTCGCGGACGTGTGCACCATTCCGTCGAACATGGCGGGCAATGCCGCCATGTCGCTGCCCTGCGGCCTCGCGCCGGAGGACGGCCTGCCCGTCGGGCTGCAGATCATCGCCCCGGCCATGAAGGACGACCGCCTTTACAAGGTCGGCGCTGCCGTAGAGGCCGCCTTCGTGGAAAGGTGGGGTCACCCGCTGCTTGAGGAGGCACCGTCACTGTGAGTCCCATGACTGCCAAGGCCAAGGGCTTCAAGAAGTCCAAGCCCGGCGCGTACCTGTCGATCGCCTCGACCGCCTTCGGCGCGATCTCCGTCGTCAAGCAGGCCCGCACGGCCCGCAAGGACCACGACACGCTCCGGCTCGTCGACGCCGCTGTCTCCGCCGCCGCCATCGTCACCGGCCTTGCTCTGCTCTATCGCGAGCTGAAGAAGCTCGGCGACGACGACGTCCTGCTGGGTTGAGAGGGAAAGTTTCACCGTGACTGCCACGACTGACCTGGTGTCGTACGAGGATGCCCTCGCGACGTACGACCCCGTCATGGGCCTTGAGGTCCATGTCGAGCTGGGCACCAAGACCAAGATGTTCTGCGGCTGCTCCACCGAGCTCAAGCAGGACGCCAACAGCCAGACCTGCCCGACCTGTCTCGGACTGCCCGGCGCGCTGCCGGTGGTCAACGAGATCGGCGTCGAGTCCGCCATCAAGATCGGTCTCGCGCTGAACTGCGAGATCGCCGAGTGGTGCCGCTTCGCCCGGAAGAACTACTTCTATCCGGACATGCCGAAGAACTTCCAGACCTCTCAGTACGACGAGCCGATCGCCTTCAACGGCTATCTGGACGTCCAGCTGGAGGACGGCGAGGTCTTCCGCGTGGAGATCGAGCGCGCCCACATGGAGGAGGACACCGGCAAGTCCACGCACGTGGGTGGCGCGACGGGCCGTATCCACGGCGCCTCGCACTCGCTCCTGGACTACAACCGCGCCGGTATCCCGCTCATCGAGATCGTCACCAAGCCGATCGAGGGCGCGGGCGAGCGGGCTCCCGAGGTCGCCAAGGCGTACGTGGCCGAGCTGCGCGAGGTCATCAAGGCGCTCGACGTGTCCGAGGCCCGGATGGACAAGGGCCAGATGCGCTGCGACGTGAACCTCTCGCTGCGCCCGCACGGGCGTGAGGAGTTCGGTACGCGTTCGGAGACGAAGAACGTCAACTCGCTCCGTTCCGTGGAGCGTGCGGCGCGCTTCGAGATCCAGCGTCACGCGGCCGTCCTGAACGACGGCGGCACGATCATCCAGGAGACCCGTCACTTCCACGAGGAGGACGGCTCCACGACGTCGGGCCGCATCAAGGACAACGCCGAGGACTACCGGTACTTCCCGGAGCCCGACCTCGTCCCGGTGGCCCCGGCCCGTACGTGGGTCGAGGAGCTGCGTGCAGGTCTCCCCGAGATGCCGCGCGTGCGCCGCAACCGACTCCGTGAGGAGTGGGGTGTCTCGGAGCACGACATGCAGTCGATCCTGAACGCGGGTGCGGTCGACCCGATCGTCGCCACCATCGAGGCGGGCGCCGACTCGGCCGCCGCGCGCAAGTGGTGGATGGGCGAGATGGCCCGCAACGCCAACGAGACGGGCAAGGCGCTCGACGAGCTCCCGGTCACCCCGGTGCAGGTCGCCAGGGTCGCCGAGCTCGTCGCCAAGGGCGACCTGAACGACAAGCTGGCGCGCCAGGTCTTCGAGGGCGTCCTGGCTGGTGAAGGCACGCCGGACGAGGTCGTCGAGAAGCGCGGCCTGAAGGTCGTCTCGGACGAGGGCGCGCTGACGACCGCGGTGGACGAGGCGATCGCGGGCAACCCCGCCATCGCCGACAAGATCCGCAGCGGCAAGGTCGCGGCGGCCGGCGCACTGGTCGGCGCGGTCATGAAGGCGACCCGGGGCCAGGCCGACGCGGCCCGCGTCAAGGAACTGATCCTGGAGAAGCTGGGCGTAGAGGGCTGAGTCCTCTTGCCCGTACGAGATCTCGTACGTGATGTGGGGCGGCGCACCCTCGGGGGCGCCGCCCCACGCGTGCGTCGGCCTACGCGTGCGTCGGCCTGAAACGCCTCTTGGGCCCGCGCCCATGAGGGGCGGGCGGGCACCCCGGCGAAGGCCGTGCGGCGGCGGGGCTCGTCCCTGAAGGCGCCGTCCGCCGACGGCCGGTGGACAGGCAGGCCGTCGGCTCGCCTCTGTATCCGGACCGGTCGGCGGACCGGCCGGGGTGGCGCCGTCCCCGTGCGACCGGGCCGGTGGAGCGCCGCCTTACGCTGTCAGCATCCGTCCCGTCGAACCCCCGCCCCACTCGGGCCACGGAGCGTCCCCCTGAACACCGTCACTGCCGAGATCCTCTCCGTCGGCCTGCTGCTCGCCGTGCTCGCGTTCGCCGTCATACGGCCCCGGCAGTGGCCCGAGGCCGCCGCCGCGCTGCCCGCCGCCGGGCTTGTCGTGGTGCTCGGTGCCGTCTCGCCGCGGGACGCGCTCGCGCAGGTCGAGAGCCTGCTGCCGGTGGTGGGGTTCCTCGCCGCCGTGCTCGTGCTCGCTCAGCTCTGCGCGGACGACGGGCTTTTCGCGGCCGCCGGGGATCTCGTCGCCCGGCTCTGCGGCGGGCGGACCAAGGCGCTGCTCGGCGGGGTCTTCGGCGTCGCCGCGGTGATCACCGCGGTGCTGAGCCTGGACGCCACCGTCGTTCTGCTCACCCCGGTCGTCTTCGCCACCGCCGCCCGCGTCGGAGCCAGGCCGCGCCCGCACGTCTACGCCACCGCCCACCTGGCCAACTCGGCGTCGCTCCTGCTGCCCGTCTCCAACCTCACCAACCTCCTCGCCCTCACCGCCAGCGGGCTCACCTTCACGCGGTTCGCCCTGCTCATGGCGTTGCCGTGGCTGGTTGCCATCGGCATCGAGTACGTGGCGTTCCGGCGGTACTTCGCGAGCGATCTGGCCGCGGGCGCCCTGGAGTCCGAGGAGACCGAGCCGACCCCCGTGCCGGTGTTCACGCTGGTCGTCCTCGGGCTCACGCTCGGCGGGTTCGTCGTGACCTCGTTCGTGGGCCTCGAACCCCTGTGGGCCGCCCTCGCGGGAGCGGCGGTGCTCGCGGGACGTGCGCTGCTTCGGAAACGTACGACCGCCACCGCGATCGTCCGCTCCGCGAGCCCGCTGTTCTGCCTGTTCGTGCTCGCGCTCGGCATCGTCGTCAAGGCGGTCGTCGACAACGGCCTCGGCTCCGGGATCGAGTGGATCCTGCCGGACGGCACCTCACTGCCCGCTCTGCTCGCGATCGCGGGCCTCGCCGCCGTACTGGCCAACCTCATCAACAACCTGCCCGCGATCCTCGCCCTGCTGCCCGCCGTCGCCCCCGCGGGCCCCGGCCCTGTCCTCGCCGCGCTCATCGGCGTCAACATCGGCCCGAACCTGACGTACGTCGGCTCGCTCGCCACCCTCCTGTGGCGCCGCATCCTGCACGACCACGGCACGGACGCCGAGCTGCGCACCTTCACCGTGCTCGGCGTGCTGACCGTGCCCCTCATCCTCGCGGCGTCGACCGTCGCGCTCTGGGCGGGGCTGCTGATCGGCTGACCAGATCTCACCGGCTGACCAGGTCTGGTCGGCTGACCGAGTGCGGACGTACGCACTCGGGCGCGTCCGTTCACGCCGACTTCGTCCCCAAGTCTTCACAGGGAAACCAGACTTCACTACCGTCCCGGCGGAGCAGGCTAATGGATCAGCAGAGAACCATTGGCCGTCGACTGGAGGTCGTACGTGTCCCCGGAGATATCTCGCAGGCGGCTGATGGCAGTTGGCGGAGGCGCACTGGGCGCCGCCGCCGTCGGATCGTTCCTGCCGCCGTCACTGCAGCAGGCACTGGCACAGGACCGGGACCGGCCCAAACCCGGCGGCGGCGGGCTCGACTCGATCGAGCACGTCGTCATCCTGATGCAGGAGAACAGGTCCTTCGACCACTACTTCGGAGCCCTGCGCGGCGTACGCGGCTTCGGTGACCGCAACGCCCTCCGGCTCCCGAGTGGGAAGTCCGTGTTCGAGCAGCCGGGCGTGCTGAGCACCGTCCTGCCCTTCCCCGTCCGCGAGGCCGCGGCGGCGCAGAAGAAGGACCTGCAGTACATCGGCGCCCTCGACCACTCCTGGAGCGGCGGCGCCAAGGCCTGGCACGACGGCTGGTCGGACGGCTGGATCACCGCCAAGACCGCCGCGACCATGGCGTACTACACGCGCGAGGACATCCCGCTGCACTACGAACTCGCCGACACCTTCACCGTCTGCGACGCCTACCACTCGTCCATCCACACCTCCACGAGCCCCAACCGCAACCACCTGTGGAGCGGCAAGACGGGCTACGAGGCGAACGGCAAGCGTGCCGTCGGAAACGACGCGTACGACGAGGGGACACACCCCGGATACGACTGGGGGACGTACGCCGAGCGCCTGGAGAAGGCGGGCGTGAGCTGGCGGACGTACACGGAGTGGGAGAACTTCACCGACAACCAGATCGAGTTCTTCACCACCTTCAAGGCCATCGCCCGCAAGGTCCTCGCCAAGACCGGCCTGACCTACATGGAGGCCTTCTACGCCAAGGTCCGCGACGCCAAGGACGACGCCGAGCGCGAGAAGCTGCTCGCCACCCTGGAGGAGGGCGTCGCCACCCTCACCAAGGCGGAGAAGTCGCTCTTCGAGCGCGCCCTGCGCCGCGTGCCCACCGGCAAGCTCGCGGAGGAGTTCGCCAAGGACGTCGCGGGCGGCCAACTGGCCAAGGTCAGCTATCTGGTGCCGTCCGCCCAGGACTCCGAGCACCCCAGCGTCTCCTCGCCGATCCACAGCGCGACCATCGTCTACAAGGTCCTCGACGCCCTCGCCTCGCACCCCGAGGTCTGGCGCCGCACCGCCGTCTTCATCAACTACGACGAGAACGACGGCTTCTTCGACCACGTCCCGCCGCCCGTCCCCGGCGGCGAGAGCGCCGAGGAGCAGGAGGAGCGCTGGGAGGGCAGGCCGACCGGCCTCGGTGTGCGCGTCCCCATGCTCGTCGTCTCGCCCTGGACCGTCGGCGGCTACGTCACATCCGAAGTCTTCGACCACACCTCCGTCGTGCGCTTCCTGGAGAAGTGGACCGGCGTGCGGGAACCCAACATCAGCGCCTGGCGCCGCAAGGTCACCGGCGACCTCACCGGCGCCTTCGACTTCAAGCGCGGCCACCGGCAGCCCGAGGTCGAAAAGCCCGGCGCCATCCCGGCGTTCAGCGGCCGCTGGTCCCCGCAGCCGCCCCTGAAGCAGTCCATGCCGGTCCAGGAGCCCGGCACGCGCCGCGCCCGCCCGCTGCCCTACCAGCCCGACGCGTACGTGAAGCCGGGCGAGACGGGCGCTCTCTCGGTGCGGCTGCGCAACGGCGGCCGCTCCAGCGCGCACTTCGCGCTCTATCCGTACGCCGACGAGTTCAAGGTCCCGCAGCACAAGGACGTCGTGCGCGAGGGCTCCTGGACCGTCCCGGTGCCCAAGGACGCGTACGCCTTCACGATCACGGGGCCGAACGGCTTCCGGCGCGAGTTCGCGGGCGGCAAGGACGGCAACGCGCAGCTCGCCTCCGCGATCACCCGTCGCGAGCTTCATGTGACGCTGGCCAACCGGGGCCGCAAGGAGCTCGTCTTCACCGTCGAGCCGGTCGGCTATGTGGACGAGGACGACGTCAGGAGGCGGACGCGGGTCGTCCGCGTCAAGGCGGGCAGCAGCCGCACGATCGCCTGGCACACGGACGACGAGCACGGCTGGTACGACATTCAGGCGACGGCGGCGGGCGAACCTGCTTTCCGGCGCCGTCTGATGGGGCACATAGAGAACGGACGCGCGAGCGTGTCGGGCTGAATCCCCGGTTCTGAGGGTGTGCGAGGTCCCGATGGGGCCTCGCACACCCTTTTGTGAACTTGTGAGGAAAGCCACGAACGGGACCAACGATCTCCGCGTGCTGTCAAAGTACCTCTGGCGCCCAAGTCGCCTCTCAAACGTTCTTTGCGGGCTGTTCATCTCATTCAAGACTGTTCCCGATAAAGATCCACGAACCAGTACAGGGAGCAAGTCGGTGGCAGCACTCGCTCGGTGGTGTGTGAAGCGCCGCCTCCTGGCCGTACTGCTCTGGCTCCTCGCCCTCGGCGGCGCCGCGAGTGCCGCCGCCGTCACCGGATCCGCGTACTCGAACGACTACGAGGTGCCGGGCACCGAGTCCGGCCGTGCGACCCAGCTCCTGGACGAGGGCTTCGAAGGCCTCGGCGGCGACAGCAACACCGTCGTCTGGCGGACCGAGGCGGGGACGACGGTGCGCGCGGCCGACGTCGAACAGACGATGACCAGCGCCCTCGACACCATCGAGGGCATGCCCGCGGTGGCCTCCGTCAGCAGTCCGTACACCGAGCGCGGCGCCGCACAGATCAGTGCCGACGCGCGCATCGCGTACGCGACCGTCACCTTCCACGAGCAGGCCGACGCCATCGACAAGGCGGACGCGCAGGCGCTCGTCGACACCGCCAAGGCCGCGGCGTCGGACAGCCTGGACGTCGAGCTGGGCGGCAGCGCCGTCGGCCTCACCGAGTCCAAGAGCGCGCAGACCGCCGAGATCGTCGGGGTCGCCGTCGCCGCCGTCGTGCTCTTCCTCGCCTTCGGCTCGCTCGCCGCGTCCGTACTGCCCATCGCCACGGCCCTCGTGTCGGTCGGCACGGCGTACGCGGGCATCGTGCTGCTCGGCCACTTCATGACCGTCGCGGACTTCGCCCCGATGCTGGGCACTCTGATCGGGCTCGGCGTCGGCATCGACTACGCGCTCTTCATCGTGACCAGACACCGCAAGGGCCTCAAGCAGGGCCTGGCGGTGGCCGTCGCCGCGGAACGCGCCGTCGCCACCACCGGACGCGCGGTCGTCTTCGCGGGCGCCACCGTGTGCATCGCCCTGCTCGGCATGCTCATCCTGCGGCTCAGCTTCCTGAACGGCGTCGCGATCGCGGGCTCACTGACCGTGCTCCTCACGGTCGCCGCGTCGGTGACCCTGCTCCCCGCGCTCCTGTCCTGGATCGGCCCGCGCGCGCTCAGCCGCCGCGAACGGCGCGCCCTCGCCGAGCACGGCCCGGCCCCGGAGATGCCCACCGGGCTCGCCGCCCGCTGGTCCGCCTTCGTCGAGCGCCACCCCAAGCTGCTCGGCGGCGTCGCCGTCGCCGTGATGGCACTGCTCGCCCTGCCCACGCTCTCCCTGCACCTGGGCACGTCCGACCAGGGCAACAATCCGGCGTCGGCCACCACCCGGCAGGCCTACGACCTGCTCGCGGACGGCTTCGGCCCCGGCGTGAACGGCCCGCTCACGCTCGTCACCGACGTCGGGGGAGCGGGCGACCGGCTCGCCCTCACCAACCTCGTCCCCACACTGGAGTCGACCAAGGGCGTCGCCTCCGTCAGCCCCGTCACGTACGACGCGAACGGCACGGCCGCCTACGTCACCGTCGTACCGGACTCGTCCCCCCAGTCGCAGCGGACCAGCGAGCTCGTCGACCGGCTGCGCGACGACGTGCTCCCGAGGGCCGAGGCCGACACCGCGCTCGACCTGCGGGTCGGCGGCGTCACGGCGAGCTACGACGACTTCGCGGAGATCATCGTCGGCAAGCTGCCGCTCTTCGTGGGCGTGATCATCGGCCTCGGCTGCGCCCTGCTGCTTCTCGCCTTCCGGTCCATCGGCATCCCCCTGAAGGCCGCCGCGATGAACGTGGCGGCGGTGGCGTCCGCCTTCGGGGTCGTGGTCGCGATCTTCCAGTGGGGCTGGGGGAGCGAGCTGCTCGGCCTCGGCTCGGCAGGGCCGATCGAACCCTTCCTGCCCGTGATCATGGTGTCCGTCCTCTTCGGACTCTCCATGGACTACCAGGTCTTCCTGGTCAGCCGGATGTACGAGGAGTGGCTGGAGACCGGCGACAACCGGCGGGCCGTGCGGGTCGGCCTCGCCGAGACGAGCCGCGTGATCAACTCCGCGGCCGTGATCATGATTTCGGTCTTCCTCGCCTTCGTCCTGAGCGGCGACCGGGTCATCGCGATGTTCGGCATCGGTCTCGCTGCGGCCGTCGCACTCGACGCGTTCGTCCTGCGTACGTTGCTGGTGCCGGCCCTGATGCACATGCTGGGCGGCGCCAACTGGTGGCTGCCGCGCGGCCTCGACCGCCTGCTGCCGCGCATCAGCATCGAGCCGCCGGAAAGTCGTTCGAGCAAAACCGTCCCTGGTGCGAGGATCCCCGTGACACCGGACGGGACGAAGGAGCGGGATGTTCGCGATATCGCTGGGCGAGGGCGCTGAGCTGCGGCCCATCGAGCCGTGGCAGGCACAGGAGTTCCTCGCGCACATCGAGCGGGCGCGCGACTACACGGGACCGTGGGTGCCCCTGACCACGCTGGTGACCGACCTGAATTCGGCTCGGGAGCGCCTCCAGGTGTACGCCGACAGGAAGGCCGCCGACACGGGGCACCTCTACGGCATCTGGCTGAACGACACACTCGTCGGCGGAATCTTCTTCCGGATCTTCGACACGGCCACGGAGTGCTGCGAGCTCGGAGTCTGGCTCGAGCCTTCCGCCGCCGGGCACGGCCTGATCACCAGGGCGAGCCGGGTCCTCATCGACTGGGCGGTCGATGAGCGCGGCATGCACCGCGTGGAGTGGATGGTCTCCTCGGCGAACGACCGCAGTGTCGCGGTGGCCGAGCGGCTCGGGATGACCAGGGACGGAGTGCTGCGGGAGAGCTTCCCCTGGCAGGGGGTGCGGCACGACATGGAGGTGTGGTCGGTGCTCGCGCCACAGTGGCGTAAGGCGCGTGAGGCGGCGGATGCCGGGGGCTGTGCCGGTGGTGGGGCAGCTCGTTAAGAAACCTCTCAGACTCCGTCCGTACGGTGCGGAGCATGGGAACTAAGACAGAGGACGAGACTGCGGCCGAGGCGGCCGCGAAGCCCGCAAAGCCCGCAGACGCGGAGGCCGCGGACGCCGTGGACGACACCACCACGGACGCCGTGTCGAAGGATGCCGCCAAGGCCGACGAGGTCGACGGCGCCGACGACACCGATGACGACGCCGACGACCTCGTCGTCGTCGAAGAGGTCGCTCCGGCCAAGTCCAGCGGCGTGTTCCAGGGCGCCGCGGCCGTCGTCTCCGCCGCCCTCGGTGTGATCGGCCTCTCCGGTGGCTGGCTCGGCACCGTCGCCGCGGCGCGCTCGAACATCGTCGGGCAGCTCGAGACCAAGCAGTCGGCGAGCGTCGCCGACCAGATCCAGGCGCTGTACGGCGACTCCTGGCAGGTCACGGCGCTGATCGCCGGATCCTTCGCGCTCGTCGCGCTGGTCGTCGGGTTCGTCGTCCTGGTCAGGCCCGCGTTCGGCGCCCCCGACCAGGTACAGGCGCCGTGGATCAAGTCGGTGGCCTGGGCGGGTGTCGTCCTCGGCGTCATCGGCCTGCTCCTTGCCATCGCCAAGTACTCGGACCTGATCTACGGGCTGCCGTCGACGAGTTAATGGCATGTGGTCAATGCCGCGTGGTCAATGGCACGTGGTCAATGGCACGTGAGGTAGCGGGGGTCCTTAGGCGCGGAGGTAAGGCCTAAGGCCCCGGCCCACCCTCCTAAGGCCCCCCACCCCCTCAAGATGCGGCACTCTCCCGATGTGCCGACCCTCCCTGGCAGACGAAAGTAGAGGCATCGCAAGACGGGATCCGCGAACAGCGGATCACGGACCGCGAAGCCGAAACCCACGTCAGTAGCCAGGGAGTTCTCATGTTCGAGTACGAAATGCACCAGCTGCGCGCCGCCGACCTCGCTCGCGAGGCCGACCGCCGCCGCCTCCTGCGCGAGGCCCGTGAGGCCAAGTCGGCCCGCGCCGAGCGCCGTTCGGCCCGCCACGACACCGAGGGGCGGGTGAGCAGGGCCCAGCGGAGGATCAGCTTCAGCCGGGCCGTCTGATGCAGGCGGAGGCGCCCCCCGGAGCGCTGGCTGAAGCGCCCACCGAAGCGCCCACCGGAGCGCCTGCTGAAGCCCTCGAAATATCCGCTGCCGTGAGCATCGCACCCTGTGCGATGCTCACGGCTGTGGAGACCAGATCCGTAAGCCCCGTGTTCGTCGGCCGCGCCGATGAGCTGGGCGTTCTGAACGACGCGCTCGCCCGCGCCAAGGGGACCACTCCCGGCACGGGCGGGCCGCAGGCGTTGCTCCTCGGCGGCGAGGCGGGCGTCGGCAAGACCCGCCTCATCGAGGAGTTCACCGCGGCGGCCCGCGCCGAAGGCGCCGTCGTCGCGCTCGGCGGCTGCGTCGAGATCGGCGCTGACGGCCTTCCCTTCGCCCCCTTCTCCAGCGCCCTGCGCTCCCTGCGCCGCCAGCTCCCCGGCGAGGTGGACGCCGCCGCTGCCGACCAGGAGGGTGAACTCGCCCGGCTCCTGCCCGAACTGGGCGAGGCCCCGCAGCGCCTGCGGGGCACCGACGCCCAGCACGACGAGGAAGGCATGGCCCGCCTCTTCGAGCTGACCGTCCGCCTCCTGGAGCGCCTCGCCGCGGAGCGCACGGTGGTCATCGCCCTGGAGGACCTGCACTGGGCCGACGCCTCCACCCGCCACCTCCTCGCCTACCTCTTCCGCACCCTGCGCAGCGGACATCTCGTCGTCGTCGCCACCTACCGCGCCGACGACATCCACCGCCGCCACCCGCTGCGCCCGCTCCTCGCCGAGCTCGACCGCCTGCGTACGGTGCGGCGCATCGAACTGGCCCGCTTCAGCAAGGGCGAGGTCGCCCGCCAGATGGCCGGGATCCTCAGCGCCGAGCCCGCGCAGTCCCTGGTGGACGACATCTTCGACCGCTCGGACGGCAACGCCTTCTTCGTCGAGGAGCTCGCGGTCGCCTCGCACGGCGGCAGCTGCGCGAGCCTCACGGACTCCCTGCGCGATCTCCTCCTCGTACGCGTCGAGGGGCTGCCCGAGGACACCCAGCGGGTGGCCAGGATCGTCGCCGAGGGCGGCTCGACCGTGGAGTATCCGCTGCTCGCCGCGGTCGCCGGGCTCGCCGAGGACGACCTGATCGAGGCGCTGCGGGCCGCTGTCGGCGCCAACATACTTCTGCCGTCGCCCGACGGCGACGGCTACCGCTTCCGGCACTCCCTGGTGCGCGAGGCCGTCGGCGACGACCTGCTGCCCGGCGAACGCTCCCGGATCAGCCGCCGTTTCGCCACGGCTCTCGAGGCCGACCCCTCACTCGTCGCCGACGACCAGCGTGCCGCCCGCCTCGCCAGCTACTGGTACCACGCGCACGACGCCGCTAAGGCGCTCCCCGCCGTCCTGCGGGCCTCCGTCGAAGCCCGCCGCCGCTATGCGTACTCCGAGCAACTGCGCCTCCTCGAACGGGCGATGGAGCTGTGGGACGGCGCCCCCGAGGACGTGCGCCTTGAACTGCGGCCCCTCGACTACGCCGAGGTCTACCCGCCCTGTGGCTGCGACCCCGAGACCACCCCGCTGCGCTACCTCGACCTCATGGCGGAGGCCGCCGTCGCCGGTCGCCTCTGCGGTGAGCGCGAGCGCGCCCTGAAGATCACCAAGCGTGCGCTGCGGATCCTGGAGGACGAGCAGGACCCTTCCCCAAGCTCTCCACACGGTTCGAGCAGGGGGGACCCTCTGCGCGCCGCCTGGTTCTGGATCCAGCGCTCCCGGCTCACCTCGACGCTCGCCCGCGGTGACGGCTGGGCGGAGATCGCCACCGCGCAGGAACTGGTCCGCGGGCTCCCGCCGTCCGAGGTGCACGCCGAGGTCCTCACCAACGTCGCCTCCTGGGGCATGCTCCACAACCCCGGGGCGGAGACCCTGGCGGCGGCCCAACGTGCCGTCGAGTACGCCCGGATGGTCAAGGCCGAGGAGATCGAGCTCAACGCCCGGCTCATCCTCGGCGGCCTCCTGGTCGACGCGGGCGACGTCGAGCACGGCCTTGCGGAGATGTACGCGGTCAGGGACCGGTGCGTGGCGCCCCCCGGCCTCGTCTCCCGGATCCCGCACATCCATGTCAACCTGCCGTCCGTGCTCGAAGGCGCGGGCCGCTCTCTCGAATCCCTGGAGGTCAGCGACCAGGGGCTCGCGCTCTGCCGGAAGTACGGACTCACGGACACCGAGAGCTGGGTCCAGAACAACAAGGCGGAGACCCTGATCTCGCTGGGACGTTGGGACGAGGCGGTCGACGCCAGCGAGGCGGCCCGCCGCGGCGCGCTCGGTGTCAAACCACGGGCCGGGGCGGCCCTGCACCTCGCTGTCGTCTCCCTCGGCCGCGGCGACGTGCCCGAAGCCGCCGCCCAACTGACCTTGGCCCGCGACCAGTACGGGCTGCACGGCCTCATGCCGCAGTACTCCCTGCCCATGGTCACCGCCGCCATCGGTATCGCGGCCGCCGACCCCGACCGCGCGGCCGGTGTCGCCGCGGCGCGCACCGAGCTCGAACAGGCCCTGGCCACGGGCTTCGCGCCCGGCACCCAGCGCTACACCTGGCCCCTGCTGCTCGCCGCCGCCACCTCGGAGGCCGATACGCGCGGCCTGCCCGCCGCCGAACCCGGCCGGACCGAGGCCATCGGGAGCATTCGCCGAGCCGCCAAGAAACTGCCCTCACCCATGCCGGTCTGGGGCGCCCACGAGAAGTGGGTACGCGCCGAGCTGCTGCGCGCCGAGGACCGCGACACCCCCGCCGACTGGTCCGCCGCGGTCGCCGCGTTCGAACCCCTCGACCGCCCCTACGACCTCGCCCGCACCCGCCTGCGCCTCGCCGAGTCCCTCCTCGCCACCTCTGCGGGCGCGGGCGCCGAAGCCGATCGTGAGCGCGCCGCCGGTCTGCTGCGCCGAGCCCGCGAGGCCGCCGAGCGCCTGGGGGCCCGGCCCCTCGCCGATTCCGTCTCGGGGCTCGCCCAGCGCGCCCGCCTCACGCTGAACGGGCACGACGGCGACCGTGCCACCGCGCGGGCCCACCTCGCCCCGGTCGACCCCGCCGAGGCGCTCGGCCTCACCAGCAGGGAGCGGGACGTGCTGCGCCGTGTCGCCGCGGGCCGCAGCAACCGCCAGATCGCCGAGGAGCTCTTCATCTCTCCCAAGACGGCGAGCGTCCACGTCTCCAACATCCTCGCCAAGCTGGGGGTGGCGGGGCGGGGCGAGGCGGCGGCCCTGGCCCACCGCCTGCGCCTTTTCCCCGCGGAGAGCCCAGCGACCGCACGGACCCCAGAGAGCGCGCAGAGCGCGCAGAGCGCACAGCCCACCGGCTGACCTGCGCCTTCCCGGCCCCGATGGGTTCCGCGGGCGCTCGCTTACGCTGGTAAGGAGGAACTCGGCCGCCAGGAGGCGCAGTGTTCAACCTGATCGAGCTTTTTCAGCCCGGCCGCAAACACACGGACGACGAGCAGAAGCGGCTTGAGCTGAGCCGGGTCGACGTGGCCGACGGCGACCCCGGCCGCGGCCCGATAGACCTCACGTCCGGCAAGGTGGTGGTGAGGGTGCCGCAGCAGGCGAAGACGGAACCCGAGCCGACTGACGCGGGCCCCGGGCCCGAAACGGACTCCGGGCCCTCGTCCGAGAAGTAGCCGTCCGCGCTGCGTCACGCCACTTCACGTCACTTCACGGTCACCTCAAGGATCTTGTCGTCCCCCTTCTCAGGGGTGCCCCGGGAGTCCGTCTCGTTCGTGACCAGCCACAGCTTGTCTCCGCCCGCCGCGACGACCGTGCGCAGGCGGCCGTACTCGCCCTTCAGGAAGGACTGGGGCTCCACGCTGCCGCCCACGCCCCGGACCGGAATGCGCCACAGGCGCTCGCCGCGCAGGCCCGCCATCCAGACCGAGCCCTCGGCGTAGGCGATGCCGCTGGGGGAGGCCTCCGAGGTCTTCCACTGGGCCACCGGATCGTGGAAGCCCTCCTCGTCGCCCTTGCCCTCGACCTCCGGCCAGCCGTAGTTGTCGCCGGCCTTGATCTCGTTCAGTTCGTCCCAGGTGTCCTGGCCGAATTCCGCCGCCCAGAGCTGCTTGTCCTCGTCCCAGGCCAGGCCCTGCACATTGCGGTGGCCGTACGAATAGACGGGGGAGTCGTCGAAGGGGTTGCCCGGGGCGGGGTCGCCGTCCGGGGTCAGGCGCAGGATCTTGCCGCCTAGCGACTTCTTGTCCTGGGCCAGACCCGTGTCGCCCGTCTCGCCCGTGCCCGCGTACAGCATCTTGTCCGGGCCGAAGGCGATCCGGCCGCCGTTGTGGACCCCGCCCTTGGGGATGCCCTTGAAGACCGTGTCGGGTGCGCCGAGCTGCTGTCCTGAGGGCTTCTTCTCGTCGTACAGCATGCGGGCGATGCGGTTGTCCGACTCGGTGGTGAAGTACGCGTAGACCATGTGGTCCGATGCGTACGAGGGGGAGAGCGCCAGGCCCATCAGGCCGCCCTCACCGGCGGGGGAGGCGCCGGGGACCGAGCCGAGGACCGTCTTCTTGCCCGTCTCTCCGTCGACGCGGGTGATGGTCCCCTCGTCGCGTGAGGACACCAGCAGGTCCCCGCCGGGGAGCGGCGCCAGACCCCAGGGCGACTTCAGGTTCTCGGTGAGGGTCTTGGTGACCTTCGCCGACCCCTTTTCCGGCGGGGCTTCACCGGCGGGCGCCTTGCCCGTGGAGGTCGCGTCCGTCGCGGGGCTCGACTCCGCGCTCTTGCCGTTGTCCGGCGTGCCCCCGCCCCCGGACGAGCAACCGGCCGTGAGCACAAGGGCGGCGGCCAATGCGGCCGTGACAGCAGGTCGTTGCACGATCAGGTTCCCTTCGACGCAGCGCTTCTACAGTTCATACACCGCTCGGTCCCCAGAGGTTCCCGACCCCGCTTCACCGACACGTGGACATCAGTCCCACGAGCCCATCGCCGAGGGCAGCGCCGCGATCTCCGCGAGGTCCGTCCCGGTGAGCCGCACCGACGCCGCCCCCGCGTTCTGCACCGCCCAGCGCTCCCGCTTGGCCCCGGGGATCGGCACCACGTCGCCGCCCTGCGCGAGCACCCACGCCAGCGCCACCTGCGCCGGGGTTGCCCCGTGCCGCTCGGCCACCCGGCGTAGGCCCACCACAAGGGGCTGGTTGGCCGCCATCATCTCGGCGGTGAAACGGGGATGCCGGGCCCGTACGTCATCCGGCTCGAAGCCCTGCCCGGGCGTCAGCGTCCCCGTGAGGAACCCGTTCCCCAGCGGCATCGCCGCCAGAAAGCCGACCCCTCGCGCCGCGCACCACGGAAGGAGCGTCACAAGCGCCTCTCGCGACCACACCGAGAGCTCGGCCTCCACCGCGCTGACCGGGAAGACCTGCTGGACCCGCTCAAGCTGCCGGATCGTTCCCTCGTGCAGCCCCCTGCCCTCGCGCCGCGAGGCACGCGCCCCCACCGCGCAGAGACCCAGGGCCCGCACCTTCCCCGCGGCGACCAGTTCGGCCATCGCGCCCCAGGTCTCCTCGACGGGCACCTCGGGATCGGCGCGGTGCAGCTGATAGAGGTCGATCGTCTCGGTCTGCAGCCGTCGCAGCGATGCGTCGCAGGCCCGCTTCACATAGCCGGGGCGGCCGTTGGCGACGATGTGCTGCTCGCCCACCAGGAGCCCGCACTTGGTGGACACGAACGCCTCGCCGCGCCGCTCCTTGAGCGCCCGCCCCACCAGGAGCTCATTGGTGAACGGCCCGTACATGTCCGCCGTGTCGAGGAGGGTCGAGCCCTGGTCGAGGGCGGCGTGCACGGTGCGCAGCGACTCCTCGCCCCGCTGCCGCGATCCGGTGTACGCCCAGTTCATCGGCATGCAGCCGAGCCCGACCGCACCCACCTCGAGCGCTGCCGCGCCGATCGTCCTGCGGTCCACCTGGCCGTGCCCCCCACTTCATGTCCGAGCAGCCCCCAACGTAACCGCTGCCTCCCCTCACGCGGCGTGCGGCCTGTGCGCATTAGCCTCCTGACCATGACGACAGACGTATGGCTCCCCTTTGCCGCTGACGAGATCGAAGGCCTGCCCGGAGCAGCCGATGCCGGGATCAACTACCGCTTCTGGGACGGCGGCCCGGACTTCCCGGCGGACCCCGCCGACTGCGCGTTCTACGTGGTGCCCTATCTGAAGGGTGCGGAGACCTCCGTACGGCCACTGCCCGGGATGACATCGGTGCGCGCCGTACAGACGCTCACCGCGGGCATCGACCACGTGCAGTCCGGGCTCAAGTTCCTCGCGCCCGGCGTCCAGTTGTGCAACGCCAAGGGAGTGCACGAGGCCAGCACCGCCGAGCTCGCGCTCGCCCTGACCCTCGCCTCCCTGCGCGGCATCCCCCGATTCGTGGAAGGGCAGCGGCGGGAGGAGTGGCGGTCCGGGTTCTATCCGGCGCTCGCCGACAAGTCCGTCCTGATCGTGGGCTACGGATCGATCGGTTCCGCCATCGAGGACCGGCTCGCCCCCTTCGAGTGCGCGCGGGTGGCGCGCGTCGCGCGCTCCGCCCGTGCCACGGAGCGCGGCCCCGTGCACCCGCTCGCCGAACTGCCGGCGCTGCTGCCCGAAGCCGATGTGGTCATCCTCTCCACGCCCCTCACCGACACCTCCCGTGGCCTGGTCAACGCCGACTTCCTGGCCCGCATGAAGGACGGCGCCCTGCTGGTGAACGTCGCGCGCGGCCCCGTCGTCGAGACCAAGGCGCTCCTGGCCGAACTGGAGAGCGGCCGGATCACCGCCGCCCTGGACGTCACCGATCCGGAACCGCTGCCCGCAGGTCATCCCCTGTGGCAGGCTCCTGGAGTGCTCATCAGCCCGCACGTGGGCGGATCGACCTCCGCCTTCCTGCCGCGTGCGAAGCGCCTGCTCGCCGCCCAACTGACCCGTCACGTCGCCGGGGAACCCCTCGCGAACGTGGTCCTGACGACCCAATAGCGCACGAAGCCGCAGTCGCCCAGGGAGCGTTCGAGCACGCTCCGCACCCGCGTGCGTGCGCCGTGTGTTTACGACACCGCTTGCCGTTACGGAGCGTACAGAACCTATGTCCCTGAGTGACGAGACTGGTGTATCGTCCCGACAGGGGCTGCGCCGTGGACCGTTCGGCGCCGGGGACGAGGCAAGGCATCAGACGCGAGGGGGGCGACGGGCGATGTATGGCCAATGGGCGAACGAACCGACGCGGCGGAGCTGCCGACGGCGACTCTCACACGCACCGGCTCGCAGTCGGCTGAGCGACGGTTGCGCACGCGAGATCCCGGAGTCGATAGATCACGGGAAGCGGAGGGATACAAAGGCGGTACGGACCAGGGCGGCCCGGTGAGCACCCGCCCGACACCCGCCACCGCCCTGGACGGCGGCGGAGGTCTGACGGCATCGATGCCGCCCGGTTCCCCGCTGGCCCGGCGCCCCGCCTCCGGCGGCGCGAGCCTGGTCTCGCAGATCGCGCTCTTCGTGGTCTGCGGCGGGTATGCCGCCGGGGCGGCGCTCGGCTGGGGATCGCCCCGAGCCGCCCTGATCATGGGCGACTTCGGCCTGAGCATCGCGGCGGCGACCGCCGCGGTCTCCTGCTTCCGCTACTCGCGCACCCGTCGAAGCCGCTTTCGACCCGCATGGCTGCTGTTCGCGCTCTCCTCCGCGATGGCGGCCCTGGGCAACGGCGTATGGGGCTGGTACGAGGTCGTGCTCGAGCAGCCGGTGCCCAGTCCCGGCCTCGCCGACCTGTTCTTCCTCTGCTTCGCGCCGCCCGCCATCATCGGCCTGCTCGTGCTTGCCAAGCGCCCGGTGACGAGAGCCGGTTGGGTCTGTCTGGCCCTCGACGCCTGGCTCATCGGCGGCTCGCTGCTCACGCTCTCCTGGAGCCTGGCCCTCGCGCACACGGCACAGTTCGTGGGCCAGAGCGTCGCGCACGCCGCGCTCTCGCTCGCCTACCCGCTGCTCGACATCGCGTTGGTCAGCATGGTCCTCGCGCTGCACTTCAGACGGGCCTCCGCCAACCGCACGGCGGTGAACACCGCGATCGGCGCCCTCGCGCTGACCGTCATGTGCGACGCGATGTTCACCTCGCCCCTGCTGCACGCCAGTTACCGCTCGGGGCAGATGCTGGACGCGGGCTGGTTCGCGGGATCACTGCTCCTGGCGTACGCGCCCTGGGCGGTGCCCTGGCCCAAGCACGCGGATGACGCGCAGCACGCGCGCGTGGAGAGCGACGCCCCCAAGGGAGTGCGGCCCGCCGCCACCCGGCCGATCGCCGGATCCCTTGCCGCGCTCACGCCGTATCTCGCCGCTGCCGTCTGCACGTTGGGGATTCTCTACAACGTGCTCAGCGGCCGCAGCGTCGACGAAGTCGTGCTCTTCACCGCGGGCACGGTCGTGCTCGCCCTGGTGGTGCGCCAGGGCATCATGCTCCTGGACAACATCACCCTCACCCAGGAACTGGCCCAGAAGGAGAACCACTTCCGCTCCCTGGTCCAGGGTTCGAGCGACGTGATCATGATCGCCGCCCCGAACGGCATACTCCGCTACGTCAGCCCGGCCGCCTCCGGGGTCTACGGCCGCGAGGCCGAGGACCTCATGGGCTCCGAACTGGCCTCGCTCATGCACCCCGAGGACCTCGGCAGAGTGGTCCACGAAGTCCGCAGATTCCTCACCGCGAACCCCGTGGAAGAGCCCACGACCCGCATCGAGTGCCGCTTCAAGTCCGGTGACGGCGACTGGCTGAACGTGGAGTCCACGGTCAACCGCCACCAGGGCGGCCTCATCTTCAACAGCCGCGACGTCACCGAACGGGTCCGCCTCCAGGCGCAGCTGCAGCACAACGCCGAGCACGACCCGCTCACCGACCTGCCCAACCGCGCCCTGTTCACGCGCCGGGTCGGCCAGGCGCTCACCGGCCGCAGAGTCACCGACCGGGGCACGGCCGTGCTCTTCATCGACCTCGACGGCTTCAAGGCGGTCAACGACACCATCGGCCATCAAGCGGGGGACGAACTCCTGATCCAGGCGGCCCGCCGCCTTCAGGACGCCGTCAGGTCCGGGGACTGCGCGGCCCGGCTCGGCGGCGACGAGTTCGCCGCGCTGATCGTGGGCGACGGCACCCGCGACCAGGCCGCACGCGAGCAGCACATCTACGAACTCGCGGACCGTCTCAGAATCGCCCTCTCCCAGCCCTACGCGATCGGCGGCAACGACGTGCGTGTGGCGGCGTCCATCGGCGTGGCCTTCGCCGAACCAGGCCTCGGGGCGGGCGAGTTGCTGCGCAACGCCGACCTCGCGATGTACCGCGCCAAGGCCGCGGGCAAGGGCCGCGTCGAGCTGTACGCCCCCCAGATGCAGGCCGACGTCGTGCGCAAGGCGGAGCTGGCGACACGGCTGCGCACCGCCCTGCACGATGGCCAGTTCGCGCTGCTCCACCAGCCGGTGGTCTCCCTGGACGACGGGCGCATCACCTCCGTCGCCGCCCAGGCGCGCTGGCGCTCGGCACAGGGCATCCTCTTCACGCCCGCCGAGTTCCTGCGCGTGGCCGACACATCGGACTCCCAGGAGAGCGTCCGCACCGCGGAGCTGGGCCGCTGGATGCTGGAGGAAGCCGTCCAGCAGGCCGCCGAACGGGGACGCACGGGGCACGCGACGCCCGTCGCCGTCCGCATCAGCGCGCGGCGCCTCCTGGACCGCTCCATGCCGCTGAGCTCCATCGAGGCCCTCCTCACCCGGTACGGGCTGCCCTCAGGGGCGCTCATCATCGAGCTGGCCGACAGTGAACCCCGCGTCCCCCTCGACGATCTGGAGCGCCGTCTGACCTCCCTGCGCAGGCTCGGTGTGCGCATCGCCCTGGACGGGTTCGGCAGTGGCTATGCCGCCATCACCGCACTGCGGCGGCTCCCCGTCGACGTACTGAAACTGGACCGCAGTCTCGTCGAGGGCGTCGTCGAGTCCGCGCGGCTTCACAAGATCACCGCCGGTCTGCTGCGCATCGCCGGCGATCTGGGCCTGCGCTCCGTGGCCGACGGCGTCGACCTCCCGGAGCAGGTCGTCGCCCTGCGCGCGATGGGCTGTACGCACGGGCAGGGCATGGCGTTCTCCGGGCCGCTCGACGAGTACCGACTGCGCCGCGCGCTCTCGCTCGGGCAGTACCCGGTTCCTTACGGCCCTGCGGAGCCCGTCCTGGCGGGCGCCCCCCAGGTCGGATTCGGAGGAGGTGTCGAATCCTTCATCCGCTCACATAATGAGACCCCCGTCCCACCTACTTGACAGGCGCTGTGCGCTGGAGAGAGGGTCAATGCCATGCGCACCCGAATTCTCGTACTTGGAAAGCGCGTCGGCTGAAGCTGGGAATCACCGGTCCGAATACCGGAATCCCGCGACCGCTCCGACGCGCTCCCCTCGCTTGCCACCTGGCACGAGGGGTTTTTTGTTGCACCGGCACTGCCAAAACCCTGCAAACACCCCGCAAAAACCCTCAGCTTCGAGAAGAGAATGCCGATGACCGAGCAGGCCACCGGGGCCCACCATCCGCAGCCGCGGCCCCGATCCTCAGGACAGCAGTCCGCACCCGTCGAGCACGTCACGGGCGCGCAGTCCCTCATTCGTTCTCTCGAGGAAGTCGGGGCCGACACGGTATTCGGCATTCCCGGCGGTGCCATTCTTCCGGCGTACGACCCGATGATGGATTCCACCCGCGTCCGTCACGTCCTGGTCCGTCACGAGCAGGGCGCGGGACACGCGGCCACCGGTTACGCGCAGGCCACCGGCAAGGTCGGGGTGTGCATGGCGACGAGCGGCCCTGGTGCCACCAACCTCGTCACGCCGATCGCCGACGCCCACATGGACTCCGTGCCCATGGTCGCGATCACCGGCCAGGTGGCCTCCAAGGCCATCGGCACGGACGCCTTCCAGGAGGCGGACATCGTCGGCATCACGATGCCGATCACCAAGCACAACTTCCTCGTCACCAAGGCCGAGGACATCCCGGCGACGATCGCGGAGGCGTTCCACATCGCCTCCACGGGCCGTCCGGGGCCGGTCCTCGTCGACATCGCCAAGGACGCCCTCCAGGCGCAGACCACCTTCCAGTGGCCGCCCACCCAGGACCTGCCCGGCTACCGCCCGGTGACCAAGCCGCACGCCAAGCAGATCCGCGAGGCCGCCAAGCTGATCACCGCCGCCAGGCGACCCGTCCTCTACGTCGGCGGCGGCGTCCTGAAGGCCCAGGCCACCGCCGAGCTGAAGGTCCTCGCGGAACTCACCGGAGCGCCCGTCACCACCACACTGATGGCGCTCGGCGCATTCCCCGACAGCCACGAGCTGCACGTGGGAATGCCGGGCATGCACGGAGCGGTCACCGCCGTCACCGCGCTGCAGAAGGCCGACCTGATCGTCGCCCTCGGAGCCCGCTTCGACGACCGCGTCACCGGCAAGCTGGACAGCTTCGCGCCCTTCGCGAAGATCGTCCACGCCGACATCGACCCGGCCGAGATCGGCAAGAACCGCGCCGCCGACGTGCCGATCGTCGGAGACGCCCGCGAGGTCATCGCCGACCTGATCCAGGCGGTCCAGGCCGAGCACACCGCGGGCCAGAAGGGTGACTACACCGCTTGGTGGAAGGACCTCAACCGCTGGCGCGACACCTACCCGCTGGGCTACGACCAGCCCGAGGACGGTTCGCTCTCCCCGCAGCAGGTCATCGAGCGGGTCGGCCAGCTCGCCCCGGACGACACGATCTTCGCCGCGGGCGTCGGCCAGCACCAGATGTGGGCCGCCCACTTCATCGAGTACGAGAAGCCCGCCACCTGGCTCAACTCCGGCGGCGCGGGAACGATGGGGTACGCGGTCCCGGCCGCGATGGGCGCCAAGGCCGGTCAGCCCGACCGCACCGTCTGGGCGATCGACGGCGACGGCTGCTTCCAGATGACCAATCAGGAACTGACCACCTGCGCCCTGAACAACATCCCGATCAAGGTCGCCATCATCAACAACGGCGCCCTCGGCATGGTCCGCCAGTGGCAGACGCTCTTCTACAACCAGCGATACTCCAACACCGTGCTGCACAGCGGTCCCGAGGACATCGGCCCCAACAAGGGCACCCGCGTCCCGGACTTCGTGAAGCTGTCGGAGGCCATGGGCTGCGTGGCGCTGCGCTGCGAGCGGCCCGAGGACCTCGACAAGGTCATCGCCGAGGCCAACGCCATCAACGACCGCCCCGTCGTGGTCGACTTCATCGTCCACGAGGACGCCCAGGTCTGGCCGATGGTCGCCGCGGGCACCTCGAACGACGAAGTCATGGCCGCCCGCGGGGTCCGCCCCGACTTCGGCGACAACGAAGACGACTAGGCGAGAGCGAAAGAGAGACCACGAGTCATGTCCACCAAGCACACGCTCTCCGTCCTGGTCGAGAACAAGCCCGGTGTCCTCGCCCGGATCACCGCCCTGTTCTCACGCCGCGGCTTCAACATCGACTCCCTGGCCGTGGGCGTCACCGAGCACCCCGACATCTCACGCATCACCATCGTCGTGAACGTCGAGGACCTGCCGCTCGAACAGGTCACCAAGCAGCTCAACAAGCTCGTCAATGTCCTGAAGATCGTCGAACTGGAGCCGGCCGGCGCCGTGGCCCGCGAGCTGGTCCTCGCCAAGGTCCGCGCCGACAACGAGACGCGCTCGCAGATCGTCGAGATCGTCCAGTTGTTCCGCGCCAAGACCGTGGACGTCTCGCCCGAGGCGGTCACCATCGAGGCCACGGGCTCCAGCGACAAGCTGGAGGCCATGCTCAAGATGCTGGAACCCTTCGGCATCAAGGAGCTCGTCCAGTCCGGCACCATCGCGATCGGCCGCGGCTCCCGCTCCATCACGGACCGCAGCCTGCGGGCGCTCGACCGCTCGGCCTGAAACAGCCGAACGAGCCGCCGGGCCCGCCCGTATGGCGAGACCTGAAAACTTTCTTCCCCCCACCCGCCGTACGGTGGGTCGCAACACCAGCACACATAGGAGATTCCCAGTGGCCGAGCTGTTCTACGACGACGACGCCGACCTGTCCATCATCCAGGGCCGCAAGGTCGCGGTCATCGGATACGGCAGCCAGGGCCACGCCCACGCGCTGTCGCTCCGTGACTCGGGTGTCGACGTCCGCGTCGGTCTGCACGAGGGCTCCAAGTCCAAGGCCAAGGCCGAGGAGCAGGGCCTGCGCGTGGTGACGCCCGCCGAGGCCTCCGCCGAGGCCGACGTCATCATGATCCTGGTCCCGGACCCGATCCAGGCGCAGGTCTACGAGGAGTCCATCAAGGACAACCTCAAGGACGGCGACGCGCTGTTCTTCGGCCACGGCCTGAACATCCGCTTCGGCTTCATCAAGGCCCCCGAGGGCGTCGACGTCTGCATGGTCGCCCCCAAGGGCCCGGGCCACCTGGTCCGCCGCCAGTACGAGGAGGGCCGCGGCGTTCCGTGCATCGCGGCCGTCGAGCAGGACGCGACCGGCAAGGGCTTCGCGCTCGCCCTCTCGTACGCCAAGGGCATCGGCGGCACGCGTGCGGGCGTCATCAAGACGACCTTCACCGAGGAGACCGAGACCGACCTGTTCGGCGAGCAGGCCGTGCTCTGCGGTGGTACCGCGGCGCTGGTCAAGGCGGGCTTCGAGACGCTGACCGAGGCCGGCTACCAGCCGGAGATCGCGTACTTCGAGTGCCTCCACGAGCTGAAGCTCATCGTGGACCTCATGTACGAGGGCGGCCTGGAGAAGATGCGCTGGTCGATCTCCGAGACCGCCGAGTGGGGCGACTACGTCACGGGCCCGCGCATCATCACGGACGCCACCAAGGCCGAGATGAAGAAGGTCCTGACCGAGATCCAGGACGGCACCTTCGCCAAGCAGTGGATGGACGAGTACCACGGCGGTCTGAAGAAGTACAACGAGTACAAGACCCAGGACGAGAACCACCTCCTGGAGACCACCGGCAAGGAGCTGCGCAAGCTCATGTCGTGGGTGAACGACGAGGCGTAAGCCTTGAGGCGAAGGGGCCGGGACCGCAGTCCCGGCCCCTTTGTCCACCTGGTCCAGCCACGGAAGGGTGATCCTTCCACCGAGGCGTAAGACACTCGTCAGTACGCCACTAGACTGCTTTCAACATTCGCGTCAGGCCCACAGCGTCGTGCGTCTTCCACGCGGCTTAAGCGTCACCGAATAGGGGCAGGCACGCCCCCGAGCCGCCCGGCACGCACTCTCGCCGCACCGGACGACACGGGAACGCACCGACCCCTTCCCGGTGCCGCTCCCCTCCACCGCATGCGGCCGTCGGGACGGCCGTCCGCATTGGACTTGTGAGGACTCACGTGAGCACTGCTGCCACCGCCAAACCGGTCGTACTCATCGCTGAAGAGCTGTCGCCCGCGACTGTCGACGCCTTGGGCCCGGACTTCGAGATCCGTCAGTGCAACGGCGCGGACCGCGCCGAGCTGCTGCCCGCCATCGCCGACGTCGACGCGATCCTGGTCCGCTCCGCGACCAAGGTCGACGCCGAGGCCATCGCGGCCGCCAAGAAGCTGAAGGTCGTCGCCCGCGCGGGCGTGGGCCTGGACAACGTGGACGTGTCCGCCGCCACCAAGGCCGGCGTCATGGTGGTGAACGCACCCACCTCGAACATCGTCACCGCGGCCGAGCTCGCCTGTGGCCTGCTCATCGCCACCGCCCGCAACATCCCCCAGGGCAGCCAGGCCCTGAAGGCCGGCGAGTGGAAGCGCTCCAAGTACACGGGCGTCGAGCTCGCCGAGAAGACCCTCGGTGTCGTGGGCCTCGGCCGCATCGGTGCGCTCGTCGCCCAGCGCATGAGCGCCTTCGGCATGAAGGTCGTCGCCTACGACCCGTACGTACAGCCCGCGCGCGCCGCGCAGATGGGCGTCAAGGTCCTCACGCTCGACGAGCTGCTCGAGGTCTCGGACTTCATCACCGTGCACCTGCCCAAGACCCCGGAGACGGTCGGTCTGATCGGCGACGACGCCCTGCACAAGGTCAAGCCCGCCGTCCGCATCGTGAACGCCGCGCGCGGCGGGATCGTCGACGAGGAGGCGCTGTACTCCGCGTTGAAGGAAGGCCGCGTCGCGGGCGCCGGTCTGGACGTGTACGCGAAGGAGCCCTGCACGGACTCCCCGCTCTTCCAGTTCGACCAGGTCGTCTGCACCCCGCACCTCGGCGCCTCGACGGACGAGGCGCAGGAGAAGGCCGGTATCGCCGTCGCCAAGTCGGTGCGCCTTGCCCTCGCGGGCGAGCTCGTCCCGGACGCCGTGAACGTCCAGGGCGGCGTCATCGCCGAGGACGTGCGTCCCGGTCTGCCGCTCGCCGAGAAGCTCGGCCGGATCTTCACCGCGCTCGCGGGAGAGGTCGCCGCGCGGCTCGACGTCGAGGTGTACGGCGAGATCACCCAGCACGATGTGAAGGTGCTCGAACTCTCCGCGCTGAAGGGCGTGTTCGAGGACGTCGTCGACGAGACCGTGTCCTACGTGAACGCGCCACTCTTCGCCCAGGAGCGTGGCGTCGAGGTCCGCCTCACCACGAGCTCGGAGTCCCCGGACCACCGCAACGTGGTCACGGTGCGCGGCACGCTGACCGGCGGCGAGGAGATCTCGGTCTCCGGCACGCTGGCCGGACCCAAGCACCTGCAGAAGATCGTCGCCATCGGTGAGTACGACGTGGACCTGGCGCTCGCCGAGCACATGGTCGTCCTTCGCTACGCGGACCGTCCCGGTGTCGTCGGCACCGTCGGCCGTGTCCTCGGTGAGGGCGGCATCAACATCGGCGGTATGCAGGTCGCCCGCGCCGACGTCGGCGGCGAGGCGCTCGCCGTTCTCACCGTGGACGACTCGGTGCCGCAGTCGGTGCTCAACGAGCTGGCCGCGGAGATCGGCGCGGAGTCCGCGCGTGCGGTGGACCTGACGGACTAGTCGCCCCGCGTCTCGGCTGCCGGTCAACGCCGGCTCCGCCGAGTTCGTCCGCAAACGCCGGACGGGCTGGAGAGATCCAGCCCGTCCGGCGTTTGTCGTGCGGTGCCAAGCGCTGTCAAGCGAGTACCTTCGCGGGCTCCGGCTCCGTGGGGGCCTCCACCGGCGTGATCCGGCGCAGCGTCACCGCCACCGCCGCCGCGACCAGCAGCACCGCCGCCCCCGTGAGGGCCGCGACGTGCATGCCGCTGGTGAAGGCGTCGCGGGCCGCGTCCGTCAGCGCTGAGGCCGCCTTGTCCGGCAGGTGCCGGGCCACCGCGAGGGCGCCGCCGAGCGTCTCGTGGGCCTCGGCCGGGGCCGAGTCCGGGATCTCGTTCCGGTAGACCGCGTTGCCGATGGAGCCGAGCAGTGCCATGCCGAGGGCGCCGCCGAACTCCTGGCCGGTCTCCAGGAGCGAGGACGCGGAGCCCGCCTTCTCCGCGGGGGCCGAGCCGAGTGCCAGGTCGGTGAGTTGCGAGCCGATGACCACGGCGCCGCAGGCGAGGAGCCCGGCGCCGGCGAGCACCGTCCACATCGAGTCCGTGCCGGTCAGGGCCAGCAGGCCGTACCCGCTCGCCGAGACGGCGAAGCCGGACGAGACGACGTAGGCGCGGTTCATCCCCCGCTGCACCAGGGCCGTGGCGACCGGTGCGGCGAAACCGATGAGGACGGAGGGGAGCAGCGCCCACAGGGCGGCTTCCATGGCGCTCTTGCCGAGGACGGACTGCAGGTACTGCGTGGTGAAGTACGCCGAACCCATCATCGCGAGCGAGCAGATGAGGTTCAGGAGGACGGCGGGGGCGAACCCGCGGCCACGGAAGAGGGCCGGGGAGATCAGCGGGGACCGGGTGGTGCGCTGGCGGTGGACGAAGAGGGCGGCGAAGACGAGTCCGACGGTGAGCGAGGCGACGTACACGGGTTCGAGGCCCTCAGCGGCGATCTCCTTGAGCCCGTAGACGACGGGCAGCACGGCGGCCATGGACAGCGGCACGCTCAGCAGGTCGAAACGGCCCGGCTCCGGGTCCTTGGACTCCGGGATGAGGACCGGGGCGAGGATCAGGAGCAGCACCATCGCGGGCAGGTTGACCAGGAAGACCGAGCCCCACCAGAAGTGCTCGACGAGAACGCCGCTCATCACCGAGCCGAGCGCGATACCGGCGACCATCACGCCGGACCAGATGCCGATGGCCTTCGCGCGCTGCCCGGCGTCGCGGAACATCGTGCGGACGAGGGCCATCGTGGACGGCATCAGGGTCGCGCCGCCGATGCCGAGGACCGCGCGGGCCGCGATGAGGAGCTCGGCGCTGCCCGCGTAGGCGGCGGTCAGGGAGGCCGCGCCGAAAGCGAGGGCGCCGATCATGAGCAGCTTGCGGCGGCCGATGCGGTCGCCGAGCGAGCCCATCGTCATCAGCAGCCCTGCGAGCACGAACGCGTAGATGTCGAAGATCCACAGTTGCTGGGTGCCGCTCGGCTCCAGGTCGGCGCTGATCGCGGGGACCGCGAAGTAGAGGACCGAGACGTCCATCGAGACCAGGAGCAGCGGCAGCATCAGGACGGCGAGCGCGGTCCACTCCTTGCGGCCCGCGCGCTCGGGGACCGCCGAATTCGCCTGTTGGTGCGTCGAGTTCGTCATGACGGAGACTGTACGAGCGTATTAAACACTTGTCTAGTACGAGCGTATAAGACGATGGTCTGGGACGCGCGTATGGATCGGGAGTACGCTGGCCCGCATGGGACACCGTGAGGATCTGCTCGAAGGCGCCAAGCACTGCCTGTTGGAGAAGGGGTTCGTGCGTACGACGGCGCGCGACATCGTGAAGGAGTCCGGGACCAACCTGGCGTCCATCGGCTACCACTACGGCTCGAAGGACGCCCTGCTCGTAGCGGCGTACGTGGCGCTCATCGAGCCCATGGGCGAGGGCTTCGAGGGCGCGGTCGGCGTGGCGGGCGCCCCGGACAGCGGCGGCCTGGAGAGATTCCGGGATACCTGGGCGAACGTCATCCGCTCGATCCCCGAGTCACGGGCGATCTGGATGCTGAGCCTGGAGGTCGTCACGCAGGGGGAGCGGCTCGCGGGCGTCCGCGATCTGCTCGCCAAGGCACAGGTGGAGGGGCGGCGCGGACTCGCCGCGATGTTCACCGGGATCGCGGAGGACGACCTGACCGATGACGTCGTGGAGACCGAGGGGCGCTTCTATACGACGCTGCTCAACGGCCTGATGGTGCAGTGGCTGTTCGACGAGGAGTCGGCGACCGGCGCCGAGCAGCTCGCCGAGGGCATGAAGCGGGTGATGGCGCGGATCTCCGGCGGGTGAAACGGGAGTGGTGCGGACCGGCTCGCGCCGACCGCACCACCATGGTCATGCCGTTACGTCAGGTGCTTGGTCACCAGTCCATGCAGGCCCTGGGGACATAGCCCTTCACGTTCGTGCTGTTCGTGACGCCGTAGAGCCACTCGGTGCTCGTCTTGCCGCAGAGCGTGTACTTCTCGCCCTTGATCGACTTTCCGTCGTTGCAGATGAAGCCCTTCTGCCCCTTGTTCCACAGGCCGAGGGCCGTGCCCTTCACCTTCGGCGTCGAGCGAATCTTCACGCTCTCCTTGGCCGGCACGTTCGTGAGGCCGTTGCCACAGTTGGGGGCCGCTGCGGCGGCGAGCGGCGCGGAGGGCGTCTGGGCCACGGCGACGCCGCCGGTGAGGGCGGTGCCGACGAGGGCGGCAGTGACGACGGCGGGTGCCAGCAACTTGAGTTTCATCGGGTGTTCGGTCTCCCCTGTGAGTGCGTGTGTGATCAACGTGAGTGATCAAGGGGAGAGGTTACCGGGCCATGAGCACGTCAAGGTCCGCCTGTAGCCGTGCTTTTACAGTCGTGACGACTTCAGGACCATGTGTAGCAGCAGCCGGTCCTCGCCGTCGTCGAGGTCGAGGCCCGTGAGCTGCTCCACGCGCGAGAGGCGGTAGTAGAGCGTCTGGCGGTGGATGCCCAACTCCGCCGCCGTGCGGCCCGCTTGGCCCGCGCAGTCGAGGAACACCTCCGCGGTGCGGGCGAGTTCGCGATGGGCGGGGGAGAGGAGTGCGCGGGCCACCGGGTCCTGGGCGGCCTCGGCGGGCAGGGAGGTGAGCAGGCGGTAGGGGCCCACGTCCGACCATTGGGCCACGGGGGCGAAGCGCGGTTCGGCGCGGGCCGCGCGGGCCGCCGTGGACGCCTCCCACCAGGCGGCGCCGAGCTCATCCAGGCCGTGCCGGGCGCTCGCGATCCCCGCCGCCGCGGACGCGGTCGACTCCAGGAGCCGCGTGGCCGCCGACACCGCGGGCGTGAGCACGTCCGCCGAGCGCACCCGGACGAGCACCGCGAGACTCTGGCCCGCCGTGCCCCAGGGCACCGTGCACAGGGCGGTCGCCCCCTGCACCGTACGGACCGAAGGGGCTGACTCCGGGTCCGCGGAAGGCCAGGGGGCGACACAGACCACCGCGTGCAGGCCCTCGCCGCGCGAGCCGAGCGCCGTGCGCAGATCGGCCACGGCCATGTCCCGCTGCCAGCCCCGCTCGGCGGTCAGGACCGCGCGGAACTCCCGGGTCAGGTCGGCCCCTGCCTGCGCCTCGTCGGCGAGCAGCGCGCCGATGCGGGCGGCGACCTCCATGGCGGCGGTCAGCTGGGCGTCCGTGGGACCCGGGTCGTCGTCGAGCAGCCATACGTACCCCAGGGCGAACCCCCGATGCCGTACGGGAAGGCAGATCCGGCCGCGGTGGACGCCCGCCTCCGGAGTGGGCGGAATGCGGATCGGGGCCGTCGCCCGGGTGATGCCGAAGCTCTCGAACCAGGTGCGGACCCCGGCCGTCGAGCGGCGCGTGAGGATCGAGCGCGTGCGCACCGGGTCGAGTGCCGTCGCGTCGAAATCGGTGTCGCCGCCGCTGTCGTGCGCGCCGAACGCGATCAGCTCGAAATCGCGGTTCTCCAGTGTCGCGGGAGCACCGAGCAGGGCTGAGATCTCGTCGACCAGTTCCTGGTAATCACCTTTCACACTGTCCATTCTGGCGTAGTTCCGCCCCACCTTCAGACAGATGTCTGAGATCCAGGGCACGGATGCGTGACAGCTGTCGATGGCCCCGGATCGGAGGGATCCTTAAGTTTCACGGTGGTTCTCCGTGCCGTACCGGCTTGTTACGCATATCCAGGTACGGCCCCCTATCTACTCTCCGTGGAGGTGCCCGTGCTGGGTCCCGTGATCCTCGCCGCGTCGCGCAGCGACCAGATGCGCCGTTTCGTATCGGCGGCCCCGGGCACCAAGCAGGTCGTGAGCCGCTTCATCGCCGGTGAGAGCGTGGACCAGGTCGTGCCGATCATCACGGACGCCGCCGACAAGGGCCTCGAGGTCACCCTCGACGTCGTCGGCGAGGACATCACCACGCCCGAGCAGGCCGCCGCCGCGCGCGACGCCTACCTGGAGCTCGTCGAGCGCCTCAAGGACCTGGGTCTTGGCACCAAGGCCGAGATGTCCGTGAAGCTGTCCATGTTCGGTCAGGCCCTTGAGGGCGGCCACGAGCTGGCCCTCGCCAACGTCCGCCCGGTCGTCATCGCCGCCGCCGCGATCGGCACCACGGTCACCCTGGACGCCGAGGACCACACCACCCTCGACTCGATGTTCGCCATCCACGAGGAGCTGCGGAAGGACTTCCCGCAGACCGGCTGCGTCATCCAGTCCTACCTCTTCCGCACCGAGGACGACGCCCGCCGCCTGGCCGCCGCGGGCAGCCGCGTACGCATCGTGAAGGGCGCCTACAAGGAGCCCGCCGAGGTCGCGTACCAGGACAAGGCGGAGATCGACAAGGCGTACGTGCGCATCATGCGCATCCTGATGGAGGGTTCCGGGTACCCGATGATCGGGTCCCACGACCCGCGCCTGATCTCCATCGCACAGGAGCTCGGACGGCGCGCCGGGCGCAAACTGGACGAGTACGAGTTCCAGATGCTGTACGGCATTCGCAGCGACGAGCACCTGCGGCTCGCGGCCGAGGGCCACCGGATGCGCGTGTACACCGCCTACGGCACCGACTGGTACGGATACTTCATGCGCCGCCTCGCGGAGAAGCCGGCCAACCTGCTCTTCTTCGCCCGCTCCATCCTCACCAAGGGCTGAGCTCCCTTTCCCCCGACCCCCCTCCAAGGAGATACGGAACTCATGGACGCCGTCACCCAGGTCCCCGCGCCGGTCAACGAGCCGGTGCACGGCTACGCACCCGGTTCCCCGGAGCGCGCCCGCCTCGAGACGAAGCTCAAGGAGCTCTCCGAGAACCCCATCGAGCTGCCGATGACCATCGGCGGCGTCAAGCGCCTCGGTGGCGGTGAGCCCTTCAAGGTCGTGCAGCCGCACAACCACCAGGCCGTCATCGGCAACGGCCGCGGCGCCACCTCGCAGGACGCCCAGGACGCGATCGACGCCGCGCTCGCCGCCGCCCCGGCGTGGCGCGCGATGTCCTTCGACGACCGCGCCGCGATCATCCTGCGCGCCGCCGAGCTGCTCTCCACGACGTGGCGCGAGACGCTCGCCGCGTCCACGATGCTCGGCCAGTCGAAGACCGCCCAGCAGGCCGAGATCGACACTCCCTGTGAGCTCGTCGACTTCTGGCGCTTCAACGTCAAGTACGCCCGTGACCTGCTCGCCGAGCAGCCCCCGGCGAACTCGACCGGCGTCTGGAACCGCCTGGACCACCGCCCGCTCGAAGGCTTCGTCTACGCGATCACCCCCTTCAACTTCACCGCGATCGCGGGCAACCTCCCCACCGCCCCCGCCCTGATGGGCAACGTGGTCGTGTGGAAGCCGTCCCCGACGCAGACGCACGCCGCCGTGCTGCTCATGCAGCTCCTGGAGGAGGCGGGCCTGCCCAAGGGCGTCATCAACCTGGTGACCGGCGACGGCATCGCCGTCTCCGAGGTGGCCCTGACCCACCGCGACCTGGCGGGCATCCACTTCACCGGCTCGACCCCGACCTTCCAGCACCTGTGGAAGACGGTCGGCGAGAACATCGCGAACTACCGCACGTACCCGCGCCTCGTCGGCGAGACGGGCGGCAAGGACTTCGTCGTCGCGCACCCGAGCGCCGACCGCGCCGTCCTCAAGACGGCCCTGACCCGTGGCTCCTTCGAGTACCAGGGCCAGAAGTGCAGCGCCTCGTCGCGTGCGTACGTCCCCGCCTCGATCTGGAACTCCGGCTTCAAGGAGGAGTTCGCGGCCGAGGTCGACGGCATCAAGATGGGTGACGTCACCGATCTGTCGAACTTCATCGGCGCCGTCATCGACGAGCGCGCGTTCGCCAAGAACAAGGCGGCGATCGACCGCGCCAAGTCGGACGACTCCTGCACGATCGTCGCGGGCGGCACGTACGACGACTCGGTCGGCTACTTCGTCCGTCCGACCGTCGTCGAGTGCTCGGACCCGGCCAACGAGGTCTTCACCACCGAGTACTTCGGTCCGTTCCTCGCGATCCACGTCTACGAGGACGACAAGTACGAGGAGATGCTGACCCAGATGGAGTCGGCGTCGGACTACGCGCTGACCGGGTCGGTCATCGCGGGCGACCGTGCCGCTGCGGCGTACACGATGGAGAAGCTCCGTTACGCGGCGGGCAACTTCTACATCAACGACAAGTCGACCGGCGCTGTCGTCGGCCAGCAGCCCTTCGGCGGCGGCCGTGCCTCGGGCACGAACGACAAGGCCGGCGCGCCGCAGAACCTGCAGCGTTGGACGCTGACCCGCGCCATCAAGGAGACGCTGGTCTCGCCCACGGAGTACTCGTACCCGCACATGGGCTGATTTCCCCTGGCTTCCGAGCCTCCCCGTACCCCGCCTCCGGCCTGGGCCCCACCCCGGTCGGAGGCGGTGTCTTTTCCCCTGCGGTCTTGACCGGGCGAAGCGGCTTCGGCCGGGCGAACAAGCCTCTCCCGCCCGCCCGCTCGATCACCCCGCGTCCGGATCCTGACGGACCAGCTCTCCTGCGACCCAGCTCTCCTGCGACCTAGCTTTCCTGCGACGCCGCCGAGATCACCTCGTCCAGCACATCCCGCGCCCGCAGCAGCTCCTCCACCATGCCGTCGATCCTGGCCCGCTCCACCGACAACTCCTCCACCAGCCAAGGTGTGGCGGTCTTCGAGGGGCCGCCGTCCTGGTCCCGCATGCACGGGAGCAGCTCCACGATCTTCGCGCTGCACAGGCCCGCCGCGAACAGCTCCTGGATGTGGACGACGCGGTCGATCGCCGCCTCCGTGTAGTCGCGGTGGCCGCCCGGTGTGCGCTCCGCGTGCAGCAGGCCCTGCTTCTCGTAGTAGCGCAGGGACCGCTCGCTCACAGCGGTACGCTTCGCCAGCTCGCCGATCCTCATGTCACGCGTACCTCCGCACTTGAAGTGCCTCCGCACTTGAATCTGACACCAGTGTCAGCTTCTACCTTCTCGGCATGACGAACATTTCGCTTCTCGCACCGTATTCCGGGGGCCCCATCGGCCACCTCCCCAACCGCATCGTGATGGCGCCCATGTCCCGCCACCGGGCGGCTGAGGACGGCACCCCGCTGCCCGTCGTCGCCGACCACTACGCCCAGCGCGCGAGCGCGGGCCTCATCGTCACCGAGGGCATCTGGCCCGCGAGCAGCGGCCAGAGCGACTGGCGGATCCCGGGTCTGGAGACCCCCGCCCACATCGCCGGCTGGCGTGCGGTGACCGAGGCGGTGCACGGGGCGGGCGGCAGGATCTACGCCCAGCTCATGCACGGTGGCCGCAAGGGCCACCCGCTGGCCCGGATCGACGGCGACCTTCCCGCGGGGCCGTCCGCGGTGCTCGTCCCTGGCCGTGTCCATGTGAGCGGCGGCGGGAAGGCCGATCCGGTCGTCCCGCGCGCGATGACCCGCGACGAGATCCACACCGCCGTGCGCGATCACGTCACCGCCGCCCGCAATGCCATCGCCGCGGGCTTCGACGGCGTCGAACTCCACGGCGCCAACAGCTACTTGATCCACCAGTTCCTCGCCGACAACACCAACTTCCGCGACGACGAGTACGGCCGGAACTCGATCGCCGACCGCATCCGCTTCGCCGTCGAGGTCGTGCGCGCCGTCGCCGACGCCATCGGAGCCGAGCGCCTGGGCCTGCGCCTCTCGCCGGGCAACCCGCAGTTCGGCATGGCGGAGGCCGACCCCGGCCCCGTCTACCGCGCGCTGCTCGACGAGATCGACGGCCTCGGTCTCGCCTACCTCCACCTCACCGACAACGACAGCTACCCCGCCCTCACCGACCTGCGCCCCCACTGGCACGGCACCCTCATCGGCAACGTCGGCGAGAACGGCGACCCGACCACGCGCGACGCGGGCGAGGCGGTGCTGGCCGAAGGCCTGGCGGACCTCGTGTCGTACGGGCGGGCGTTCATCTCCAATCCCGACCTGCCGGAGCGGTTCGCCGCGGGCGCGCCTCTCCAGGAGATCGACGCGGCGCACCTCTACACCCACGGGGCCGAGGGGTACACCGACTACCCCTTCATGGAGCGTGCGCTGGTGGGCGCTCAGACCTCCACCAGGACCTGATCCAGCGATTTCCGTACGAGATCGGGGACCTGGCAGTCCGGCGCCGGATAGCCCACGGGGATCACCGCGAACGCCTTCTCGTTCTCCGGGCGGCCGAGCACCTGCGACAGGAACCGCATCGGGCTCGGGGTGTGGATCAGCGCGGCGAGGCCCGACAGGTGCAGCGCGGACAGCAGCATCCCCACGGCTATGCCGACCGACTCGTCGACGTAGTAGTGCTTGTGCTTGGCGCCGTCGTCGCCGAGCCAGTAGCGCTGCTGGAAGACCACGACGAGCGCGGGCGCGTCCGTCAGATGCGGCTTCACCTCGTCCGTGCCGAGGGGGCGCAGCGCCGCGAGCCACTCCTCGCCGAGACGGCCGTCGTACGAGATCTGCTCCTCGTGCTCGGCGGCCTCGCGGATCAGGCGGCGTATCTCCGGGTCCTGGACGAGGACGAACGTCCACGGTTGCTGGTGCGCGCCGGACGGCGCCGTCGCCGCGCACGCGATGGCGTCCCGCACGACCTGCGGGGGCACCGGGTCCGGCGCGAACTGCCGTACGGTCCGCCGCTCCTGCATCCGCGACCTCAACTCGGCGGCGTGCACGAGGGATTCGGTCGCGGGCATGCGCTCGGGGCGGTAGGGGACGGAGCGGTAGGGCTCGCCGTGGATGGGGGTCCAGGGTCGTTCTGCGGTCTCGTCAGCCATGTTCACGAGTGTGCCCCGGTCGGCTCCGTCCCGTCACGATCAATGAGGGCCCGGTCGTGAATCCGACGCCCGGCAGGGCCAGATACAGCCCGTGGAACCGTCGCGGCCGGTGTGCGAGGACCCCGAAGGCCGCCGTCGAGCGGGCGGCATATCGGGGTGCGTATTCAGATATCGCCTGAGTACGGTGGATGGGTGACCACGTTGCGCACGGCCCATACCTGCGATCTCGACCCCGCCGAACTCGGCGCCGCCCGCGCGTTGATGGACGAGGCGTTCGACGGGGACTTCAGCGACCAGGACTGGGACCACGGCCTCGGCGGCGTGCACGCCCTCGTGCACGACGACTCCGGCCTGCTCCTCGCGCACGGCTCCGTGGTCCAGCGCCGGATCCTGCACCACGGCCGTTCACTGCGCACTGGTTACGTCGAAGCGGTCGCCGTCCGTCCGGACCGGCAGCGACAGGGGCTGGGCGGGCGGGTGATGGGCGCTCTGGAGCGGGTGATCGACCGGGCGTACGCGCTCGGCGCCCTCTCGGCGTCGGACGAGGGTCAGCGGCTCTACCTCGCGCGCGGCTGGCAGGAGTGGAAGGGCGCGGTCGGCACACTCGGCCCGACCGGCGTGGTCCACATGCCCGACGAGGAGCCCCCGCTCCTCTGGGGCGCCCACCTCGACCCGGTGCACGAACTCCTCATCGACTGGCGCGACGGGGACGTCTTCTAGAGGCCTAGCGCCTCCGCGGCTCCCGTCGCGCGGCGATCATGCCCGCGCTCCCATTCCGGAGGCAGGTCTCCACCGTCGCTGTCCGCGCCCACATCCCCCCCGCCCGCGTCACCGATAGCTCAGAGCTGCCAGAAGGACGACGGAGGGTGACGGAGAGTGAAGGTCGTCTCAGATAGTAGGAAGTCCGAGTAATTGTGGAGACAGACGCTCCGTCCTCGCTTAGCTTTGTAGAAGCCGAACGTCTCGCTCGACCAAGCGAATGGCGGTCGTGAGCCGGAGCTCCACGCAGGCAACCCCTGTCGCTCCTTGGCTCCCCGCCCCTCCGGCGTCTCGAAAACTTCCTTCTTCCAAGGAGTGGATCTCCCATGGCCGAGACGACCGCACGCCGAGTCCGCCACGCCCCCCGTACCAGCGATTCCGAGCGCAGGAACGCCGCCGCGGCCCTGCAGCGAGCCCTCGACCGCAGGGACAACGGCGGCGAGACGGGTCACTGACCCGCCCGCGCTTCCACGTCCCTGCTTCTGTCCGGGCTTCTCCCTACTTTCCGCGCACCACGTCGAAGTGGTCCACGCGTTCTCCGCTCTCCGCGAGCGCGGTGACCGTCAGCTTCGGGTTCGCGCCGGCCGTCACCTCCACCGCGAGGAACGAGAAGCCGGTGTACCGCACCCGTGACCACTCCACCGTGTCCGGTTCGGGCCGGCGCGACTTCGTCCAGTGGAACGACTCGATCGCGTCGCGGTCGTCGACGTTTCCCTCGTAGCTGTCGCGCACGCCCGCCGGGAAGTCGTAGAGGTCCTTGCCCGCGCCG
This sequence comes from Streptomyces sp. NPDC031274, assembly GCF_055570235.1. Taxonomy (NCBI): domain Bacteria; kingdom Bacillati; phylum Actinomycetota; class Actinomycetes; order Kitasatosporales; family Streptomycetaceae; genus Streptomyces; species Streptomyces sp. NPDC031274. The sequence goes on along the minus strand of NZ_JBVIHP010000005.1, from coordinate 247,445 downwards.
CCCGCGGTGACGTACACGATGCCGTCGCGCGTCGGATCGGTCGACGCGCCGACCGGCACGGGCTTGCCGACCTCGCCGCCCTTGACGGCGTCGGTCCGTTCGTAGACGTGGTTGTGGCCGTTGACGACCAGGTCCACCTGGTGCTTGGTGAACAGCTGGAGCCACGCGTCGCGCACCCCGCCGTCCGAGGCGTGCCTCGCCGTCGAGTACATGCAGTGGTGGAAGAAGACGACGATGAAGTCGATCGTGCCGTCGGCCCGCAGCTCGCCCAGGCGCTTGTCCAGCCAGGCGGTCTGTCTGCCGTCCGTGTAGCCCTTGTTGGCGGGGATCTCGTACGAGACGTCGTTCGCGTCGAGCGCGACGACGCCGACGTTGCCGTACGTGAAGGAGTAGACGCCGGGCGCGTTCTTCGGGTCGAAGCCGCTCTCGGGGAGTGACCAGCGGGCGGACTGGCCGCCGTAGCCGTTGGGCGAGTACCACGCCTCCATGTCGTGGTTGCCGGTCGTCACCATCCACGGGACCGACTTCGCCACCGACTCCGTCTGCGCGAGGAAGGTGTCCCACACGCGCGCGTCGTACGTGTCGGACTCCTCGCCGTGCCCGGTGGTGTCGGCGTAACAGATGTCGCCCGCGTGCAGGTGGAAGGACGGGTTCTGGCCCAGGATCAACTGGTCGTTGGCGAGCGCGTGATAGCTCACGCCCTGATCGCCGAAGGCCGTGAAGACGAAGTTCTGCGCCTGCGCCGGTGCCGTGCGGAAGGAGCCGATCGTCGCGAGGCGCTCGGGCGACGCCGGGTCGAAGCCCTCGTGGCCGACGCCGTAGTAGTACGTCGTGCCGGGGCTGAGTCCGTCGAGCGCGGCGTGCAGGTAGTACTGCTCGACGGCGGGCAGTTTCTTCGACAGGGACGGCGTGTGCAGATCACGGACCTCGGCCTCGATCTTCCGGCTCAGCTCCCAGGGCTTCGACCCCACGCGCAGATAAGGGGACTTGACCGCGAGCGGCACCTGCCAGGAGACCCGCATCTGCGTCTTCGGGTCGGCCCCGAAGGCGAGATGCCGGGCGAAGGGCGCCACGAGTCTGCCGTCGACCTTGACGGGCCCGGACGGCGCGGACGGCGCGGCGAGCGGGCCCGACGCCGACACGCCCCCGCCGTGCGCGCTCCCCGAACTTCCGGCGAGCAGGCCGATGCCGCCGACCGTGCCCGCGGTGGCGAACGAACTGGCGAGGACCTTGCGGCGCGAGAGCTTCTTGCGCAGGTACGCGTGCTGCTCCGGCATGCTCATCGCGGCCGCGAGCCGCTCCGGTATGCCGACATCGGGGGTGTCCATGAAAGGGAACTTCCCAGTGGCCCCCAACTCCCACCAGGCCTGAGGGTGAAGACCGGGTGTCCATGCGGTTGCCTGCGCGCGGCGTCGCCAACGGCGTCGCCAACGGCGTGGTCGGCGGCGTGACCAGGAGTGTCCGCATGTCGGACTGCGTGTGTCATCCCGTGGGACGAGGCGTACGCTTCTCGCATGTCGGCAAGCTCTCGCATCCTCAATCTCGCAGTGATCCCCGGTGATGGAATCGGCCCGGAAGTCGTGGCCCAGGGGCTCAAGGTCCTCAACGCCGTCCTCCCGCAGGATGTGAAGCTGGAGACCAAGGAGTTCGACTTCGGCGCCAAGCGCTACCACGCCTCCGGTGAGACCCTCACCGACGCCGACGTCGATGCCCTCAAGCAGCACGACGCGATCCTCCTCGGCGCGATCGGCGACCCCTCGGTCCCGTCCGGCGTCCTGGAGCGCGGCTTCCTGCTGAAGCTCCGCTTCCTCTTCGACCACCACGTCAACCTGCGGCCCTCGAAGCTGCTCCCGGGTGTCTCGACCCCCCTCAAGGGCCAGCCCGAGATCGACTTCATCGTCGTACGCGAAGGAACCGAAGGCCCCTACACGGGCAACGGCGGCACCATCCGCCAGGGCACCCCGCACGAGATCGCCACCGAGGTCTCCGTCAACACCGCCTTCGGTGTGGAGCGCGTGGTCCGTGACGCCTTCGCCCGCGCCCAGGCCCGCCCGCGCAAGAAGCTGACGCTGGTCCACAAGAACAACGTCCTCGCGTACGCCGGTCACCTCTGGACGAACGTGTTCAACAAGGTGGCGAAGGAGTTCCCCGACGTCACCACCGACTACCTCCACGTGGACGCGGCGACGATCTTCCTCGTCACCGACCCCGCGCGGTTCGACGTGATCGTCACCGACAACCTCTTCGGCGACATCATCACCGACCTCGCCGCGGCCGTCTCCGGCGGCATCGGCGTCGCGGCCTCCGGGAACATCAACCCGAGCCGCGAGTTCCCGTCCATGTTCGAGCCCGTGCACGGCTCGGCGCCGGACATCGCGGGCCAGGGCAAGGCCGACCCGTCGGCCACCGTCCTGTCCGTCGCGCTGCTCCTGCGTCACCTCGGTCACGAGGACGAGGCGGGGCGCATCGAGGCCGCCGTCTCCGCCGACCTCTCGGAGCGCGGCGACACGGTCCGCAGCACCGAAGCGATCGGCGACGCGCTCGCCGTACGAGTAGCGGGCTGACCCGGTAGCTCACTGAAATCACAGCAGCCGCCGGGTCCGGTTCACGACCCGGCGGCTTCTCGTATGCGGCTCCGGGTGCCACCATCGACCCCTGGGCCGCATTCACGCTGTTTCGTCCTCGGAGCCACGCGAGCGATAATCGAACGTGGGACCGCGGAATGCAGGGTTACTCGGACGTCCTAGTACGAGACGTACGGGCGTGAGCGCGGTCCGTCACCATCACACCGTGAAGGACTAGTACTCATGACGACGACGCCGACGCCGACAACCACGATCGAGCTCAAGCCCACCTCGAGCCCGCTGTCCAGGGCGGAGCGCGAGGCGATCCTGGCCAATCCCGGGTTCGGTCGCCACTTCACCGATCACATGGTGACGATCAAGTGGACCGAGGGCCGGGGCTGGCACGACGGTCAGCTCACGCCGTACGGCCCGCTCTCGCTCGACCCGGCGACCAACGTCCTGCACTACGCGCAGGAGATCTTCGAGGGCCTCAAGGCCTACCGCCGCCCCGACGGCTCGGTCGCCTCCTTCCGCCCCGAGGCCAACGCGGAGCGCTTCCAGCGGTCGGCGCGGCGACTCGCGATGCCGGAGCTGCCGGTCGAGACGTTCATCGAGGCGTGCGACGCGCTGGTGAAGGCGGACAAGGCGTGGGTGCCGGAGCACGGTGGCGAGGAGTCGCTCTACCTGCGTCCGTTCATGATCGCGAGTGAGGTCGGTCTCGGTGTGAAGCCGGCCAACGAGTACCTCTTCATCGTCATCGCCTCGCCCGCGGGCGCGTACTTCCCCGGTGGCGTCAAGCCCGTCTCGATCTGGCTGTCGGAGGACCGCGTGCGGGCCGTCCCCGGTGGCGTGGGCGACGCCAAGACCGGCGGCAACTACGCGGCGTCCCTGCTCGCGCAGGCCGAGGCCGCGGAGAAGGGCTGCGACCAGGTGGCCTACCTGGACGCCGTGGAGCACAAGTGGGTCGAGGAGCTCGGCGGGATGAACCTGTACTTCGTGTACGGGGACAAGATCGTGACGCCGACCTTGACGGGCTCGCTGCTCGCCGGAATCACCCGTGACTCGCTGCTCACGGTCGCCCGCGACCTGGGTTACTCCTCGGAGGAGTCGCGGGTCTCGATCGACCAGTGGCAGGCGGACACGGCCGACGGCACGCTGACGGAGGTCTTCGCGTGCGGCACGGCGGCCGTGATCACTCCCGTGGGTACGGTCAAGTGCCGTTCGGGCGAATGGACCCAGAGCGGCGGCGAGCCGGGCCCGGTCACGATGAAGCTGCGCGAGGCGCTGCTCGACGTGCAGCGCGGCACGGCGAAGGACCGGCACGGCTGGATGCATGATCTCGGCTGAGGGCTTAGCCGCGTACGTGAGTGAGGGCCGGACCCGGAAGTGACCTTCCGGGCCCGGCCTTCGCGCTGTCCCCACCCCGGGCTGTACGTGCCCGCCCGCCCGCCGTCCGCGACGCGGGGTGTGTCGGGTGGGTGGCTGGGAGAGGCCCGCATGGAGAGACCCGCGGTGGGACAGTGGGGGGATGCTGCGTGGGATCTTTGACGGGGACGCCGAGCTGTATGAGCGGGCCCGGCCCCGGTATCCGTCCGAGTTGGTCGAGGAGTTGGTCGGGCAGGCGGGCCTGGGCCGTGGCAGCCGGGTGCTTGAGATCGCTCCCGGTACCGGGCAGTTGACCGTGCCGCTCGCAGCGACCGGCAGCACCCTCACCGGCGTAGAGCTGGGCCCCGCCCTCGCCGCCGTGGCCCGCCGCAACCTCGCTCCGTATCCCCGGGCCCACGTGGAAGTGGCCGAGTTCGAAGCGTGGGCGTTGCCCCCAAAACCGTACGACCTGGTCGTCTGTGCGACCGCCTTCCACTGGCTCGACCCCGCCGTGCGGGTGCCCAGGATGAGGGCGGCTCTGCGGCCCGGCGGGACGCTCGCGGTCGTCACCACCGAGCATGTCGCGGGTGGCAGTGCGGAGTTCTGGGTCGACGTCCAAGGGTGCTACGAGCGGTGGGACCCCGACGCCACCGAGCCGGGCCTGCGGCTGCCCGCGGAGAGCACCGTCCACAGCGACACGGGGGAGCTGGACCGCGCGGACGGCCTTGGGCCGGTCACCGTGCGGCGCTTCGTGCGGGACATCACTTACACCGCCGATCAGTACATCGACGTCCTGCGCACCTACTCGGGGCACCGCGCCCTCGATGACCCGACGCGGGACGGACTGCTCGGGTGCGTACGGGCGTTGATCGAAGGCACGTACGGCGGTGTCATCGTCAAGCGCTATCTGCACGAGCTGATCACGGCGTCGGCACGCTGACCGCCGCGGGTTCGGGCGCCTGCCTTCGCTCCAGGATCACGTACGTCAGCCCGCCCACCACGCCCGACAGCAGGAAACTGCAGTCCACCCCGCCGGTGAGGGAGAGCAGCGGGCCCTCGTAGGAGGGGAGGGAGACCGCGGCCAGGCCGACCACCGCGCCAAGGGCCCAGCTCACCGTCGCCGGGATGTTCCAGCCCGCGCGGTACCAGTAGACCCCGCCCCTGGAACGGCGGTTGAAGACCTGGAGCGCCTCTGCGTCGTAGACGCCCCCGCAGCGCGCGAAGCCGACCAGGGTGATCACCGCCCAGGGGGTGCCGATCGCCGTCAGGAGCAGCACGAAGGACGTCATCGCGTCCTGGGCCTCCCACGCGTAGTGGCCCACGAACACGCACCCCGTGGCGACCACCGCCACCGTGTACGTCGCCCGGGCCCGCGACGCCCGCGGCAGGATCGCGTCCAGGTCGAGGCCCATCGAGTACAGCATCAGGCCCGCGTTGCCCACCGAGCCCGCCGACGCGGCGAGCAGGAGCGGGATCAAGTACCAGATGGGGGACGCCGAGACCAGCGGGCCCGCGTAGTCGAGCGCCGCCCCCGCCGCGTACGCCGTGAACGTACCGAAGAGCTGGGGGACCAGGAGCCCGGCCAGCAGGCCGATCCATGACGCCCGAAGGACCGTGCGCGAGCTGTGCCGGGTGGGCGAGACGTAACGCGTGTAGTCGCCCAGGAGCGTGATGAACGCGATGGGGCCGCTCAGACCCGCCGCCACCAGGGCGAGGAGCCACGTCGGCCAGAACGAGCCCAGGAGGTAGCCGCCTGCCTGAGGGAGCGACGACGTCGTGAAGTCGGGGGCGTACGCCACCACCCCGAGGATCAGCAGCGCCGTCATGCCGACCGCGAGGACGCGCGAGAGGCGCAGCAGGACCCGGTATCCGTACACCGCGCCCGTCACCGTCGCGGCGGCGAGAAGCGCGTACACGATCCCGTACGAGAGGCCGCCCGCCGGGAGCCCGATCAGACGGTGCAGGACGCCCACCATCACGTCACCGCCGATCCAGACGGTCAGCGCGGTGTAGCCGAGGGAGAGCAGGAGGCCGACGATCGAGCCGACCAGACGGCCCCGGACGCCGAACTGCGCGCCGGAGGAGGTGGAGAGGTTCGTGCCCGTGCGGAGCGAGACCAGGGCGAGAGGTGCGGTGAGGGCCGTGCCGAGCACCGTGCCCGCCACCACCGAGGTGATCGACGCCCACCAGCCGAGGCCGAACGACACCGGCAGCCAGCCGAAGACGATCACCCCGAGGCAGAGGTTGGAGCCGAGCAGGATCGAGATGAGATCGCGGGGGCCGCTGGTGCGTTCCCCGTCCGGGATGGTGTCGACTCCGCGCTGTTCTATCGGCATGAGGGTGCCCCTGACGCTCGATCGTGGCCGCCTGCGCACACAGGCCGCCGTCCGATTGTTTGAGTGCCGCTCAATGTGACCTGAGGCATGCTCGTACGTCAATGTTTCCGCTGGGTTGATCTCGTGGTTAGAGTGGCATTCAAATGATGGAGGTGTGGTGGCGTGCGGCTTACCCCCACGGAACGCGACCGGCTGCTGCTCTTCGGGGCGGCCGAGCTGGCCAGGGCCCGCAAGGCGCGCGGCCTCAGACTCAACGTCCCCGAGGCGACCGCGCTGATCGCGGACACGGTGTGCGAGGCGGCCCGCGACGGGGCCAGGCTCGCCGAGGCGATCGAGCGGGCCCGCTCGGTCCTGGGCCCCGACGACGTCCTGCCGGGTGTGGCGGACGTGGTGACCGAGGTGCATGTGGAGGCCGTCTTCGACGACGGGTCCCGGCTCGCGGTCGTCTCACAGCCGATCGGAGCGGGGGACGGGGTGGGGCTCGGCGGTGCGGCCCCGGGAGCGCTGCTCCCCGGGCCGCCGCACACGGAGCTCGCGCCCGTCGCGACGCTCACCGTGCACAACACCGCTACCGTCCCCGTCTCCGTGACCTCGCACTTCCACCTCTTCGAGGCCAACCCCCGGCTCGACTTCGACCGCTTCGCCGCCTACGGCATGCGGCTCGCGGTGCCCGCAGGGTCCTCCGTCCGCTTCGGCCCCGGCGAGAGCGTCGAGGTCGGGCTCGTGCCGATCGGCGGTGAGCGCGTCGCGATCGGCTTCGCCGGTCTGGTGGACGGCGCGCTCGACGCGCCCGGCGCCAAGGAAGAGGCCCTGCGCAGGGCCGTGGCCTGCGGCTATCTGGGAGCCGACCGAACAGCTGGGCAAGGAGCAGACCGAACAGCTGGCCAAGGAGCAGACGGAGCAGACGGAGCAGAGGGAGGAGTCGGCCGATGAGCATCGATCCGTACGCGTACGCGGCCACACACGGACCCCGCGCGGGCGACCGCGTCCGGCTCGGCGACTCGGGCCTGACCGTCCGGGTGGAGTCCGACGCGCAGAAGTACGGCGAGGAGTTCCTCGCCGGGTTCGGCAAGACGGCCCGTGACGGACTGCATCTGAAGGCCGCCGCCGTCCGCGAGACCTGTGACGTCGTGATCAGCAATGTGCTGGTGATCGACGCCGTGCAGGGCATCCGCAAGGTGTCGATCGGTATCCGGGAAGGCCGTATCCACGCCATCGGGCGGGCGGGCAACCCCGACACCCTCGACGGGGTCGACGTCGTGGTCGGCACCGGCACGTCCATCGTGTCGGGGGAGGGGCTCATCGCCACCGCCGGAGCCGTGGACACCCACGTCCATCTGCTCTCGCCGCGCATCATGGAGGCCTCGCTCGCCTCCGGCGTCACCACGATCATCGGCCAGGAATTCGGCCCCGTGTGGGGTGTCGGCGTCAACTCCCCGTGGGCGCTGCGGCACGCGTTCAACGCCTTCGACGCCTGGCCGGTCAACATCGGCTTCCTGGGCCGGGGTTCGTCCTCGCACGACGCCCCGCTGATCGAGGCCCTCGCCGAGGGCGGCGCGTCGGGCTTCAAGGTGCACGAGGACATGGGCGCCCATACGCGCGCGTTGGACACCGCGCTGCGGGTCGCCGAGGAGCATGACGTCCAAGTCGCCCTGCACAGCGATGGATTGAACGAGTGCCTGTCCGTCGAGGACACGCTGAAGGTGTTGGAAGGGCGGACCATCCACGCCTTCCACATCGAGGGCTGCGGCGGCGGACACGTACCGAACGTCCTGAAGATGGCGGGCGTGCCGAATGTGATCGGCTCCTCCACCAACCCCACACTGCCCTTCGGACGTGACGCGGTCGCCGAGCACTACGGGATGATCGTCTCCGTCCACGACCTGAAGACCGACCTGCCGGGCGACGCCGCCATGGCCCGCGACCGCATCCGCGCCGGGACCATGGGCGCCGAGGACGTGCTGCACGACCTGGGCGCCATCGGGATCACCTCGTCGGACGCGCAGGGCATGGGGCGCGCGGGAGAGACCGTACGCAGGACCTTCGCCATGGCCGGGAAGATGAAGGCCGAGCTCGGCCCCATGGACGGCGACGGCGACGGCGACGACAACGCGCGCGTCCTGCGCTACATGGCCAAGCTGACCATCAACCCCGCCATCGCCCACGGCCTCGCCCACGAGGTCGGCTCCATCGAGGTCGGCAAGATGGCCGACGTCGTGCTCTGGCGGCCCGAATTCTTCGGCGCCAAGCCGCAGTTGGTGCTGAAGTCCGGCTTCCCCGCGTACGGGGTCGTGGGTGATCCGAACGCCGCGACCGACACGTGCGAGCCGCTCGTCCTCGGGCCGCAGTTCGGGTCGTACGGCGCGACGCCCGCCGACATCTCGGTGGCCTTCGTCGCACAGGCCGCCGTCGACCAGGGCAACGACACGATGCCGACCCGGCGGCGCAGGGTCGCCGTGCGGGGCACCCGGGGCATCGGGCCCGCCGACCTGCGCCTCAATTCGCGTACCGGCTCCATCGACGTCGACCAGCGCTCCGGTCTCGTCACGCTCGACGGTGACCCGGTCCGCTCCGAGCCCGCCGAATCGGTCTCCCTCAACCGCCTCTACTTCCTTTAAGGGTGTACGTCATGAGCGCTGCTGCCGACGGCTTCCGCATGCCCGCCGAGTGGGCCCCGCACGAGCGCACCTGGATGGCGTGGCCGTGCCCCAACCCGACCTTCGACGACCCCTCGGGCCTGGACGAGTCCCGCCTCGCCTGGGCGAACGTCGCCCGCGCCGTACGCCGCTTCGAGCCGGTCACCGTGGTCTGCGGACCCGCACAGGCCGCGTACGCCACCGAGCTCCTCGGCCCGGACATCGAGGTGGTGGAGCGTGAGCTCGACGACGCCTGGATGCGGGACATCGGGCCGACCTTCCTCACCGGCGGCAAGGGCCGACTGGCCGCCGTCGACTGGACGTTCAACGGCTGGGGTGCCCAGGAGTGGGCCCGCTGGGACCACGACGCGAAGGTCGGCGCATACGTCGCCGACCTCGCCGGAGCCCGGACGTACACCTCGCCGCTCGTGAACGAAGGCGGCGGCATCCACGTCGACGGCGAGGGCACCGTCCTGCTCACCGAGACGGTGCAGCTCGGCCCCGAGCGCAACCCCGACTGGACCAAGGAGCAGGTCGAGGCGGAGATCCACGCCCGCCTCGGCACCACCAAGGCGATCTGGCTGCCGCGCGGCCTCACCGCCGACTACCCCGGCCACGGCTTCGGCACCCTCGGCCACGTCGACATCGTCGCCGCCTTCGCCGCGCCCGGCGTGGTCCTCGTCCACTCCCAGCGGAATCCCGACCACCCCGACCACGAGGTCAGCAAGGAGGTCGTCGCCGCCCTCACCGGACAGACGGACGCGCGCGGCCGCACCCTGCGGATCGTCGAGGTGCCCGCCCCGACCGTCCTGAAGGACGACGACGGCTGGGTCGACTACTCCTACATCAACCATTACCTCTGCAACGGCGGCGTCGTCCTGTGCGCCTTCGGCGACACCCACGACGAGATCGCGGCCGGCATCTTCCGTGGCCTCTTCCCCGACCGTACGGTGACGCTCGTCGACGCCCGTACGATCTTCGCCGGGGGCGGTGGCATCCACTGCATCACCCAGCAGCAGCCGAAGGTGTGATCAAGGAGAACGACATGGCAGGTCAGGCCCGCGCGCGGAAGAACGCCCCACCGCGCGAGGACGTCCTTGCCGCTGCCATGGAGATGATCGCCGAGCGTGGCCTGGAGAAGCTGACCATGGCCGCGCTCGGCCGCGAGGTCGGCATGAGCAGCGGCCACCTCCTCTACTACTTCCGCACCAAGGACGAGCTGCTCCTGCGCACCCTGGAATGGAGCGAGTCCGCTCTCGGCGCCGAGCGCGGCAGGCTGCTCGCACGGCGGGGCACGGCACGCGAGCGGCTCGACGCGTACGTCGATCTGTACGTCCCCGACGCCCCGGGCGACCCCCACTGGACGCTCTGGCTGGAAGTCTGGAACCGCTCCCTGAACGCCGACGAGGACGAGCGCGACCGGCAGGTCGCCATCGAGAGCGCCTGGCACCGCGACCTGGTGGCGCTGCTCGCCGAGGGCGTCTCGCGGGGCGAGTTCGGGGCCCTGGACCCCGACCGGTTCGCGGCGCGGCTCCGGGCGCTGCTCGACGGGTTCTCCATCCACGTGGCGATCGGCCTGCGCGGCACGAGCCGCGACCAGATCCTCGCGCACGTAAGGGAGTTCCTGGACGGAGCGCTCGCCTCCGGCTCCCAGGACCGCGTCACCCCCGTCTAGGTCGTACGCGTTCCGGCGGATTGTGTGTCCCCTGGAACCGTAAGAGCATCCCGTGGAACCGTCAGCGCATCCCGCGCATCACAGACATTGCACGCACTCAACACCACGGCACCACGGGGGACTTGACCATGCGCAGCACCACGCCCGGAACCAAGAACAGCACCAAGCTCCGCGCCACCCTGGCCGCCGCCGCGCTCGTCGCCGCAGTCACGGCCGCCACCCTGCCCGCCGCGTCAGCGGCACCCGACGCCGAGCCCGGCACCGAACGGGTCAGCGTCGCCGCCGACGGGACACAGGCCGACGGGGCGTCGGAGCTGCCGGACGTCAGCGCCGACGGCAGGTACGTGGTCTTCTCGACGGAGGCGAAGAACCTCGTGCCGGGCGACACCGACACCTGGCCCGATGTGTACGTCCGTGACCTGCGGCGCGGCACGGTCGAGCGGGTCAGCGTGCAGGACTCCGGCGCCGAGTTCACCGACTTCGTGGGTCAGCGGTCGACCATCAGCGCCGACGGCCGCTACGTGACGTTCGCCGCCGTCTCGTACGACGCGGACGGCCATTACTACAGCGGCATCTACCTGCGGGACCTCAAGAAGAAGCGGACCGAGCTCGTCAGCCTCTCGGACGCGGACAAGCCCGTGACCGGAGAGAGCGCGACACCCGCGCGGACGAGCGCGGACGGCCGGTACGTCACGTTCGTCTCGCAGCTCAAGGAGAACGGCGACTACGTCGACGGGATGAACACCGGCGTGTACGTCCGCGACCGCCAGAAGGGGACCACCAAGAGGATCAGCGAGATCGTCACGGGGCCCGCCAGCTCCTCGTACTTCATCGGGCAGTTCACCGTGAGCGCCGACGGCAGCCACATCGGCTACTCGATCGGCCAGCAGCGTCCCGGTCTCGACGGCCGCACCTACCTCTACGACATGAAGGCGGGCCAGGGCAGGCGGCTCGACCTCACGCCGTCGGGCGCCGACCGCGAGGTCGGTGTCGACTCGCTGAGCAAGGACGGGCGGTACGGCGTCTTCTCCGCACGGTCGGGCGATCTGGTCCCGGGGGACACCAACGAGAAGTACGACGTCTTCCGCATCGACCTGCGCACCGACGCCATCGAGCGGATCGTGTACGACGCCGACGGCGGCCAGCCGGACGGCGATTCGACCGAGGCCCGGATCACGCCGGACGGCCGCCGCGTCGTGTTCAGCTCAAACGCCTCCGGTCTCGTCGCCGGCGATCCCGGCCACGGCTCCCTCTACGTACGCGATCTGCGCACCGGAAAGAACCAGCGCGTGGACGTGCCGCAGGGCGGCGGCGATGCCGACTCCAGCCTGTCCCACTACGCGCTCAGCGCGGACGCCAGGACCGTCGCGTTCTCGTCGGACGCCACGAATCTGGTGTCCGGCGACACCAATGAGGTGAGGGACGTCTTCGTGCGTCACCTGCGCTGAGTCCGAACGGCACGGCACGGCATGGCACGGCACGTCATGCGGGCGGCACGTCATGCGGGCGGCGCGTGGGATGCGTCGCCCGCATCGTGAGACGGGGCAGCGCGGCGTGTCCGGGCTGTGGCAGGGTGTCAGCGTGCTCTCGTTCGCCATGATTATTGGCAGCAGGCGCGCCGGTCCGCAGTGACCGTCTCGTACCACCATGTACGGGCGGACACCGTCGTCTCCAGACCCGCGCGCAAACCTCTCGTACCCACGAGGGGTTTTTTCGTTTCCTGGCCCAACATCAGCCGGACGCGGAGCGCGAGGGATCATTGAGGCGGTGGAGCCGGTCATTCCGGTAGACCGAGATCCGACACAGGAGCCAGATCAGCATGACGGAAACCAGCACACCCGACGATACGTTCCACGTCTTTGACACCACGCTGCGCGACGGCGCGCAGCGCGAGGGAATCAACCTGACCGTCGCGGACAAGCTGACCATCGCCCGGCACCTGGACGACTTCGGCGTGGGCTTCATCGAGGGCGGCTGGCCGGGCGCCAACCCCCGCGACACCGAGTTCTTCGCCCGCGCTCAGCAAGAGATCACCTTCCGGCGCGCCCAGCTCGTGGCCTTCGGCGCCACGCGCCGCGCGGGTGGCTCGGCGGCCACGGACCCGCAGGTCAACGCCCTGCTGGAGTCCGGCGCCCCGGTCATCACGCTCGTCGCCAAGTCCCATGACCGACACGTCGAGCTCGCTCTGCGCACGACCCTGGAGGAGAACCTGGAGATGGTGCGGGACACCGTCTCCTACCTCGTGGACCAGGGGCGTCGGGTCTTCGTCGACTGCGAGCACTTCTTCGACGGCTACCGCGCCAACGCCGCGTACGCGAAGTCCGTCGTCCGCACGGCCTCCGAGGCGGGCGCCGACGTCGTCGTCCTGTGCGACACCAACGGCGGCATGCTCCCCGCCCAGGTCCAGGCGATCGTGGGCACCGTGCTCGCCGACACCGGCGCGCGTCTGGGCATCCACGCGCAGGACGACACCGGGTGCGCGGTCGCCAACACCCTCGCGGCCGTCGACGCCGGCGCCACCCACGTGCAGTGCACCGCCAACGGCTACGGCGAGCGGGTCGGCAACGCCAACCTCTTCCCCGTGGTCGGCGCCCTTGAGCTCAAGTACGGCATGCGGGTCCTGCCCGAGGGCTCGCTGAGCGAGATGACCCGCGTCTCGCACGCCATCGCCGAGGTCGTCAACCTCACCCCCTCCACGCACCAGCCCTACGTAGGCGTCTCGGCCTTCGCCCACAAGGCGGGCCTGCACGCCTCCGCGATCAAGGTCGACCCGGATCTCTACCAGCACATCGACCCGGACCTGGTGGGCAACCGCATCCGGATGCTGGTCTCCGACATGGCGGGGCGCGCCTCCATCGAGCTCAAGGGCAAGGAGCTCGGGATCGACCTGGGCGACGACCGGGCGCTCGTGGGGCGGGTCGTGGAGCGGGTCAAGGAGCGCGAGCTGGGCGGCTACACGTACGAGGCCGCCGACGCGTCCTTCGAGCTGCTGCTCCGCGAGGAGGCCGAGGGCCGGGCCCGGCGTTACTTCCGCGTCGAGTCCTGGCGGGCCATCGTGGAGGACCGCCCCGACGGCACGCACGCCAATGAGGCGACGGTGAAACTGTGGGCCAAGGGCGAGCGCATCGTCGCCACGGCGGAGGGCAACGGCCCGGTCAACGCCCTCGACCGCTCGCTCCGGGTCGGCCTTGAGCGCATGTACCCCCAGCTCGCCAAGATGGAGCTCGTCGACTACAAGGTCCGCATCCTGGAGGGCAAGCACGGCACGTCGTCCACGACCCGGGTGCTGATCTCCACCAGTGACGGTGACGGGGAATGGTCGACGGTGGGTGTGGCGGAGAACGTGATCGCGGCGTCGTGGCAGGCCCTGGAGGACGCGTACACGTTCGGCCTGCTGCGGGCGGGCGTCGAGCCCGTGGAGTAGGAAACCGGGCGAAACCGGGTCGGCCCGGGGCCGCCGTCGGACGCCCGACTGGGTTAGCTTCGATGTATGAGGAATGGGACCAAGCGATTCACTGTCGCGCTGTCCGGGCTTCTCGTGGCTCTGGGCGCCGTGTCGTTCACGGCGGCGCCCGGAGCTGCGGCCGCCGTATCGGCCGCGAGCGTCCCGGCCGTGGCCGACGCCTGGGAGAAGAGCCCGGTGTACGTGGACCCGGCCGTGTCGGACCAGCTGTCCGGGGCCGAGGCGAACGCCCTCGCGCAGAAGATCAAGGACGCCGACAAGCCGGTCTTCGTGGCGGTGCTGCCCGCGGACTTCCCGAAGAAGGCCCTCTTCAAGAAGCTGCGCACCGAGACCGGTGTGACGGGCGTGTACGGGATCCGGCTCGGTGACGCCTTCGACGCGAAGGCCGATCAGCAGGTGCTGAGCAGCGACGCCGTCTCCAACCTCGTCACGACGTACGGGGACGAGGCCGACACCAAGGCCCAGCTGAACGCCTTCGTCGACCAGGCGGTGAAGGACGCCCGCGGCTCGGCGCCCGACTCGTGGGGCGGCGGTTCCGGTTCTGACGACGGCGTCAACGTGGGCAGCCTGATCGGTGTCGGTGCGGTGCTCGTGGCGGGTGCCGGGGCGACGTACGCGGTGGTCCGGCGGAACCGGCGGCGGCGGGCCGACGAGCAGCGGGCGGCGCTGGAGAAGCTGCGGGTCGTGGTGGACGAGGACATCACGGCGTACGGCGAGGAGCTGGACCGCCTCGACTTCCACCCCGCAGAGGCGGGCGCGGACGACGCGATGCGCGCCGACTACGAACGGGCGCTCGACTCGTACGAGAAGGCGAAGTCGTTCATGGCGGCCGCGGAGCGCCCCGAGGACGTACGGGGAGTCACCCAGTCCCTTGAGGACGGCCGCTTCTCGCTCGCCCTCCTCGCCGCACGCCGGGAGGGCCGCCCCCTGCCGGAGCGCCGCGCTCCCTGCTTCTTCGACCCGCGACACGGCCCGTCGGTGAAGGACGCGCAGTGGGCGCCGCCGTCCGGGGCCGAGCGCACGGTCCCGGTCTGCCAGGCGGACGCGACACGCCTGGCCGACGGCGAGGAACCACTGGCGCGCACGGTGGCCACGGAGTCGGGGGAGCGCCGCCCGTACTGGGAGGCGGGCCCGGCGTACGGCCCTTGGGCGGGCGGCTACTTCGGCGGCGGCATCCTGCCGGGCCTCCTGGTCGGCACGATGCTGGGCGGAATGATGGCGAGCCCGGCGTACGGCGCGGACTACGGCTCCGGGTACGGGGACTTCGGTGGCGGGTCCGGGTACGACGGCGGGGACTACTCGGGGTCGGACTTCGACCCCGGGGACTTCGGCGGCGGTTTCGGTGGCGGTGGGGACTTCGGGGGTGGCGGCGACTTCGGTGGCGGCGGGTTCTAGAGAGAGGAGGGGGCGGGGCAACGGTTGACGGGACGGAGAGATTGCGAGACGCTACGTATCGTCTCGCAATGTTCAGTTGACTCGGGAGGTCGCTCGTGCGGCAACAGTCGCGACAGCAGGAGTACGTAGAAGTCGCCCCCGGCATCCGCCTGTGGACGGAGCGGCGCGGCGCGCCGGAGGGCCCCGCGCTGCTGCTGGTCATGGGCGCCCAGGCTTCGGGCCTCGGCTGGCCCGACGCCTTCGTCGACGCGCTTGCCGCCCGGTACCAGGTCATCCGCTACGACCACCGGGACACGGGCCGCTCCACCTCCACCTTCGATCAACACCCTTACCCCATCACCGACTTGGCGCGGGACGCCGTGGCGGTCCTGGACGGCCTCGGTGTCGAGCGGGCGCATCTGGTGGGCATGTCACTGGGCGGCATGCTGACCCAGCTGGTCCTGGCCGACCGCCCCGAGTGCGTCCTCAGCGCCACGCTGATCGGCACGTGCGCGCTCAGCGAGACCCCGTACGCGGCCCCGGACGGAACCGAAGTCCCGGTCGGCGAACTCCCCGGCATCGCTCCGGAAGTCCTGGAGATGTGGTCGCGCCCGTTCGAGGACAAGGGCCTGGAGGCCGAACTGGACCGCCGGGTGGAGCACTGGCGCGTCCTGAACGGCGGCCAACTCCCCTTCGGGGCACCGTACTTCCGCGATCTGGAGCGCCGGATCATCGAGCACACCGGTACCCACGTCGCCTCGACGGCCCACGGCCGAGCCGACGACTCCCACATGCTCCGCACCGACGAACTGGCCGACTCGAAGGTCCCCACACTCGTCGTCTCCGCCTCGGCCGAGCCGGTGTTCCCGCCCCCGCATCCGTACCACCTGGCACAGGTCATCGGCGGCGGCGCGCGGGTGGTGGAGATCGCGGGCATGGGCCACGCACTGCCCCCGGCGGTGCAGGCCCCGCTCGCGGAAGCGATCCTGGACCACGCCGACTCCACGACCGTTTCCTAGCCGCGCCCCCAGTCGATGCCCCGCTCACGCGGTCAAGCGCGGAGAGCGGCAAGCGGCAAGCGGCGGCAGGGCGCCGGAGATGTTCTCGTACGCGGCGACGGTGATCCACTCATGGCGGGTCCGGGTCCGGTCCGGGTCCGGGTCCGGGTCATGCCCTCATGATCCCAGGCCGCCCAACCCCGTGAGGTCCGCGGAGAGTTGCCAGAGGCGGGCCGCGGCCTCCGGGTCCGTCGCCCAGGGTTTGACACCGCCGATCAGCATGTCCTCCGTCGTGGCGGGCTCGGCGATGTCGCAGTTCTGGCAGTACGCGCCGCCATGAGTGGCGAGAAGCGGTGACGTCGCCGCCCAGACCGCGGTGGCCGCCCCCTGCGCGGGGGTCTTGAAGCCTCGTGCCGGGGTGCCGTCGGCGGACATCCAGCCCTGCGCGACTTGCTCCTCGCGGGGGATGTGGCGCTGGAGGGGCGTCAGGATGCTGCCCGGATGTACGGAGAAGGCGCGTACGCCGGTTTCGGCCGTGCTCAGGGAGTCGAGGTGGACGGCGAAGAGCGCGTTCGCCGTCTTGGACTGGGCGTAGGCGAGCCAGCGGTCGTAGCCCTGCTGGAAGTGCGGGTCCGCCCAGCGGATGTCGGAGAGGAAATGCCCGGACGAGGCCACGGAGACCACGCGCGCGGTGCCCGGACTCAGCGCCGGGTAGAGGCGGTTTACCAGGGCGAAGTGGCCCAGGTGGTTGATCGCGAAGTGGGACTCCCAGGCGCCGTCAGGGCCGACGCGGCTCTCGGGGCAGGCCATGACGCCCGCGTTGTTGATGAGGATGTCGAGGGTGCGGTGCGTCGTCGCGAGGAAGCGGTCCGCGAAGCGCCTGACGCTGTCCTGGTCCGCCAGATCCAGCGCCTGCACCTCTACGCGGGCCGTGCCCCGCAGCGCTTCCTCCGCCGCGCCCGGCCTGCGCGCGGGGACGATGACGTGCGCGCCAGCCCGGGCGAGCGCCCGGGTGATCTCCAGGCCGAGACCCGAGTAGCCGCCGGTGACCAGCGCCACCTTGCCCGAGAGATCGATCCCGTCGAGTACGTCGTCCGCTGTGCTCGCCGCCCCGAACCCGCTGTCAATCCCGCGCTGTTGCTCTTGTCGTGTGGTCATGAGCGCGAGGCTAGAAGCTGGACCGCACTCTAGGGCAAGGTGTCTCTGCCCGGCGCTCGGCAGCGATGTCCGGCCGGGCGCACTGCGACAGGCGGGAGCGTAGCCCCCGTAGACGGCGAGCCGCCGCTCCTCCCAGCGAGCTCACGGCCCGAGCCGTATAGGCGGTGCCGATAGGAGGCGCCGGAGGGCCGGACGGGTAGGGGAGAGGCGGTACGTTCGGCGGATGTCCTCCATGCTCCTGCTGCTGTCCGGAAGCCTGCGCGCCGGTTCCTCCAACGAGGCCGTGCTGCGCACCGCGCAAGACGTGGCCCCCTCGAACGTACGCACCCTGCGCTACGAAGGCCTCGCGACGCTGCCCCACTTCAACCCCGACGACGACACGGACCCCCTGCCGCCGTCGGTGGCGGAGCTGCGTGCGGCGATCGACGAAGCGGCGGCGATCCTGGTCTGCACGCCGGAGTACGCGGGAACCCTGCCCGGCTCGTTCAAGAACCTGCTCGACTGGACGGTCGGCGGCACGGAGATCTCGGACAAGCCCGTCGCCTGGGTGAACGCGGCGGCATCGGGGCGAGGAGAGGGCGCGGCGGCCACTTTGCGGGCGGTGCTCGGTTACACGGGGGCGGCCGTAGTGGAGGAGGCCTGTGTCCGGATCCCGGTGGTCCGGGAGACGGTGGGTGAGAACGGCATCATCACGGACGCGACGGTGAGGGAGCAACTGGTGGAGGTGTTGGGCCAGTTGCTGCGATAGGGCATGAAGCCCACACGACGCTGCCCCCCCGCACCCGCGCCGACAGCCAAGCCACCGTCCGCCCCGCCCTGCATGCGGGGCAATCGGGTGGGCGGGCGGAAAGCATCCGCCGCGAAGCAGCGGCACAGAACGCCCGAGGCTCAGGAGCCAGCCAACCGCAGGGGCCAGCCAACCGCAGGGGCCAGCCAACCTCAGGAGCCAGACTTGATCGCGGAGATGTCGAAGCTCAGCTTGATCTTGTCGGAGACAAGCACTCCGCCCGTCTCAAGCGCGGCGTTCCACGTGAGGCCCCACTCGGAGCGGAGGATCTCCGCCTTGCCCTCGAAGCCGACCCGCTCGTTCCCGAAGGGGTCCGTGGCCGCGCCGTTGAACTCGAGGTCGATGGAGAGCGGCTTGGTGGTGTCGAGGATCGTCAGGTCACCGGTGATGCGGTAGTCGTCGCCACCCAGCGCCTCCGCCTTCGTGGACCGGAACGTCATCTCCGGGAACTCGTCGATCTTGAAGAAGTCCGCGCTCTTCAGGTGACCGTCACGGTCCGCGCTGCCGGTGTCGATGCTCTCCATCTTCACGTCGATGGAAGCCGTCGACGCGGACGGGTCGGTGCCGTCCAGGTGCAGCGTGCCGGTGACGTCGGTGAAGGAGCCCTTGACGTTGGTGACCATGGCGTGGCGTGCGACGAAGCCGATCGACGTGTGCGCGGGGTCGATCGCGTACTCGCCGGTCAGGGCGGCCAGGTCCGGGTTGACCGGAGTGGACGCCGTGGCGGCGGTTTCGGGGGACGTGGCGGAGGACGTGGCGGTTTCGTTCTTGCGGCCGAAGAGACCCATGACTGCTCCTTGAGGGCGAGCTGAGAGCTGCGAGCTACGGGGTTACGTCTGTTGAATGTTCAACGAGATTGACCCTAGCGCCATTCAGTTCAACATTCAACCTAATGCGTAGCGTGTTCGATTGATCACACACCGGATTCGACAATAGCGCCCGTTCTGTGAGCCCGCCGCCCCTCGACTCCCGTGCCCACGGATTCCGGCCCGCCGTGGACCTGGTCTTGGTCGCTTGCAAAAAAGTCCCGAGGGGCCGAGGGTTCGAGCCTTGG
This sequence comes from Streptomyces sp. NPDC031274, assembly GCF_055570235.1. NCBI lineage: Bacteria > Bacillati > Actinomycetota > Actinomycetes > Kitasatosporales > Streptomycetaceae > Streptomyces > Streptomyces sp. NPDC031274. The sequence continues at coordinate 228,035 of NZ_JBVIHP010000005.1, read as the reverse complement.
GGCCGCTGGCTCCGGGCATGCCTGGCGCGGGACTTATCTGCGACGCGCCCTCGCCGAGTGGGTCGGTGTGAGGTGGATCTCACGTCGGCTTTTGTGGAATCCCTACAGGCGAACAGGGCTCTGAGCAGTCACTTCGGGCGCACTGACGTGACCTTCTGTTCAGGGGTGCCAGGAAAACGGGCCGGAGACTGTTCATAGTCGACGGTCCGTTTCTGTAGGCCCACTTCGTATGGTCACTACATGACCGTTTTGGACGACACCGCTTCTCCCGAGGGCGAGCCCACCGACGCGCGTGGGCGCGTGGCCGAGCTGCACGCGATTCGTGCCGAGGCCCTGCGCGGCCCGAGCGAGAAGGCGACGAAGGCCCAGCACGCCAAGGGCAAGCTGACCGCCCGCGAGCGGATCGAGCTGCTCCTGGACGCGGGTTCGTTCCAGGAGGTCGAGCAGCTGCGCCGGCACCGGGCGACCGGGTTCGGCCTTGAGGCCAAGAAGCCCTACACCGACGGTGTCATCACCGGCTGGGGCACGGTCGAGGGGCGCACGGTCTTCGTCTACGCCCACGACTTCCGCATCTTCGGCGGCGCGCTCGGCGAGGCGCACGCCACGAAGATCCACAAGATCATGGACATGGCCATCGCGGCCGGTGCGCCGCTGGTGTCGCTGAACGACGGCGCCGGCGCCCGTATCCAGGAGGGCGTCTCCGCGCTCGCCGGGTACGGCGGCATCTTCCAGCGCAATACCAAGGCTTCCGGCGTCATCCCGCAGATCAGCGTCATGCTGGGCCCGTGCGCGGGCGGCGCCGCCTACTCGCCCGCCCTGACGGACTTCGTGTTCATGGTCCGCGAGACCTCGCAGATGTTCATCACCGGACCCGACGTGGTGCGTGCGGTGACCGGCGAGGAGATCACCCAGAACGGTCTGGGCGGCGCCGACGTGCACGCCGAGACGTCGGGCGTCTGCCACTTCGCGTACGACGACGAGGAGACCTGCCTCGCCGAGGTCCGCTACCTCATCGCGATGCTCCCCTCGAACAACCGCGAGAACCCGCCCACCCACGAGTCGGACGACCCGGCGGACCGCCGCTCGGACGTCCTGCTCGACTTGGTCCCCGCGGACGGCAACCGTCCGTACGACATGACCAAGGTCATCGAGGAGCTCGTCGACGACGGCGACTACCTCGAGGTCCACGAGCGCTGGGCCCGCAACATCATCTGCGCCCTGGCCCGTCTGGACGGCAAGGTGGTGGGCATCGTCGCCAACCAGCCGCAGTCCCTTGCCGGGGTCCTGGACATCGAGGCCTCCGAGAAGGCTGCCCGCTTTGTCCAGATGTGCGACGCTTTCAATATCCCGATCGTGACGCTGCTCGACGTGCCCGGCTTCCTGCCGGGCGTGGACCAGGAGCACGGCGGGATCATCAGGCACGGCGCCAAACTGCTCTACGCCTACTGCAACGCCACGGTGCCGCGCATCTCGCTGATCCTGCGCAAGGCGTACGGAGGTGCGTACATCGTCATGGACAGCCAGTCCATCGGCGCCGACCTCACCTATGCCTGGCCCACGAACGAGATCGCGGTGATGGGCGCCGAGGGTGCCGCCAACGTCATCTTCCGGCGCCAGATCGCGGCCGCCGAGGACCCCGAGGCCATGCGTCAGAAGATGGTCAAGGAGTACAAGGCCGAGCTGATGCACCCCTACTACGCCGCCGAGCGAGGCCTGGTCGACGACGTGATCGACCCCGCCGCCACGCGTGAGGTGCTGATCAGCTCCCTCGCGATGCTCCGCAACAAGCACGCAGATCTGCCGTCGCGCAAGCACGGCAACCCTCCGCAGTAATTGCGCAGTAACCACGCAGTTAATTCCTGCAGTAGCCCACAAGGAGAACGCTGCACATGACTACCCCCGACATTCGCGTCGAGAAGGGCCACGCCGAGCCCGAAGAGGTCGCCGCCATCACCGCGATCCTGCTGGCCCGCGCCGCCGCCACCGCCCAGGCACCCACGCCCCGCCGGGGCCGCGACAAGGCCGGCTGGCGCCGCCTTGAGCGCTCGCCCGGCTTCCGTGCCCCGCACAGCTGGCAGGGCTGACCGGCGCCCTGAGGCAGCCGGCAAGGCCGAACGGCATCCCGAAGGACCCCGCCCTGGTGCGGGGTCCTTCGGCGTCTGCCCGCCAGGTCAGTCGAACTCTCCGTCAAGCACCCCGAGTTTGAACGCGTACCACTCCTCCGCGGTGAAGCGCAGGACGAGGCCGCGGGGGTCCGCGGGGTTGCGCAGGGCCACCGCGCCGTTCCCCAGCTCGGCGATCTCCACAGGGCCCTCGACGGGGCTCCCCGGAGTGCTGGTCCACTGGGCGCGAGAGATGTCGAGCGTGTAGAGCAGCGCCTTTTCCCGCTGTGTGGCGCGTGTGCCGCTTGCGGTGTTCGTGCTCATATCTGCAGCATCCCGGAGTTGATTCCAGTGATGAATGCGTGCCACGCGGTGGAGTCGAAGACGAGTGTTCCGAACTCCCGATTCTTCGTGTCACGAATCGCCCGCTGATCGGCCGAAAGCTTCGTATGCTCGATGCAGCCGTTCGAGGCGCCACTGTAGGTGCTCTTGTGCCAGTTCGCTATCACTGATTCTTCTTCTGTATCTGTGAACGCGGGACTGGCCGTAGATGTACGAGACATCACGACCCGCTTTCTCCTTTCATGTGGTCAAGGATGTACTGGCGAGACTCGGCGGGAGAGAGGGCGGCGGCCGTCAGATCGTCCCAGGCTTTGGTGTAAACCTGGACGTCAGGACGCTGCTCCAGCAATGTTCCCCCGGTCATGTGTTCCAGCCAGGTCACCTCTATGGGGAGTTCTCCGTGCAGGGTGAAGACTGTGTACGGAGCGTACTGCGCGAGCGGCAATGTGATGTTCAGAGGGAGGATCTGAACAGTGACATTGGCCTGATTTCCCACTTCGATCAGGTGCTGAAATTGTTGATGGATCAATTCAGTGGGACCAGGAATGCGGTGAAGTGCCGGGGCATCGATGATGACGCGCAGCCGGAAATCACTGTTCCCGTGGAGCAGATCCTTGCGTCTCATACGCGTCTTCACAAGGGTTTCGATGCGATCCGCTTCGGCCCCCGCGGCGAATATCTCCCGCATGTAAGCCTCTGTTTGCAGCAGGCCCGGCAGCACCATCGGCTCGTAGGAGCGGATGAGTGAGGAGTCGGCTTCCAGCGTGAGGTAGTCGCGCAGGTCGCCGCTGAGCAGGGGACCTTGACCGGACCACCAGTCGACCTTGTGGATGTCCCTGGCGAGCCGCTTCAGGTTCGACCGCTGCTGATCGTCCTTCACCCCGTACAGGCTGAGCAGGGTGGTGAGGTCGAGTTGCCGGATGCCTCGTTTGCCTGTCTCGATCTGGCTGATCTTTGGCTGCCCACACTCCAGTGCGTCGGCCGCGTCCTGGACCTTCAGGCCGGCGTCCGACCGGAGTCGTCGCAGCTCGGCGCCGAGGCGGCGGCTGCGCATGGTGGGCATGTCACTTTGCGGCATGGGCACATGATGTCCCGCGCCTTCCGGCCAGACAACTGTCATCTGCCGCACCCGTCTTGAAGGATGTGGCTGGTACGTAATACTTGCCTAGGTGATAGATGCCTCGACATGATGCGTGCCCAACGTCCTTTTTTCTCGGTTGAGTTGACACCTATAGCGGTGCCGGAGGGGCAATGCCGAACATGTCCGCGGAAGAACTCGTAGTGATCAGCAGATCCTGCGAGGTCCGCATGGAGTACGACCCGCACTGCCTGGAGCAGATACGTCGGATCGTCGGCGCCTGCCTGCGCAATTGGGGCCTGGAGGTGCTGGTCGACGACTGCGCCTTCGTGGCCACCGAGCTGTGCAGCAATGTGCGGCACTGCACGTGCTCGTCGTTCCAGTTCGCCATCCGTCGTACGGGCGCTGAGGGTGTGCGCCTGGAGGTGACGGACACCTCCACCGAGTTTCCGGTGGTGCCTACCGACGTCCCGGACCTGTTCGAGGTCAGTGGGCGTGGGCTGTTCCTCGTCGCGGCTCTGTCGGCCGACGTCGGGGTCGAGCCGACGGTCGGCGGCAAGATGGTCTGGGCGGAGCTCAAGGTGCCCGGGTTCGGCTGACGAGGCCGGTGGTGGGGGGGCAGACGTCGGCCGGACGCGATGCGTCGGCCGGCGTCTTCGTCTGTATACCGGCATGACCTTCCTCTCTTCTGTGGTCTCTCCTGGTTCCTGCTGGCCGTTCTCGCGTCTGTGTCTGTCGTACCGCTGCGGAGGAGGTGCTCTGCGGTCCGGTTGACCGGATAGCGACCTCAGGGACGGCGGGGCCCCCGAGCAGCATCGCCAGTCCGCGCAGGCCCCGGTGCGCGGCGGTCCGGACGGTTCTCGCCCGTCTGCCGAGTACGGCGGCCGCCTGCCGGAGGTCGAGTCTCACCACGACGAGAAGGAGCAGTGCCTCGGCCTGCTCCCGCGGCAGCCGCGCGATGAGTGAGAGGGTCCGCTCCGCGGGCCGCGCGGCCTCGTCGTCGTCGGGCCGTCGCCGGTCCTGGCGGCACGGATGTTCCAGGGCTCCGGTGCGGACCACCAGAGCGCACCAGCCGCGGAAGTCGGCGCCGTCCCCCTGGAACTTGGCCAGATTTCGGGCGATGTACTCCCACCCCCGGCTCTCGACGCCTGCCGCGAGCGCCGAACCCACCAATCCCTGGGCGTACATGAGCAGTTGAGGGTGCAAGGACCGGTAGAGCATCCGGAAGGCGTCCTCGTCCCCCTGCTGTGCCGCCGCTACCGTGGCTCCCAGGTGGTCGTCCACCGGGAGGGCGCCGGAGCGGCTCTCCTGCCCGGCCAGTGCCGCCCGCGCCCGCCGTGCGGTCAGGGCGCCGGTCAAGTAGGCGCTCCGGCCTGAGTGGGACAGGCTCATGTGAGGGCTCCGCTTCCTGCTCGATCCGGCAGAGGACAGAAGAAAGGCAGGAGTGGTGGCGAACCTGCCTCTCCCTCCAGCGAGGGTGCCATCGAAAACATCACAGCGGCAGGTATGTGTTTTGGCCAAAGGTGCAACACAAGGCGACGACCGGCAACGCAGGGCGACGGCCGCCCGGAGATTTCTCCACAGCAGTTCGCCCCCGCCGGCTCATGCCGGCGGGGGCGAACTGTAGGACGTGTACGGGTCTGTTACCGAAGTCGCGCCATGAGCGCATGCTCCACGAGCGTGATCAACCCGCTCTTTGCGTCCGCACGGTGTCGGGCGTCCGTCGTGATGATCGGAGTGTCCGGGCCGATCTGCAGCGCCTCGCGGACCTCGTCCGGCGTGTACGGCTGGTGGCCGTCGAAGCCGTTGAGGGCGATGACGAAGGGCAGGCCCGAGTTCTCGAAGTAGTCGACGGCGGGGAAGCAGTCGGCGAGCCTCCTCGTGTCGACCAGGACCACCGCGCCGATCGCGCCGCGTACGAGGTCGTCCCACATGAACCAGAAGCGGTCCTGTCCCGGCGTACCGAAGAGGTACAGGATCAGGTCCTGGTCCAGGGTGATGCGGCCGAAGTCCATGGCCACCGTGGTGGTGGTCTTGTCCCCGGTGTGGGTGAGGTCGTCGATGCCCGCGGACGCGGACGTCATGACGGCCTCGGTGCGCAGCGGGTTGATCTCAGAGACCGCCCCGACGAACGTGGTCTTGCCCACGCCGAAGCCGCCCGCCACCACGATTTTCGCGGATGTGGTGGAGCGGGCTGTTGCTCCGCCGCTAGAGCTTGCGAAGTCCACTGAGCACCCTTTCGAGCAGTGTCACGTCTGGCTGGCCGCCGGCGGTCTCGTCGCCGCCGGGCTGGTGAATGGCGACAAGTCCGGCCTCCGCCAGGTCGGCTACGAGGATTCGGGCGACGCCGAGGGGAATGGAGAGAAGTGCCGAGATCTCAGCGACTGACTTGATCTCTCGGCACAGATTGCAGATCCGCTGATGCTCGGGCAACTGGCCCTGCAACTGATGCGGTTGTGCTGTGGTGTGCACCAGCGCCTCGATGGCGAGCTGGTAGCGGGGCCTGGTGCGGCCACCCGTCATGGCGTACGGACGCACCAGGGGATTGCTCGCAGCTCCCGCGGGCGCCGGTTCAGGGGCGCGTCGCTGTGGTTGCACTGGCTGGATCCTGGGGGTGTGAGGCTGCTCGTACGGGCTCTGGCGGGGGCCCGGCTGCTGCGGTTGCTGGTAAGGCCTGCGGTGCTGGCTGGGTGTGGAGGGGAAGTTGTAACGGTTCGGCGCCCCGTCGTGCGGCCCCTGACCCTGGCCGTGACCAGGCGACCAGCTGGCCGATGACGAACCGTCCGGGGGTGTTCCTGAACCTGCCACGTACTCCTCCTCCGACTGTGCCGGGCACCATCATCCTGGAGCCGCGTTCCGAAACCTTACGGCCACGGAGCGCGAAAACGCACCGTAGGTCTACTAGTTGAGAAGGCTCCCCTGCAGCTCCGCACGCAGGTCGGGCGTGAGTACGGTGCCGGCGCGGTCGACAAGAAGTGCCATCTCGTACCCAATGAGACCGATGTCCGCATCCGGGTGTGCGAGGACGGCGAGCGAGGAGCCGTCAGAAATGGACATGAGGAAGAGAAATCCTCGCTCCATCTCCACAACGGTCTGGGTCACGGAACCGCCCTCGAAGATCCGGGAGGCCCCGGCGGTGAGGGAGGTCAGACCGGACGCGACAGCCGCGAGCTGGTCGGCCCTGTCGCGGGGGAAGCCTTCGGACATCGCCAGAAGGAGTCCGTCGGCGGAGACCACCACCGTGTGGGACACCCCAGGGGTGTTGTCCACGAAGTTAGTGATCAACCAGTTCAGATTCTGCGCCGCCTGGCTCATCGGGCTCACACTAACGCTCCTGGTTGTAGGTGCTGTCAGGCCCACCGCGGTGATTACCGGTGTCCTGGCCATTCGTGGTGTCACTGCCTGCGCTGCGTCCCCGCTGGACGCCGCGGCGCAGGTTGCTCAGCCGACCCCGAACGTCCTCGGGGTCGCGGGAGACCTGAGGGCCGCCCTGTGGGGTCTGCTCCGCCGTGCCCTCGACCAGATTGGCCTTGGGTACCCGCTTCGGGAGACCGGACGGGGTGATCCCACCCGCCTTGGGCTCCTTCAGCGACTCGGCGCGCTGCCAGCGGTCGTCGTTGGACGACGTACGCCAGCTGCTGTCGTTGTCGCCGTCCGCGGTGTCGGCCGGTGCCGGGACGCTGCCGTTGCTGATCGCACCGGTGGCGCCGCGGCGCGGAAGACCCGCAGCGGTGGTGTCGTGGACCGCGGACGGGGCCGGTCCGGGACGCTCGAAGCCTACGCGTTCGGCACCGTTCGCGGGGGCCGCCGAGTCAGGTTCCGATTCCGGAGAGTACTCGGCCTGATACGCACCCGAGCTGTCGTCGAATCCGCCACGCGTCGGCCAGTCGTCCTGGTGAGAGCGGTCCGGATAGGCCACGAACGGCTCGGATACAGCACCCGTACGAGCGGTGTTGTCGTCCTGACCCGCTTCCGCATAGGGCGCGTCCTGGTAGCTGTCCCGCCCCGGGTAGTACGGGTCGTCGTACGCCTGCTGTACGGGCTGACCCTGGTTGTACTCGTCGTACACCGGGACCTGCTGCCCGTACGAGGGGTCGTAGCCACCCTGCTGCTGCTCGAAGCCCTGCTGTTCGAAGCCCTGCGCCTGCGCCTCCAGAGCGGCACGCCGCTCCTCGCGCATCAGCGAGCGGCCCACCGGGTCGAGATCCTGGGAGTCGACCGCGTCGCCGTTGTAGCGGCTGTCGTCGAAGCCCAGCTCGGCCGCCGTACGTATCGGCGGGTGGTTGAACGCCGCCTGATCCGGGGTCTGCTGCTCCAGCATGATCGAGGAGACGGTGAAATCGGAGTCGGACAGGTGGTTCTCGCCGCTGCCGCCGTGCGTGATCCCGTCGGGGAGCATGACGAGCGAGGTCGTACCGGCCTGCTCGCCCGAGGGGCGCAGCTGGACGCGGATGCCGTGCCGGTCGGAGAGGCGGCCGACCACGAACAGGCCCATGCGCTGGGAGATCGCGGCGTCCACCGTCGGCGGGTTGGCCAGCTTGTGGTTGATGTCCGCGAAGTCCTCGGCGGTGAGGCCGATGCCCTTGTCGTGGATCTCGACCATGATGCGGCCGTCGGGAAGACGGGTCGCGGTGACGCGGACCTTGGTCTGCGGCGAGGAGAACGTGGTGGCGTTCTCCAGGAGCTCGGCGAGCAGGTGCACGAGGTCGGTCACGGCCAGGCCGTGGATCTCGGCCTCCGGGACGCCCGAAAGCTCGATGCGCTCGTACTGCTCCACCTCGGACGACGCGGCGCGCAGCACGTCGACCAGCGGGACCGGCTGGTCCCAGCGGCGTCCCGGCTCCTCGCCGGAGAGGACCAGGAGGTTCTCGCCGTTGCGTCGCATACGGGTCGCCAGGTGGTCCAGGCGGAAGAGGCTCTCCAGCTGGTCCGGGTCGGCCTCGTTGTTCTCCAGGTCGGTGATGAGGGTCAGCTGGCCCTCGATCAGGGACTGGTTGCGCTGCGAGAGGTTGGTGAAGATCGCGTTGATGTTGCCGCGGAGCAGGGCCTGCTCGGCGGCGAGCCTGACGGCCTCGCGGTGCACCTGGTCGAAGGCGCGGGCGACCTCGCCGATCTCGTCCGTGGAGTTGATCGGGATGGGCTGTACGCGAGTGTCGACGCGGCCGGGGTCGGTGCGCGAGAGCTGGTCGACCAGCATCGGCAGACGCTGCTCGGCGATGCTGAAGGCGGCCGTACGCAGCTGGCGCATCGAGCGGCTCATCTGGCGGGCCATGAGCCCGGCCAGGATGAAGGCGGCGAGCAGTGCGATCACGACGATGGCGCCGTTGATGTAGGCGGTGCGCTGGGCGTCGGCCGCGATGTCCGAGGCCTCTGCCACGGCCTTGTCGGCCAGGTCGGACTCGATGGTGCGGTACGCGTCGAACCTGGCGCTGGTGGTGGCCCACCAGGCCTCGGGGGTGATGCCCTTGCCGGCGAGGGCGACCCGGGCGCTGGGCTGCGTGGACTCCAGCTGGGTCATGGCCGCGACCATCGCCTCGGACGACGGCGGCGGGACGAACGTCTCGCCCTTGGCCTTCGCGGCGGCAGCGGCCTGCTTGGCCTGCTTCTCGCCGTCGGCCGTCAGCTGCTTCTTCGCGGCCTCCAGCTTGGCGACGTCCGCGGGGGTGCCGCCGCCCGTGTACTCCTCGATGGCGATGCCTTCGAGGTAGGCGTACGAGGAGAGCGCCACGCGCTGCTTGGCGAGGCTCGTGGAGGTGGGACCGGGCTCGACCAGGAGGTGCGTACCGAGGGAGCGCTGGAGGGAGAGCGCGGCCTTGGTCAGCGAGATCGCGTAGACGGTGCGGCCGTAGCTGGTGATGTTGCCGGTGCCGAGACCGAGTTCGTTGGCGAACTCCATCAGGGGGTGCTGGATGGCGACGTAGCCCTCTTCGGTCTGCGCGCCGGAGAGCTTGGAGGTGTAGGCGGCCTGGCGCAGGGACTGCAACCCCGGCTCCACCTTGTGGAAGCCCTTGAGGCGGCGCTCGAGGCCTTCCTTCTTGGGCATGTTCTTGGCGGCGGCGTCGAACTTGTCCCCGGCCTCGTCGGTGGCCTTGCGGGCCTTCACGACGACGGGGTCGTTCTTCTTGCCGCGCAGCAGCGGGGCGGCGGAGAGGTCGCGCTCCTCGATGAGGCGGTTGCCGTAGTTCAGAGAGGCCTGTACGAGGCGGGCCGTGGCCTCGGCGTCCTGGGCCTCGCTCCAGGTGTCGATCGAGCCCTTGACCTGGAAGCCGCCCATGACGAGACCGACGAGCACGGGTATGAGGAGGATCGCGTTCAGGCGGGTCGGCACGCGCCAGTTGCGCGGGGACAGTCTTCCGCCGGTGGGAGCCGGCGTCTCCATGCCCTGCACATCGGCGGGGGACGCCGCTGTGCGCGGCGGCGGGGTGAAGTTGCCCCGCGTGTCCCGCGTATGCGGCGGTGCGGGGCTCGTCTTGCTTCGCCTCACTCGACCAACAACCTCTCGGCGGCGGGAACCTGCACCGGTCCCGCTGTCGTCTCCAAGGCCCGTGCTACTGGGCAGTTCGACGCATTCCAGCACGTCAGGCGGTCCTCTACCAAACAGTGGGAAGCGCAAGTGAAGAGTGGTGTAAGCCTCAGATAAAACGGTCAAATAGAGCGAGCCCCGCCAAAAGGCGGGGCTCTCGTGCGCGTAGCGACACTGAATGACCGCGACGCGTGGTGGCGCCCGGTGAATTCTCTGTCGAAACGTTATGAACAGAGCGGCCACCCGTGTCCAAGGACACAGGCCGCTCTGTTGAATCTACGGCAACTTCCGTACGCCCTCGTCTACTTGAGTCGTGCCATAAGTGCGTGCTCGACCAGCGTGATCAGGCCGCTCTTTGCGTCCGCACGGTGTCGGGCATCGGTGGTGATGATCGGGGTGTTGGGGCCGATCTGCAGCGCCTCGCGGACCTCATCGGGGGTGTACGGCTGGTGGCCGTCGAAGCCGTTGAGGGCGATGACGAAAGGCAGGCCGCTGTTCTCGAAGTAGTCGACGGCCGGGAAGCAGTCGGCGAGACGGCGGGTGTCCACGAGCACGACGGCGCCGATCGCGCCGCGTACGAGGTCGTCCCACATGAACCAGAAGCGGTCCTGACCGGGCGTACCGAAGAGGTACAGGATCAGGTCCTGGTCCAGGGTGATGCGGCCGAAGTCCATGGCCACCGTGGTGGTGGTCTTGTCCCCGGTGTGGGTGAGGTCGTCGATGCCCGCGGACGCGGACGTCATGACGGCCTCGGTGCGCAGCGGGTTGATCTCGGAGACCGCGCCCACGAACGTGGTCTTGCCCACGCCGAAGCCGCCCGCCACCACGATTTTCGCGGAGGTGGTGGAGCGAGCCGGCGCTCCGCTGCTAGAGCTTGCGAAGTCCACTGAGCACCCTTTCGAGCAGTGTCACGTCAGGCTGACCGCCGGCGTTCTCGTCGCCGCCGGGCTGGTGAATGGCGACGAGCCCGGCCTCTGCCAGGTCGGCCACGAGAATCCGGGCCACGCCGAGCGGCATGGAGAGCAGGGCCGACACCTCGGCCACCGACTTGACCTCACGGCACAGGTGGCAGATGCGCTGGTGCTCGGGGAGCAGCCCCATCAGCTGCGCCGGGTCGGCCGTCGTGCTCACCAGCGCCTCTATCGCGAGCTGGTAGCGGGGCCTTGTCCGGCCGCCGGTCATCGCGTAAGGACGCACCAGCGGCTGGTCGCCTTCAATCCCGTACGACGCGTGAGAGCCGTACGGATCGTGAGAGGCGTTGGGCGGGGTCATGGATCCTCCGGGCGGGACAGCAGGTGATCTGCGTGCCGTCTGATAGAGCCGGTGGGGGGCACCAGGTTGGCCGGACGGTGGTCAGTACGTTCGGTCGGTGGGGCGGCCGATGAAGAAATTCAGTGCAACAGGCTGCCCTGCAGTTCGGCGCGGAGGTCCGGGGTGAGGACGGCGCCCGCGCGGTCGACGAGCAACGCCATCTCGTATCCGACGAGGCCGATGTCGCACTCCGGGTGCGCGAGCACGGCCAGGGAGGAACCGTCGGAGACAGACATGAGGAAGAGGAACCCCCGCTCCATCTCCACGACGGTCTGGGTGACGGCGCCGCCCTCGAAGATCCGGGAGGCCCCGGCGGTGAGCGAGGTCAGACCCGACGCGACCGCCGCCAGCTGATCGGCGCGGTCACGCGGGAATCCCTCGGACATCGCCAGAAGGAGGCCGTCGGCGGAGACCACGACCGTGTGGGACACCCCAGGGGTGTTGTCCACGAAGTTCGTGATCAGCCAGTTCAGATTCTGTGCCGCCTGACTCGGACTCAACTAACGCTCCTGCTGGTGAGTGGGGAAGCTGCCGGTCTGGCCCGTACCGGCCTGGCGACCCTGCTGGATGCCCCGACGGAGATTCGTCAGCCGGCCGCGCACGTCATCGGGCGCACGCGAGACCTGCGGACCTGTGCTTTCCTGCTGCTGCTGCGCGGTGCCCGCGACGAGGTTGGCTCGTGGGACGCGGCGCGGCAGGCCGGACGTGGTGACACCACCGGCGGACGGCTGCCGGACGCGCTCGGCCTGGCGGCCCAGCTCGTCGTTGGGCGAGGTGCGCCACGAGGCGGCGCTGCCGTTCGTGACGTTGTTGATGTTGCCGCCGCCGTTGCCGTTGGACGCGGGGGCGGGTGCTGAGACCGGGCGCTGGGGCATGCCCGGGTTCTGGGGCTGCTGTCCCTGCGGCCGTGACGGGAGGGGCGACGAGGGCTGCGGGCGCTGCGGACGCAGGGGTTGCTGCGGCTGCTGCTGCTCGGGGGAGCGGTCGTCGCCCTGCGAGCCCTGGTGCCCTTGCTGGGGCTGCTGCTGTTGCTGCTGCTGGAACCAGTTGGTCTCCAGCGTGTCGAACAGCGGGGTGCTGCCGTCGCCGGGACCGGCGGGCGGCAGGCCCTCCGACTGCGAGGGCTGCTGGGGTTGGTGCGGCTGCTGCTGCGAGGGCTGTTGCGGCACCGGCGGGATGCCGAGCGGGCCGCCCTGCCCCTGCTGAACACCGGGGCCCTGACCCTGGCCCTGGCCCTGACCGGGGCCCTGACCGCGCCGAGGTGCCTCGCCGTTGTAGCCGGGGGCGCTGGTGCCGGGACGCTGGAACTGCCCGGTGCCCGAGCCGGAGGAGCCGCTCTGACCACCGAAGACGTCCGGGCGGACGTACTGCCCGGTGCCCTGCTGGCCGTGACCTCGACCCTGGCCCTGGTTCTGCCCCTGATCCTGGTTCTGGCCCTGACTCTGGCTCTGTCCCTGACCGCCCTGCTGACCGTGATCGGCGTTCTGCGGCGAACCCGTACCGGGCGGAGGCCCGTTGAAGTCCGGCCGCGGGAACTCGGCGGTCGAGCCGGGGCCCTGCGCGCCCGCGCCCGCCACGGGGTGCGGGAACTGTCCGGTGGACTCCGGCTCCTCGTGCCCGCGCGGGGTGTCGAACGGCTCGCGCGAGATCTGCGGCTGCGCGTTCTCGTCGCTCCAACTGGGCACGCGCGGCTGCGGGTTGCCCCCGGGAAGCTCGGCACGCGGGCCACCGCGCGGCGGCAGCTGCGGCCTGCGCCCCTGGTCCCCGCCGTCGTTCGCGGAGGAGTTCATGGGCGCGGCGGGGTTCATGGGCCCGGCGGGGTTCACCGGATTCGTACGCTGCTGGGGTACGGGAGGCTGCGGCGCGGAACCCTGACCGCGGCCACTGCCCTGCCCGCCCTCGAAGAGGCTCCCGCCGGAAGAGCCCGTGGTGCCGGAGCCGAGACCGGGCGCCCCCTGCCGGGGAGGCAGCTGGCCGGAAGGATTCGCCGGAGCGGACGGCGAACCGGCCCGCGGCCCCGCGTCACGCGAGGGCAGCGCGGCCCGCGGCCCCGTTCCCGCGACCTGACCACGCGGCGGACCCGCACCGAGCCGGCCCGCGGCACCCGCGGGAGCCGAGCCGGGCGCACCGCTTCCTGCGCCGACTCCACGACGCGCGGCGGCGGCACCGGCGGAGGCCTGCGCGGCGACGGGGCCACCGCTCTGGCCGGGGAGGGGCGCACCGGGCTTGTTCGGCGCGTTCTTGCCGCCCTGGGCGACATCGACGGGCAGCATGACCAGCGCGGTCGTGCCGCCGGAGTCCGACGGACGGAGCTGGATGCGGATGCCGTGGCGCTGCGACAGACGGCCGACCACGAACAGACCCATGCGGCGCGAGACCGAGACGTCCACGGTGGGCGGCGACGCGAGCCGCTCGTTGATCGCGGCGAGGTCCTCGGGGGAGAGGCCGATGCCCGTGTCGTGGATCTCGATCAGCACTCGCCCGTCGGGCAGCGCGTGACCGGTGACCTTGACCTTGGTCTGCGGCGAGGAGAACGAGGTCGCGTTCTCCAGGAGCTCGGCGAGCAGGTGCACGAGGTCGTTGACCACGCGTCCGGCGACCTCGGTCGTGGGGACCGCGGAGAGCTCGATGCGCTCGTACTGCTCCACCTCGGACGCGGCGGCACGCAGCACGTCGACGAGCGGGACGGGCCGGGTCCAGCGGCGGCCGGGCTCCTCACCGGCGAGCACGAGGAGGTTCTCGCCGTTACGGCGCATGCGGGTCGCGAGGTGGTCGAGCTTGAAGAGCGAGGAGAGCTGGTCCGGGTCGGCCTCGCGCGACTCCAGCTCGGAGATGAGCGAGAGCTGGCGCTGGATGAGGCCCTGCGAACGGCGCGAGAGGTTGGTGAACATCGCGTTGACGTTGCCTCGCAGGAGCGCCTGCTCGGCGGCGAGGCGGACGGCCTCGCGGTGCACGTCGTCGAAGGCCGCGGCCACCTGGCCGATCTCGTCCCTGGAGTGCACACCGACGGACTCGACGGAGGTGTCGACGTCCTGCGGGTCGGCCTCGGAGAGCTGCTTGACGAGCTCGGGCAGCCGGTCCTGGGCGACCTTGGTCGCGGTGTCCTGGAGGCGCCGCAGCGAGCGGATCATGGACCGGGCCACGACGAAGGCGCCGACGAGCGAGACACCGAGGACGAGCAGGATCAGCGCACCGTTGAGGATGGCGGCCTGCTCGGACTCGTTGCGCAGCTCGCGGGCCTTCTGCTCCATCTCGTTGAGCAGCGTGAGCTCGATCTTGGACATCGCGTCGATCTTGGTGGTGTCGTTGTCGACCCAGTCCTTGTACGAGCGCTTGTCCTGGAGCTTGATGCCGCCCTCCTGCTCAAGCACACGCTTGGCGTAGGAGTCGGCGCCCTTGATGGAGGAGTTGCCGCCGTCGATGGGCTTGGTCAGCTCGTCGGGGTTGCCCGCGTAGATGCCCTTGAAGGCATCCAGTTCGGAGTTCTCCTTGTCGAGCGCGGCCCAGCCGTAGCGCCGGTCGGTCTCGGAGATCTTGCCGAACGTGCTGTCGCCCGCGGGAAGCGAGGCGGCGATCACGGCGCGCTGCACCGAGGCGTACTCCTTGGCGGAGGAGAAGGCCGTCAGGGCGCGGGTGCGCTGGATCATGTCCGGGTTGCTCGTCGCCTGCGCCATGTCCGAGGACAGGCTCAGCAGCTGCTCGATGAGCTGGCTGTAGGCGTCGACCGTCTGCGACGTCGAGTTCGCGTCGCTGTAGGCGTTCTTGCGTACGTCGTTGATCTTCTGGAGCTGCTGGGTGATCTCGACCGTGTTCGCCCGGACGCCGAGGAGACCCTTGTTGCTGTCGGTGTTGTCGAGCTCCTGCGTCTCCTGGAGGAAACGGTTGTACGCGCGGTCGGTCTTCTGCCGGGAGCCCTTGACCACGTAGTCCGACGACTTCGCGCCGTGCGCGAGGGGACCTGCCGAGCGGTCGCGCTCCTCCTGGAGCGCGGAGGCCAGCTCGGTGGCCCGCTTGGTCATGTCGGTCAGCATCTTCATGTTGTTGAGCTGCTGGATCTCGTCCATCGACTCATTGATACGAAGAGCGCCGAGAGAGGTCGCGGTGATCACGGGGAGCGCGAGCAGCGAGACGAGGCGGGTGGAGATGCGCCAGTTGCGCAGGGCTATTCGCGAGCCGGGGCCGGTGGGCGACTTGACCGTGCCCGTCGAGCCGCCCGGTGTCGGAGCGGCCGTGGGCAGGCTCGTGCCGCCGCTCGTGCCGCGCGCGGCGCCGAGTCCGCTGTCGCCGGACGGTGCCTGCCCGGGGTTCTGGGCGTGCTGGGCCGAGGAGCCGCGATCGGTCCCGCCGCGCTCCGGCTCCGCCGCAGCGCCGCTGCCATCCCTCTTGAAACGTCCCTGCACTAGCGTCGCAACCTCTGGACCAGGCGTCCCTCCGCACAAACGGCGGGACGGTGTCGGCGTCGTGGGGCGCGTAACGCCCCATGGTGGTCGTGAGTGACCGGCGCTGCTCCCCTTCCCCGCCGCCACTCGGCGCTGCGTTGCGCCCCTGCGCGCCGGTTCGATCCCGCGGCGGTCCCGGGAATTCCAGCACAGTGCAGGATCTCCAACAAGGCCCGTGTGTCGCGCCGGGACTTCCGTGACCCGGCGTGAGGGGCGTGTCACGAGACGTAGAAAGTGAACGGGGCAAAATGGTCGATTGGGCCCAGGAAACCCGTGGACCAGGGGTGTCCCAGTGTTCATGATCGGGAGCGGAATGATTGCTTCAGTGGCGCAATGTCCGATTCCAACAAGCCCTTCACGAGCCTGAATTGACCCATTTGCCCGCTCGCTCGTGAGGAAACTCACATCAAGATCAAGGTCTCATCCTGGCTTTGGGCGGGAATTGGATGTTTAGCCTGACGCTTTACAGGGATGGCACATCCGACAACCCGCGTCCGCCACACGACGCCACAACTGACAAGGCTCGAACAGCAGATGAAGACTGTGAAGTCGGCGATGTTCCGCAACATAGCCAACCCCCGCCGCACCACCCTCGCCCACCTCACGGACGCGCAGGAGGTCGCCCCGGCCGCCGAGCAGCCGGAGCACTCCACCGAACTGCCGACGCAGACGGCCAACCCCAAGCGCACGGTCCTGATGGACGCGCCGGAGCCGCAGCTCCCGCTCGCGGGCTAATACGAGAGGCCGGACCCCCTTGCCGCGTTAGCCTGGAGCGTCAGACTCCACCCCACACCAGCAAGGGGCCAACGCTCACGTGCGCATCGCCAGGTTCTCCATCGACGGCAACGTCGCCTTCGGCGCGGTCGAGGGCGAAAGTCCCCCCGGAACGACCGACGGGCTCGTCCTCGACATCATCAAGGGCATCCCGTTCGCGGACTTCGAGCTCTCCGGCACGAAGGTCCCGCTGAGCAAGGTCAGGCTGCTGCCTCCGGTGCTCCCCAACAAGGTCGTGGGCATCGGCCGCAACTACGCGGATCACGCGAAGGAACTCGGCAACGAGGTCCCCGACATCCCCGTCGCCTTCTTCAAGCCGTCCACCTCGGTGATCGGCCCCGGCGACTCCATCGCGTACCCCTCCTTCTCGCAGGAGGTGCACTACGAGGCCGAGCTCGCCGTGGTCATCGGCCGTATGTGCCGCGAGGTCCCGCGCGAGCGCGCCCGTGACGTCATCCTCGGCTACACCTGCGCCAACGACGTCACCGCGCGTGACGTGCAGCAGCGCGAGAAGCAGTGGGCCAGGGCCAAGGGCTTCGACAGCTCCTGCCCGCTCGGCCCCTGGGTGGAGACCGACCTCGACCCCTCCGACCTCACCATCCAGTGCACGGTCAACGGCGAACAGCGCCAGCTGGGGCGTACGACCGACATGGTCCGCTCCATCGAGGACCTGATCGTGCACATCTCCGAGGCCATGACGCTGCTCCCGGGCGACGTCATCCTCACGGGCACCCCGGCAGGGGTCGGCCCCCTCAACGTCGGCGACGAGGTCGCCGTCACCATCGAAGGCATCGGCACTCTCACCAACAAGGTGATCAAGCGTGGCTAACGCGACTCCCGTACGCGTACGTTTCTGTCCCTCGCCGACCGGCAACCCCCACGTGGGTCTGGTCCGCACCGCGCTCTTCAACTGGGCCTACGCCCGGCACAACGAGGGCTCCCTGGTCTTCCGCATCGAGGACACCGACGCGGCTCGCGACTCGGAGGAGTCCTACGAGCAGCTGCTCGAAGCGATGCGCTGGCTGGGCTTCGACTGGGACGAGGGCCCCGAGGTCGGCGGCCCGCACGCGCCGTACCGCCAGTCGCAGCGCATGGACATCTACCAGGATGTCGCCGCCAAGCTCCTGGACGCCGGCCGCGCGTACTACTGCTACTGCTCCACGGAGGAGCTGGACGCCCGCCGCGAGGCCGCCCGCGCCGCGGGCAAGGCGTCCGGCTACGACGGCCACTGCCGCGACCTGACCACCGAGCAGCGTGCCGCGTACGAGACGGAGGGCCGCAAGCCCATCGTCCGTTTCCGCATGCCCGACGAGGCGATCACGTTCACGGACCTGGTCCGCGGCGAGATCACCGTCCAGCCGGAGAACCTCCCGGACTACGGCATCGTCCGCGCCAACGGAGCACCGCTCTACACCCTGGTGAACCCGGTCGACGACGCCCTGATGGAGATCACCCACGTCCTGCGCGGCGAGGACCTGCTCTCCTCGACCCCGCGCCAGATCGCGCTCTACAAGGCGCTGACGGACCTGGGCATCGCCAAGGAGACCCCGGCCTTCGGCCACCTCCCGTACGTCATGGGCGAGGGCAACAAGAAGCTCTCCAAGCGCGACCCGCAGGCGTCCCTGAACCTCTACCGCGAGCGCGGCTTCCTCCCCGAGGGCCTCCTCAACTACCTGTCCCTCCTGGGCTGGTCGTTCTCCGCGGACCAGGACGTCTTCTCGATGCCCGACATGGTCGCCAAGTTCGACCTCGCGGACGTGAACGCCAACCCGGCCCGCTTCGACCTGAAGAAGGCCGAGGCGATCAACGCCGACCACATCCGCATGCTGGACGTGAAGGCGTTCGCGGCGGCCTGCGAGCCCTGGCTGAAGGCCCCGCACGCCAACTGGGCCCCCGAGGCCTTCGACCAGGCGGCCTGGGAGGCCATCGCCCCCCACGCGCAGACCCGCATCAAGGTCCTCTCCGAGATCACGGAGAACGTGGACTTCCTCTTCCTGGACGAGCCCGTCGAGGACGAGGCGTCCTGGGCGAAGGCCATGGGCAAGGGCGACCCGGCCGCGCTCCTGACGACGGCCCGCGCCAAGCTCGACGCCGCCGACTGGACGTCCCCCGAGTCCCTCAAGGAGGCCGTCCTGGCCGCCGGCGAGGAGCACGGCCTGAAGCTCGGCAAGGCCCAGGCCCCGGTCCGCGTGGCCGTCACGGGCCGCACGGTCGGCCTGCCCCTCTTCGAGTCCCTGGAGATCCTGGGCAAGGAGAAGTCGCTGGCCCGCATCGACGCGACCCTGGCGAAGCTGGCCGCGTAGGCGCGCACGTACAAAAGAGAACGAAGGGCCCGGAAGCCACGACGGCTCCCGGGCCCTTCGCGCTGCGTTCTTCGGGGACAACCCGGAACCCCCAGCCGGGAGCGGCGGCTGCGACTACCGTCGAAGCCATGCCGATCAAAGCCGTGGTCTGGGACGTAGACGACACGATCTTCGATTACGCGCACGCCGACACCGCCGGTATGCACGCCCACCTCACCGCCGAAGGCCTCATCGAGCGGTACGAGACCGCCGAGCGTGCCCTCGTGCTGTGGAAAGAGGTCACCGAGCGCCACTGGGCGCGCTTCAGCGCCGGAGGGATCGCGTTCGAGGCGCAGCGCCGTGACCGGGTACGCGAGTTTCTGGACGCCGTCCTGACCGATCAGGAGGCGGACGCCTGGTTCGAGCGTTATCTCGTCCACTACGAATCCGCGTGGAAGCTCTTCCCCGACACCATCCCCGTCCTGGACTCCCTCGCCGGTGATTACCGTCACGCGGTCCTGTCCAACTCCGCCCTGATCGTCCAGGACCACAAACTGCGCGTCCTCGGTGTGCGCGACCGCTTCGAGTCCGTCCTGTGCGCCGCCGAACTCGGCGTCTCCAAGCCCGCGGCGGAGGCCTTCCTCGCGGTGTGCACGGCGATGGACCTGGCTCCCGAGGAAGTCGCCTACGTGGGGGACCAGCCGGAGATCGACGCGCGAGGCGCCCGGGACGCGGGTCTTCTCGGGATCTGGCTCGACCGCAACAGCGCGTCCCAGGAAGGCCCGTCGGGCGTGCACCGCATCACGCGTCTCGCGGAGCTGCCGGCGCTGCTCCGCGCCGATACCCGTTTTGGAGCGCCGTCCACCTTCGGGTAATGTTCTTCCTGCGCCGCCCGAGAAGGCCGAAAGGTCCGGACAGGGAGACGTAAGTCGAAGCAAAACTCCTGCACGGGGTTGCGTATCGATGGCCTATGGTGTAATTGGCAGCACGACGGTTTCTGGTTCCGTTAGTCTAGGTTCGAGTCCTGGTAGGCCAGCTCGCAGAGCTTATCTGCAACGCCCCCGTTGTGTAGCGGCCTAGCACGCCGCCCTCTCAAGGCGGTAGCGCCGGTTCGAATCCGGTCGGGGGTACAGATCCTTCCCATGGAAGCAGTCAGGGTCGCACCCACTGCTACCGATGCAGGATCGCTAGGGCCCCCGTTGTGTAGCGGCCTAGCACGCCGCCCTCTCAAGGCGGTAGCGCCGGTTCGAATCCGGTCGGGGGTACGCAGGGTCTAGCTGGTCTAGACCACAGTGGGCTATGGTGTAATTGGCAACACGACGGTTTCTGGTTCCGTTGTTCTAGGTTCGAGTCCTGGTAGCCCAGCGCAGTACAGCAGGACAGCTAGCCCCCGTTGTGTAGCGGCCTAGCACGCCGCCCTCTCAAGGCGGTAGCGCCGGTTCGAATCCGGTCGGGGGTACGCGATCGAGAAGGGGCCTTCCCGTAAGGGAGGGCCCCTTCGTCGTTCCCTCGCCCGTGCCGCTCTCCGGTCAATCCTGCTGCCTGTAGCGGCTGTTGGATTCCTCGGCCTGGGCGAGCCTGCGCAGGCTCAGCAGGACCGGCTCGTAGAGGACGGTGAGCGCGACCGCCGCTTCGAGCTGTTCGTCGGGCGAATCGAAGCGCTCCACCAAGTCCAGGTCGGCTACGGCCAGTTGACCCGCCGAGCGCGCGTAGGGCGTCAAGTCGTCTACGCCGCAGGGGTATCCGAGCCGGGCGAGCGTCGCGACCGCGGTCACGAGCATTCCGTACGCCGGTGACTCGGGCCCGTAGCCCTGTCCGTACCGCCAGTCGAGCCGTTCGAGCAGGGCGTCGACCGTGTGCCGTGCCGTCACCGTCGCCGGGTCGTCCTCGACGGGCTCGGGGCCGTGGGGGAGTGCCCAGACGGCCGTGCCCAGGCGGGAGCTGTGGTCCAGGGAGTCGTCCTCCAGGGCGGTGAGCACCTCCCTCGCGGAGGCGATCGGCACCCGGCCCACCTGGATGAGCGCGCGGACGAGGCGCAGTCGCCGCAGGTGCTTCTCGTCGTACTCGGCCTGGGTCGCGCTCACGCGGCGGCCCGGCGGGAGCAGGCCCTCGCGCAGGTAGTACTTGATCGTGGCCGTCGAGACCCCGCTGCGCGTGCTGAGCTCCGCCAGTCTCATCGGCTCGCTCTCCCTCTTGCTCTCTCTTGCTGGTTCCCTCTTGCGCATCCGCTTGGGGAGTGGCACTATCCAATCATGGATAGCAACACTATCCAACGCTCTCCTGGAGGGGGAACCATCGTGAGCAGCAAGCCGATCGAAGGGCGGATGACCGCCGACGCGCAGGGCGGCGTGACCGTCTTCACCATCGGGATGCACATCAACAACTTCCGGGCCGTGCGCAGCTGGTGGCCCGTCTTCCGGGCGATGCCGCCCATGCTCAAGGAGCTGTCCAAGGACCGGGAGAGCGGCATGCTGGGCTATCAGCTGCTGCGCGGCGGCACGCGGCTGCTGTACATCGTTCAGTACTGGGAGTCGTCGGAGAAGCTGACCGCCTACGCGTCCGCACAGGACAAGGAGCACCGGTCCGCCTGGGCCGCCTTCAACCGGCGGATGCGGGAGGGCAAGGGGAAGGTCGGTTTCTGGCACGAGACGTACGTCGTACCGGCCGGTGCCCATGAGCAGGTGTACGTGAACATGCCGGAGTTCGGCCTGGGGAAGGCCGTCGGTGTGGTGCCCGTCGGGCGGCGGGGCGAGCGGGCCGCGGACCGTCTCAAGGTGGCCTGAGGGCGCACGCGAGAAGCGCATCCGAGAGGCGTACAGGAGAGGCGCATCCGAGAAACGAGAACGCCCGAGGGGGCGCCGCGGCGTTGAGGCGGCCCCTCGGGCGTTCTGTGTGCTGACTGCGAGTGGTGCGGGTCCGGCCTGTTCAGCCCGTGCGGCGCAGGGCCTCGGACAGGCGTCCGGCGGCGTCGATGACCGCCTGGGCGTGCATGCGGCCCGGGTGGCGGGTCAGACGCTCGATCGGTCCGGAGACGGAGACGGCGGCGACCACGCGGTTCGAGGGGCCGCGCACGGGGGCGGAGACGGACGCGACGCCGGGCTCCCGCTCGCCGATCGACTGGGCCCAGCCCCGGCGGCGTACGCCCGAAAGGGCCGTGGCCGTGAAGCGGGCGCCCTGGAGGCCGCGGTGCAGGCGCTCCGGCTCCTCCCAGGCCATCAGGATCTGCGCGGACGAGCCCGCTTTCATCGTCAGCGTCGAGCCGACGGGGACCGTGTCCCGCAGGCCCGAGAGGCGCTCGGCCGCGGCGACGCAGATGCGCATGTCGCCCTGGCGGCGGTAGAGCTGCGCGCTCTCGCCCGTCACGTCACGCACGTGCGTGAGGACCGGGCCCGCCGTGGCGAGCAGACGGTCCTCGCCGGCCGCCGCCGCGAGTTCCGAGAGCCGGGGGCCGAGAATGAAACGGCCCTGCATGTCGCGCGCCACCATCCGGTGGTGTTCCAGTGCCACGGCGAGACGGTGTGCCGTGGGTCGTGCGAGTCCGGTGGCCGCGACCAGACCCGCGAGGGTGGCCGGGCCGGACTCCAGGGCGCTCAAGACGAGAGCCGCCTTGTCGAGAACGCCGACGCCGCTAGAGTTGTCCATGCGTCGATACTCGCGTCTCACTCTGTGAAACGCAAGTTCAATTTCCCATGGAACACGTCACCCTGTACGTGCGATCCGCGGACCAACGGATAGCGGTCCACGCACGGTACGAGGGGTACGGGCGTGGACGAAAAATTCTCTAGTTGGGCCGGCGCCAACACAGCCGGTCGGAGGGAAAGCGATGGGTAGGACACTCGCGGAGAAGGTCTGGGACGACCACGTCGTCCGGCGCGCCGAAGGCGAGCCCGACCTTCTCTTCATCGATCTGCACCTGCTGCACGAGGTGACCAGCCCGCAGGCCTTCGACGGCCTCAGGCAGGCCGGCCGGCCTGTGCGGCGCCTCGACCTCACCATCGCCACCGAGGATCACAACACCCCGACCCTCGACATCGACAAGCCCATCGCCGACCCGGTCTCGCGGGCGCAGTTGGAGACGCTGCGCAAGAACTGCGCCGAGTTCGGCGTGCGGCTGCACTCGCTCGGCGACGTCGAGCAGGGCGTCGTCCACGTGGTGGGGCCCCAGCTGGGACTGACCCAGCCCGGCACGACCGTGGTCTGCGGCGACTCCCACACCTCCACGCACGGCGCCTTCGGCGCGCTGGCGTTCGGCATCGGCACCTCCCAGGTCGAGCACGTCCTGGCCACGCAGACGCTGCCGATGGCACCCCCGAAGACCATGGCCATCACGGTCGACGGCGAACTGCCCGACACCGTCACGGCCAAGGACCTGATCCTCGCCATCATCGCCAAGATCGGCACCGGCGGCGGCCAGGGCTATGTCCTGGAGTACCGCGGCTCCGCCATCGAGAAGCTCTCGATGGAAGCCCGCATGACCATCTGCAACATGTCGATCGAGGCCGGTGCCCGCGCGGGCATGATCGCCCCCGACGCGACCACCTTCGACTACATCGAGGGCCGCGACCACGCCCCGAAGGGCGAGGAGTGGGACGCGGCGGTCGCGTACTGGAAGACCCTGAAGACGGACGAGGACGCGGTCTTCGACGCCGAGGTCTACATCGACGCCACCAAGCTCGCGCCGTTCGTCACCTGGGGCACCAACCCGGGCCAGGGCGCGCCGCTCTCGGAGCGGGTCCCCGACCCTGCTTCGTACGAAGACGCCTCGGAGCGGTACGCCGCCGAAAAGGCCCTGGAATACATGGGGTTGACCGCAGGACAGGCGCTGCGCGACATCAAGGTCGACACCGTCTTCGTAGGCTCCTGCACCAACGGCCGTATCGAGGACCTGCGCGCGGCCGCCGCCATCGTCGAGGGCCGCAAAGTCGCCGACGGCGTACGGATGCTGGTCGTTCCCGGTTCGGTCCGGGTCGCCCTGCGGGCCATCGAGGAGGGCCTGGACAAGGTCTTCACCGCCGCGGGCGCCGAATGGCGGCACGCGGGCTGCTCGATGTGTCTGGGCATGAACCCCGACCAACTGGCGCCCGGCGAGCGCTGCGCGTCGACGTCCAACCGCAACTTCGAGGGCAGGCAGGGCAAGGGCGGCCGCACCCATCTGGTGTCGCCCCAGGTCGCCGCCGCCACCGCGGTGACGGGCCATCTGGCCTCGCCCGCCGACCTGACCGATGCCCCTGACGCCCCCGTCACCGCCGGAGTCTGAGAGCCATGGAAGCATTCACCACGCACACCGGCCGGGCCGTCCCGCTGCGCCGCAGCAACGTCGACACCGACCAGATCATCCCCGCCCACTGGCTGAAGAAGGTCACCCGGGACGGATTTGAGGACGGGCTCTTCGAGGCCTGGCGCAAGGACGGCGAGTTCGTTCTGAACAAACCCGAGCGCCAGGGCGCCACGGTTCTGGTCGCGGGACCCGACTTCGGTACGGGCTCCTCGCGCGAGCACGCCGTCTGGGCGCTGCAGAACTTCGGCTTCAAGACCGTCATCTCCTCGCGCTTCGCCGACATCTTCCGCGGCAACTCGCTGAAGAACGGTCTGCTGACCGTCGTGCTCGACCAGAAGGTCGTGGACGCGCTCTGGGCGCTCACGGAGGCCGACCCGCAGGCCGAAATCACCGTTGACCTGCAGGATCGCCAGGTTCGGGCCGAGGGCGTCACCGCCGACTTCGAGCTCGACGAGAACGCCCGCTGGCGTCTCCTGAACGGTCTGGACGACATCAGCATCACGCTCCAGAACGAGCCGGACATCGCCGCCTACGAGTCGACGCGCCCCTCGTACAAGCCGCGGACGGTGCAGGTCTGACACCCCCGCAACACCCTGGTGTACCCCCAATCGTGGACGGTTGGGGGTACATCTGTGTCTGCCCCATTCCGGCTGCGCGATGGCCTGAACGGGTGGTCTCAACTCCCTTGATTCAGACGGCATAAGAGGCTTGAAATCCCCTTGCACTCGCTCCGACCGGGTACCCTCAGGAGGGCGCCGGATGTGGGTAGTTACCCCCTGCGGAGGCGACAACTCGCCCCAGATGGCACAATCGGTGCATGGAACGTGACAGCCAACTCGAGCTCTACGGGCTTGTTGCGGACCAACTGAAGGAAGCGCACTCAAGAGTGCGTGCACTGCAAGTCCCGGAGGGCGTACGGATGGCGCTGACCCGGAAGCTGCTGGTCATTACGGCTGCGGCCAAACACGATCTCGCCGATGCGGCAAGGCGTCTGGAGCTATTGATGGCGTCCCTCGAGCAAGCTGAAGAGGGTCGATTCCCCGAAGACACCTGAGCCACAAGGCTCAAACGGGCCTTCGAGGAACTCATGGACAGCTGAGTTCGTTGCGGCACAAGGGTGATTAGCCCGTTTCGTGTTTGATTTGCGGTATATATCTGCCTAACGTGCGAAAAAGCCTGGCGAATACGCTCGGGCGAGGTCTCCGAAGGGGAAGACGTGAACAAGGCGCAGCTCGTAGAAGCGATTGCCGACAAGGTGGGTGGCCGTCAGCAGGCCGCCGACGCCGTGGACGCGGTTCTGGACGCAGTCGTCCGTGCCGTGGTCAGCGGAGACCGCGTTTCGGTCACCGGTTTCGGATCGTTCGAGAAGGTTGACCGTCCGGCCCGTTACGCCCGCAACCCGCAGACCGGGGAGCGCGTTCGGGTCAAGAAGACCTCGGTTCCGCGCTTCCGCGCAGGACAGGGCTTCAAGGACCTGGTGAGCGGCTCGAAGAAGCTCCCGAAGAACGACGTCGCGGTCAAGAAGGCGCCCAAGGGCAGCCTTTCGGGCGGCAGCGCTTCGGCGACCGTCAAGAAGGCGGCGGCCAAGAAGGCCACGGCCAAGAAGGCGGCGGCGAAGAAGGCCACTCCCGCCAAGAAGGCCACCGCCAAGAAGACGACGGCGACGGCGAAGAAGGCGGCCACGGCCAAGAAGGCGACGGCCAAGAAGGCGACGGCGACGGCGAAGAAGGCGGCCACGGCCAAGAAGGCGACGGCCAAGAAGGCCGCTCCCGCCAAGAAGGCCACCGCCAAGAAGACCGCGCCGGCCACCAAGAAGGCCACCGCCAAGAAGACCGCGCCCGCCAAGAAGTCGACGGCGCGCAAGACCACCGCCAAGAAGGCGACCGCCCGCAAGAAGTAAGGGCACGAGGGCACTCACGCGCCGGGGCGGGGTCCCCCCCCGGGGGCCCGGTCACTGGGTTTGTTGTGGCCTTCGGAGGGGGGGGGCCCATTGGGGGTCTTGGCCCCCATAAGGGTGGGTTCAAAACCTTTTCAGCCCCCCC
>NZ_JBVIHP010000005.1:0-201854 GCF_055570235.1 Streptomyces sp. NPDC031274 | reverse complement strand
ATCCCCCCCACAAAAAGAAAGAGAACACCAACCCCCCCCCCCCCCCTCCCCCCCCCCCCCCCGGCCCCCCCCCCCCGCGGCGTGTGCGGGGCCCTGCGGAGGGTGGAGCCCCGTGGAGGATCTGGCCCCGAGGAGGGGTGGCTCAGAACGTCTGCAGCGTCACCAGGGTGACGCGGCGCTGCTCGCCCTCTCCCTCGACCTCGATCCGCACCCGCTGGCCCGGCCTGAGCAACCGCAGGCCGCCCGCGTCGAACGCCGGGGGATCGAAGGGCACCGGAGTGCCGTCGTCGAGCAGCACGCTGCCGCTGCGGGTCTCGGAGTCGTACGTGTACGCGGTCGCCTGCATGGGGGAAGCCTACTCAGTCGGCGATCAGGAGCCGCGCGGCAGCCGCCGCGGTGCGCGGTCCGACGCCCAGCGCGAGAGCGGTCCGCAGATCCTCGCCGGTGTCCACGTCCTGGCGTACGGAATCGACGTCGGCGAGCGGAAGTTCCATCGCGCCCGATGCCGAGTGCCGGGAACGGGACGCCGCGCCGAAAGCGGGAAGCAATTCCATGCCGGGAGTGGCGGAGAGCAGAGTCGTGCCGATTCCGGCGGCATCCGCGAGGAAAGAACGGGGAAAATGTGCGGCGCTGTCGAGTACCCGTGCCAATTCCAGGGGACGCAGCGCGGGGAGATCGGCATTCAGCGCCGCGACAGCCGTTTGGGGCCGCCCGGCGCGCACGGCCGCCGTTCCGTGCCGCAGCGCGGCGTTGAGGCCCCCCGCGGGCTCGTCCCGCACGATCCGGGCCCCGAGGGACGTCAGCTCGCGACCGGCCAGGACGTCGTCCGTGACGACCACCACACCCTTTACCGCCGCGCAGGCCACCGCGGCGGCCACGGTGTCCTGTGCGAAGGCGAGAGCGAGGCCCGGGCGCAAGGTGTCGCCGGTGCTGGCGGTGAGCCTGCTCTTGGCGCGCTCCAGCGGTTTCAGGGGTATTACCAGGGTCCACTGCACGGGGGCGGCTCCGTCCTTCGCGTCAGCGCCCATTGTGGCCTGCTGGGAGTTCCAGGCCGCGAGGGCGGGCGTACGGTGTTCTCGACAGACAGGCAGCCCGGGGCGACACTTGAGCGGCCGTCCAGGTTCATGGAGGAAGGTGTCCGAGTGTCCCGCCGCAGAATCGGCTTCTGGTACCGCCTGGCGGCGGTCATCGCTAAACCGCCGCTGGTGGTTCTGTTCAAGCGGGACTGGCGAGGAATGGAACACATTCCGGCCCACGGTGGATTCATCACCGCGGTGAATCACAACTCATATATCGACCCCCTCTCGTACGCCCATTTTCAGTACAACAGCGGACGAGTCCCTCGTTTTCTGGCTAAGGACGGCCTTTTCAAGGACGGGTTCGTCGGCAAGGTCATGAAGGGCACGGGCCAGATCCCGGTCTACCGCGAGACCACGAACGCGCTCGACGCCTTCCGTGCCGCGGTCGACGCGATCGAGCGCGGCGAGTGCGTGGCGTTCTACCCCGAGGGCACCCTCACCAGGGACCCCGAAGTGTGGCCGATGACCGGCAAGTCCGGTGCCGCGCGGGTCGCCCTGCGGACCAAGTGCCCCGTCATCCCCGTGGCGCAATGGGGCGCCAACCTCGCGCTTCCCCCGTACAGCAAGAAGCTCAGCCTCTTCCCGCGCAAGAAGCTCCAGGTCCTCGCGGGCAGCCCGGTCGACCTCTCGCGCTTCTACGACAAGGAGCCCACCCCCGAGATCCTGCGGGAGGTGACCGAGACCATCATGGGCGCGGTCACCGAACTCCTGGAGGAGATCCGGGAGGAGAAGGCCCCCGAGACCCCGTACGACCCGCGCAAGGCGCGGCTCGCACAACGACGCAAGGCAGCGGAACGCATCGGTTCCGGCGTTGCCGAGAACACCCCTGAGAACACCACGGAGGACAGCAAGTGACGAACCCGGTGAAGGCCGCCGTCTTCGGAACGGGCTCTTGGGGTACTGCCTTCGGCATGGTGCTCGCCGACGCGGGGTGCGACGTCACCCTGTGGGGCCGCCGCGCCGAACTCGCGGACGCCGTCAACTCCTCGCGCAGGAACCCCGACTACCTCCCCGACGTCGAACTCCCGGCGAACCTCAGGGCGACCACCGACCCGGGGGAGGCCGCGGCCGGCGCCGATTTCACCGTGCTCGCCGTGCCCTCGCAGACGCTGCGCGCCAACCTCGCCGAGTGGGCGCCGCTGCTCGCCCCCGACACCGTGCTCGTCTCCCTCATGAAGGGCGTCGAACTGGGCTCCGCGATGCGGATGAGCGAGGTCATCGAGGACGTCACGAAGGTCGCCGCCGACCGCGTCGCCGTCGTCACAGGGCCCAACCTCGCCCGCGAGATCGCCGCGAGGCAGCCCGCCGCCGCCGTGGTCGCCTGCCGCGACGAATCGATCGCGCAACGCCTGCAGACCGCCTGCCACACGCCGTACTTCCGCCCGTACACGAACACGGACGTCGTCGGCTGCGAACTCGGCGGTGCCGTCAAGAACGTCATCGGCCTCGCCGTCGGCATCGCGGACGGCATGGGCCTCGGCGACAACACCAAGGGCTCGCTCATCACCCGCGGCCTCGCCGAGACCACCCGTCTGGGCCTGGCGATGGGCGCGGACCCGCTGACGTTCTCCGGACTCGCGGGCCTCGGGGACCTGGTGGCCACCTGCTCATCGCCGCTTTCGCGCAACCACACCTTCGGCACGAACCTCGGCAAGGGCATGACCCTTGAGGAGACCATCGCGGTCACCAAGCAGACCGCCGAGGGCGTCAAGTCCTGCGAGTCCGTCCTCGAACTGGGCCGCAGGCACGGCGTCGACATGCCCATCACCGAGACGGTCGTGGGCATCGTGCACGAGGGCACGCCGCCGGTGGTCGCCCTCAAGGAGCTGATGTCGCGCAGCGCCAAGCCCGAGCGACGCTGACTCTCCGAGGACCAGCGGGTACCCTCAACCCGATATGAGCAGCGAGAACCTCCCCCAGAGCCCCGAGCCGCGCCCCGAGCAGAGCTCTGAGCTGCCGCTCCGCAAACCGCGTGTGGCCGTCGTGTTCGGCGGCCGCAGCTCGGAGCACGGCATCTCGGTCGTCACGGCGGGCGCCGTACTACGTGCCATCGACCGCACCAAGTACGACGTCCTGCCCATCGGCATCACGACGGACGGCCGATGGGCGCTGACCGCCGACGATCCCGAGCGCATGGCGATCACCGACCGTCAGGTGCCCAACGTCGACGCGCTTGCCGAGTCGGCCGAAGGGGGCGTGGTGATGCCCCTGGACCCGGGCAACCGCGAGGTCGTCTACAGCGAGCCCGGCTCCGTGCCCAAGGCGCTCGGTGAGGTCGACGTCGTCTTCCCGATGCTGCACGGCCCTTACGGCGAGGACGGCACCCTCCAGGGACTTCTGGAGCTCTCCGGAGTGCCCTACGTGGGCGCCGGAGTGCTCGCGTCGGCCGTCGGCCAGGACAAGGAGTACATGAAGCGGGTCTTCACCTCCTTCGGTCTTCCCGTCGGCCCGTACCTGGTGATCCGCCCGCGCGAGTGGGACCGCGACCAGGAGGGCGCCCGCAAGAAGATCGCGGAGTTCGCCGGTGACCACGGCTGGCCGCTGTTCATCAAGCCCGCGCGCGGGGGCTCTTCGATGGGCATCACGAAGGTCGACTCCTTCGAAGGCCTCGACGAGGCCATCGAGGAGGCGCGCCGCCACGACCCCAAGATCATTGTCGAGTCGCTCCTGCGCGGCCGAGAGATCGAGTGCGGGGTCCTGGAGTTCGAGGACGGGCCGCGCGCCAGCCTGCCCGCCGAGATCCCGCCGGTGCAGTCGCACGACTACTACGACTTCGAGGCGAAGTACATCGACTCGACACCCGGGATCGTGCCCGCCCCGCTGACCCCCGAGCAGACCGCCGAGATCCAGCGGCTCGCGGTCGACGCCTTCGAGGCCACGTCCTGCGAGGGCCTGGTGCGCGCGGACTTCTTCCTCACCGAGGACGGGTTCGTGATCAACGAGATCAACACGATGCCGGGCTTCACGCCCATCTCGATGTACCCGCAGATGTGGGAGGCGAGCGGCGTCAGCTATCCGGAACTGGTCGACCGCCTCGTCCAGGCGGCCCTCAACCGGTCGACGGGGCTGCGCTAGCGCCTCCCGCGAAGGCTCTGCGGAGCTAGGAGGCGATCCCCTCGGGGATCGCCTTCTTCATGGGGGCGGCGAGGTCCGTGAGCGGGCTCACGCCGTTTCCCGCGCGCTCCTTGGGCAGGGTCACCTCCACGTACGCCTTGCGCAGCGTGGAGGTGAAGCGGAACGAGCCGTCGTCCTGCTCCTCGAGCAGCCAGTTGACGCCGTCCGCCGTCACACCGTCCGCTTCCGGGTCCTTCATCTTGGGCGGTTTGGCGACACCGCAGCGCAGTATGATCGCCGGGTCTCCCCACCCGGCGGTCAGCTCCGACTTCGGCTCGGGATCAACCCGCTCAAGACCGTCCACCTTCTTCGGCAGCTGCTTGTCCAGGTTCCGGCACAGTTCGGTGACCTTGCTGTCCGGGGTGGGAACCGCAGCGTCAACCCCTTCGTCTGCTGAGGAGCAGCCCGCTGAAGCGATCAGCAGTGCGAGAGCGGGGGCTGATACCAGGCAGCGACGCCGGCGAGGGGAAATCTTCACCGGCCAAGGGTAGACGGGGGCTACAAGTGCACGACGGGGCAGGTCAGGGTCCGCGTGATGCCGTCCACTTGCTGGACTCTGGCGACCACCATGCGGCCGAGTTCGTCCACCGTGTCCGCCTGGGCGCGCACGATGACATCGTAGGGTCCGGTCACGTCCTCGGCCTGGATCACTCCTGGGATCTTGCCGATCAGCTCGGCGACGGTCGACGCTTTGCCGACCTCTGTTTGGATCAGGATGTACGCCTGTACCACGGAACCTCCAGGGCGGCCACGAGGATCATGTGGGGAGAAGGGACGCCACGGTACCGCGTCGCCGCTTCCCGCGGGGAGACCCGAGGCAGCTGTGGCGCGCACTTCGCGGTGGACGGACAACAGAAGTTGACGGTCGTCTCGACCGTACCTATGACAGTGACGGCTCGCGACCGCAAGCCGAGCAGCGTGAAAGGGCATGGTGAGTCCCGGTGAAGGGAACCGTCGGCGAGTTGGGGGAGTTCGGACTCATCAGGGAACTCACCTCTCGGCTCACCTCCACGCCGGCCGTCCGGCTCGGCCCGGGCGATGACGCCGCCGTCGTGTCGGCTCCCGACCGCAGGGTCGTGGCGAGCACCGACATCCTCCTCGAAGGGCGCCACTTCCGCCGCGACTGGTCCACCGCGTACGACGTGGGCCGCAAGGCCGCCGCACAGAACCTCGCCGACATCGCCGCCATGGGCGCCGTGCCGACCGCGCTCCTCCTCGGCCTTGTCGTGCCCGCCGAACTCCCCGCGAGCTGGCCCACCGAACTCATGGACGGCCTGCGGGACGAATGCCAGGTCGCGGGAGCGGCGGTCGTGGGCGGCGACGTCGTACGCGGTGACACGATCACCGTCGCGATCACCGCGCTCGGCGATCTGCGCAACCACGAGCCGGTCACCCGCGCGGGCGCCCAGCCGGGCGATGTCGTCGCCGTCACCGGCTGGTTGGGCTGGTCCGCCGCCGGGCACGCGGTCCTCTCACGCGGCTTCCGCTCGCCCCGTGCCTTCGTCGAGGCCCACCGCAGGCCTGAACCGCCGTACCACGCGGGCCCCGCGGCCGCCGGCCTCGGCGCGACCTCGATGACGGACGTGAGCGACGGCCTCATCGCCGACCTCGGCCACATCGCCGAGTCGAGCAAGGTGCGCATCGACATCCGCTCCGGAGACGTCGACGTGCCCACCCAGATGAACGACATCGGCCAGGCCGTCGGCGTCGACCCGCTGCAATGGGTGCTCAACGGCGGAGAGGACCACGCCATAGTGGCGACGTTCCCGCCCGACGTGAAGCTGCCCGCCCGCTGGAAGGTCATCGGCGAGGTCCTCAACCCCTCGGCCCTGCCGCAGGTGACGGTGGACGGAGCGCCCTGGACCAGCAAGGGCTGGGACCACTTCGGCGACAACGGGGACATGGAGTGAGCCCGGCCCTCGGCGCGGCCCAGGCCCCGCCCCGCATCCTGACCGTCGCCGGATCCGACTCCGGCGGCGGCGCGGGCATCCAGGCCGACCTGAAGACGATGCTGGCGCTCGGCACGCACGGCATGAGCGTCGTCACGGCCGTCACGGCGCAGAACTCCCTTGGCGTACAGGGCTTTTGGGAGCTGCCGGTGGAGGCGGTGCGCGCGCAGTACCGCAGCGTCGTCGACGACATCGGCGTCCAGGCCGTCAAGACCGGCATGCTGGCATCGGCCGAACTGGTCGAGACCGTCGCCGAGTTGATCGCGGACACGGACGCCCCCTCCGTCGTCGACCCGGTGGGCGTCTCCAAGCACGGCGACTCACTCCTTGCCGCCTCCGCGCTCGACTCCGTCCGCACGAAGCTGCTCCCCGTCGCCACGGTCGCGACCCCGAACCTCGACGAGGTCGCACAGCTCACGGGCGTCCGGGTCGAGTCCGAGGACGGGATGCGGCGAGCGGCTGCGGCCCTCCTGGCGTACGGGCCGCGGTGGGCGCTCATCAAGGGCGGCCACCTGCGGGGTGACGCGGTGGACCTGCTCACCGACGGCTCCGACGAGCACTGGCTGCGAGCGCCACGGCACGACAACCGCCACACACACGGCACGGGCTGCACCCTCGCAAGCGCCATCGCCTCGCACCTGGCCAAGGGCCTGCCGGTGCCGGAGGCCGTCGCGGCGGCGAAGGAGTACGTGACCGGGGCGATCGAGGCCGGGTTCGCGCTCGGCGGCGGGATCGGGCCCGTGGATCACGGGTGGCGGTTCAGGAAGTAGGGAGCAGGAATCAGGAAGCAGGAATCAGGGAGCAGTAAGTACTGGCGGGTATTTATGGGCGCACGAAAGAGCCGGCCCCCCGAAGGGGACCGGCTCTTTCAGCAACCAGCTAGGTGGCCGCGCTTACATGCGTCAGCGCGAGACCTTGCCGGCCTTGATGCACGAGGTGCAGGCGTTGAGCCGCTTCGGCGTCCCGCTGACCACGGCACGAACGCGCTGGATGTTCGGGTTCCAGCGACGGGACGTACGGCGGTGAGAGTGCGAGATGTTGTTGCCGAAGCTCGGCCCCTTGCCGCAGACGTCGCAGTTGGCAGCCACGGGTCACTCCAAGACTTCAGATGCACTTACGGGTAATCCCGGCATGCCGGGATCAGTGCAATGATCGTGGGTGGCGTTGCCAGGAGGAATGTCCCGATGGGTATCGGGCAACCGGAGCAGCATACAACGACTGCTTCGATAGAACGAAACTACCATGTCTCGCCCCGGCCCCGCCCCGGGCCTTTCGCCCTTCCCGGTCTACGCTGCGTCCATTCCGGATGCCCTTAGGAGGCGAGCAGGTGCCGCAGAACCTCGACGCCGTCGCGGTGCGCGCCTGGTGCGGCCTCGCTCTGGACGCCCTGGGAGGGGCCCGCGAGGAGATCGACGCGATCAACGTCTACCCGGTCGCGGACGGAGACACCGGAACCAACCTCTATCTGACCGTGGAATCGGCGTCCCAGGCCGTCGACGCCGTCTTCACGGGCCTGGAGCCGTCCCGCCCCTCGCTGGCCGAGGCCGTGCGGGCGATGGCGCACGGCGCCCTGATCGGGGCCCGCGGGAACTCGGGCACGATCCTGTCGCAGCTGCTGCGCGGGATGGCGCAGGTGCTCGGCGCCGACCGTGACACTGATCACGCCGACGGCCGTGCCCTCGCGCTCGCGCTGCGCAGGGCCGCCGAGTCGGCCTACCAAGCGGTCGCGCACCCCGTCGAGGGCACGGTCCTCACGGTGGCCGCCGCCGCAGCCGCCGCCGCCGACACTGCCTGCGGTGCCGAGGGCGACGGCGACTGCGGGGTGGTGGCACGGGCCGCCTACGACAGCGCGTGCCGGGCCCTCGACGCGACGCCGGAGCAGCTCGCGGTGCTCGGCCGTGCGGGAGTGGTGGACGCCGGGGGGCGCGGGCTCGTGGCGGTGCTCGGGGCGCTGGTGGGGGCCCTGTCGGGGGAGACGGTGCGCCTGAAGACGACGGCTCCGGGCGGCCACGCGCGCGTGGAGCCCATCGAGTGCCAGGACACATCACCCGACGCGACGGCCCCCGCCTTCGAGGTGATCTACCTCCTCGAGGCCGACGACAAGGCCGTGGCGCGGCTGCGGACGCGGCTCGACGGGCTCGGTGACTCGCTCGTCGTCGTCGGCGGTGACGGACTGTGGAACGTCCACGTCCATGTCGACGACGCCGGGGCCGCCGTCGAGGCGGGCGTCGAGGCGGGGCGGCCCCACCGCATCCGCATCACCCACTTCGGAGTGGGCGACGCGCATACCGCGGGCGTCGCGCAGCCGCCCCGGGAACGGACGCAGCGCGGGATCGTCGCCGTCGTACCGGGGGAGGGGCTCGCCGGTCTCTACGCCGACGCGGGGGCGACCACGGTGCCCACGCGCCCCGGGGAGCCGCCCGCCAGCGGAGAGCTCGTCGACGCCATCCGGCGCGCCCACGCGCGCGAGGTGGTGCTCCTGCCGAACGACGCCGAACTGCGCCACACCGCTGCCGCCGCCGCTGAGCAGGCCCGCACCGAAGGGGTGCGCGTCGCGCTGATCCCCACCCGGTCCGCGGTCCAGGGCATCGCGGCGCTCGCCGTGCACGAGCCGGACCGCCGTTTCGACGAGGACGTCGTCGCGATGACCTCGGCGGCCGGGGCGGCCCGGTACGCCGAACTGACCGTCGCCGAGCGGCAGTCGTGGACCATGGCGGGCATCTGCCAGGCCGGTGACGTCCTCGGTCTGATCGACGGTGACGTCGCGGTGATCGGCGACGACACCTCACGCACCGCGCGCTCCGTCCTGGACCGGATGCTGGCCGCGGGCGGCGAGATGGTCACGCTGGTGCTCGGCGAGACCGTGCCGGACAGCCTCGGTGACGAGCTGGAGAAGCATGTGCGCGAGGTGCATATGGCGGTCGACACGGTGGTCTATCGGGGTGGCGGGCAGTCAGCCCTGCTGCTGATCGGCGTGGAATAGCAGAAAGCAGCCCTGACCAGCGGATTTCACAGACGTGCGCCGAATTGTCAGTGCGGTGGTGTGCAATGGATCTCGTGCCCGCGCTCGAAGAACCCCTGAAGAAAGTGGTCGGTCCCGCCACCGCGAAGGTGATGGCCGAGCACCTCGACCTGCACACGGTCGGCGACCTGCTGCACCACTACCCGCGGAAGTACGCGGAGCGGGGTGAGCTGACCCGACTCGCCGACCTGCCCCTCGACGAGCACGTCACCGTGGTCGCCCAGGTCGCGACGGCGCGCATCCTGACGTTCAACGGCGGCAGGGGCCAGCGCCTCGAAGTGACGATCACCGACGGCAGCGGCCAGCTCCAGCTCGTCTTCTTCGGCCGCGGCATCCACAAGCCGCACAAGGACCTGCTGCCCGGCACACGCGCGATGTTCGCGGGCAAGGCGTCCGTCTTCAACCGCAAGATGCAGCTCGCGCACCCCGCGTACGAACTCCTGAAGGGCGACCCCGACAACCCGGCCGACGCGGACGAGGCGGTCGGCTCCTGGGCGGGCGCCCTCATCCCGATCTACCCGGCGACCGCCAAGCTGGAGTCCTGGAAGATCGCCAAGTCCGTCGACGCGGTCCTGCCCAGCGCCCAGGAGGCCGTCGACCCGCTGCCGCCGAGCCTGCGCGACGGCCGGGACCTGATCCCGCTCCCCGAAGCGCTCCTGAAGATCCACCGGCCGCAGACGAAGGCGGACGTCGAATCCGCCCGCGACCGCCTGAAGTGGGACGAGGCCTTCGTCCTTCAAGTGGCCCTGGCCAGGCGCCGTTACGCGGACGCGCAACTCCCCGCGATCGCCCGCCGCCCCCGCGAGGGAGGCCTGCTCGACGCGTTCGACGCCAAGCTGCCCTTCACCCTCACCGAGGGCCAGGAGAAGGTCTCCAAGGAGATCTTCGACGACCTCGCCACCGAGCACCCGATGCACCGCCTCCTCCAGGGAGAGGTGGGTTCCGGTAAGACGATGGTCGCCCTGCGCGCCATGCTCGCCGTCGTCGACGCGGGTGGGCAGGCCGCGATGCTCGCGCCCACCGAAGTCCTCGCCCAGCAGCATCACCGCTCGATCACCGAGATGATGGGCGAGCTCGCCGAGGGTGGCATGCTCGGCGGCTCGGACCAGGGCACGAAGGTCACGCTGCTCACCGGCTCGATGGGCATGGCGGGCCGCCGTCAGGCCCTGCTCGACCTGGTCACCGGCGAGGCCGGGGTCGTCATCGGCACGCACGCGCTGATCGAGGACAAGGTCCAGTTCCACGACCTGGGCCTCGTCGTCGTCGACGAACAGCACCGCTTCGGGGTCGAGCAGCGCGACGCCCTGCGCGGCAAGGGCAAGCAGCCCCCGCACCTCCTCGTCATGACGGCCACACCCATTCCGCGCACGGTCGCGATGACGGTCTTCGGCGACCTGGAGACCTCGGTCCTCGACCAGCTCCCCGCGGGCCGTTCGCCGATCGCCACCCATGTCGTACCGGCCGAGGACAAGCCCCACTTCCTGGCGCGCGCGTGGGAGCGCGTGCGCGAGGAGGTCGAGAACGGCCATCAGGCGTACGTGGTGTGCCCCCGGATCGGCGACGAGGACGACGACCCGAAGAAGGCCAAGAAGAAGGCCGAAGAAGAGGCCACCGCCGAGAAGAGGCCACCGCTCGCCGTCATCGAGGTCGCCGAACAGCTCTCCCGCGGCCCGCTGAGCGGCCTCAAGGTGGAGATCCTGCACGGCCGCATGCAGCCCGACGACAAGGACGCGGTGATGCGCCGCTTCGCCGCGGGCGAGACCCAGGTCCTGGTCGCGACGACGGTCATCGAGGTCGGCGTGAACGTCCCGAACGCCACCGCCATGGTGATCATGGACGCGGACCGCTTCGGCGTATCGCAGCTGCACCAGCTGCGCGGCCGCGTCGGCCGTGGCTCGGCCCCCGGCCTCTGCCTCCTGGTCACCGACATGCCCGAGGCGAGCCCCGCCCGCGCCCGCCTCGGAGCCGTGGCCGCGACGCTCGACGGCTTCGAGCTCTCCCGGATCGACCTGGAGCAGCGCCGCGAGGGCGACGTACTGGGCCAGGCGCAGTCCGGTGTCCGCTCCAGCCTGCGCATGCTCGCGGTCATCGAGGACGAGGAGATCATCGCCGAGGCCCGCGAGGAGGCCGTCGCGGTCGTGTCCCGCGACCCTGACCTGGAGCACCTGCCCGAGCTGCGCACGGCCCTCGACGCCCTCCTGGACGACGAGCGCGAGCAGTACCTCGACAAGGGCTGAGAGACTGAGGCCGGATCTTCCCGTACGTACACCGACAAGGACTCAGATGACCCGCGTGATCGCCGGTGTGGCCGGCGGACGTCTCCTCGCCGTCCCGCCGGGAACCGGCACACGGCCCACGTCCGACCGGGCGCGCGAGGGCCTGTTCTCCACCTGGCAGGCCCTGCAGGGCACGCTGGACGAGGCACGCGTCCTCGACCTGTACGCCGGGTCCGGAGCCATCGGCCTCGAAGCGCTCTCGCGCGGCGCGAGCCACGCCCTGCTCGTCGAGACCGACGCCCGCGCGGTGCGCACGATCAGGGAGAACGTGAAGGCCATCGGCCTGCCCGGCGCCGAGGTCAGGGCGGGCAAAGCCACCCAGATCATCCAGGGCGGCGCCCCCACGACCCCGTACGACCTGGTCTTCCTCGACCCTCCGTACGCCGTCACCGATGACGATCTTCGCGAGATCCTGCTCACACTCCGTGCGGAGGGCTGGCTCACCGGCGATGCGCTCGTCACCGTTGAGCGCAGTACCAGGGGCGGAGAATTCGGTTGGCCCGACGGCTTCGACGCACTGAGGTCCCGTCGGTACGGCGAAGCCACGTTTTGGTACGGTCGCGCCGCCTCTACGTGCGACGACTCAGTGATCGCGCCATGACCGGACCGGAGAGCGAGGGACTTCAGTTGCGCCGCGCCGTCTGTCCGGGGTCATTCGACCCCATCACCAATGGACACCTCGACATCATCGCCCGCGCCTCCAGGCTGTACGACGTGGTGCACGTCGCGGTGATGATCAACCAGTCGAAGAAGGGCCTGTTCACCGTCGACGAGCGGATAGAGCTGATCCGCGAGGTCACCGCGGACTTCGGGAACGTCGAGGTCGAGTCCTTCCACGGCCTCCTCGTCGACTTCTGCAAGCAGCGCGACATTCCGGCCATCGTGAAGGGCCTGCGCGCGGTCAGCGATTTCGACTACGAGCTGCAGATGGCCCAGATGAACAACGGCCTCTCGGGCGTCGAGACCCTCTTCGTGCCGACCAACCCCACCTACAGCTTCCTCTCCTCCTCGCTGGTCAAGGAGGTCGCAGCCTGGGGCGGCGACGTCGCCCACCTGCTGCCGCCGGTGGTCCACGAGGCGCTGACGGAGCGCATCGGCAAGAAGTGACGTCCCGGACGGGTCGCTGTCGGATCGTCGCTCGGCCTGATGGCCCGTCATCCGGTGTCGTGCGGCAGCCGACTGGCCTTACAGTCGTGCCGTCCGTCTCCAATCAGCTGTAGAGAGTGGCGAGCGCACGGTGGACGTACAGAAGAAGATCGACGAGATCGTCGAGGCGGTCGGCAGCGCCCGGTCGATGCCCATGTCGGCCTCGTGCGTGGTCAACCGCGCCGATCTCCTGTCGATGCTCGAAGAGGTGCGTGAGGCGCTGCCCGGCTCCCTCGCCCAGGCCCAGGAGCTCATCGGCGGCCGGGAGCAGCTGGTCGAGCAGGCCCGCCAGGAGGCGGACCGGATCATCGAGACGGCGCACGCCGAGCGCGGTTCGCTGATCTCCGACACGGAGGTCGCTCGCAACTCCCAGGGCGAGGCCGAGCGCATCCTCGCGGAGGCCCGGCAGGCCGCCGACGAGGTCCGCGTCGAGGCCGACGACTACGTGGACAGCAAGCTCGCGAACTTCGAGGTCGTCCTCACCAAGACCCTCGGCTCGGTCGGCCGCGGCCGCGAGAAGCTCCTGGGCACCGGTCCCGGCCTGGACGAGCAGGGTTACGAGGACGAGGACGCCCCGCAGCGCAGCCAGGATCCCGAGACCCTGCGCCGGGACGCGGACGCGTACGTCGACGCCAAGCTCGGCGCCTTCGAGGCCGTCCTCGCCAAGACCCTGGAAGCGGTCGGCCGCGGCCGTCAGACCCTGCACGGCCGTGCGCCCGCGGACGACCTCGCGGGCCTCGCCGAGGGCCTCGGCCCCCAGGGACACACCACGGACGCCGAGTACCTCGCGGGCCTCACCGACCCGGCGGCAGCCCCCGCGGCGCCGATGGCCCCCGCGCCCGCCGCCCCGCAGCCGCCCCAGGCGGCCCCCCAGATCCCCGCACAGCAGCCGTACGCCCCGCCCCAGCAGGAGCCCGACCCGTACGCGTACCAGCAGCAGGACCAGTACGGCTACCAGCAGCAGTACGCCCAGCAGGACCCGTACGGCTATCAGCAGCAGGATCCGTACGGCTACCCGCAGCAGGGGTACGACCAGATGCAACAGCAGGGGTACGGGGATCCGCAGCAGCAGCAGCAGCAGAACCAGCAGCACCAGCACCAACAACAGCAGCAGCAGGCCCCCGGTGTGCTCGACGAGACCAGTCTCTTCGACACCGGCATGATCACGGCGGAGCAGCTGCGCCAGTACGAACAGGGCCGCTAGAGCCTGCTCGGGGGGCGGCCCGGGACCGGATTGGGCCGAGAGCGAATGGTCCAGTATCCTGGCTGTTCGGTCGCGCGTACGTCCGCGATCCAGGCTGCCCGGCTAGTGAGCGAAGCTCACGAAGGGGGCGGCCCTCCTTGAACTTCCAGGATTCGAAAGCAGGACCAGCCCTGAGCACTCACCTTGACCACCGAAACCCACTCGTGTTCGACACACACGAGCTGGGTCGGCGTCCTGGTGCGCTGCAGCGGCTGACCCGTTCCGTCGAGGCCCCCGGTTCTCCGGGTGCCTTCGGCATCGACGGGGTCATCGGAGTGCCGGTCGGCGCTCCGGTCGAGCTGGAGATCCGCCTCGAGTCGGTCATGGAAGGGGTGCTTGTCACAGGCACCGCCCGTGCGACGGCCGAGGGGGAGTGCGTAAGGTGTCTGGAGCCGCTGAAGCTTGATGTGGACGCGGATTTCCAGGAGATGTTCTCGTACCCTGACGCCGACGACCGGAGCCGCACCGCGGAACCGGCCGACGACGCCGAGGAAGACGAGGACAGGCTCTATCTCGAGGACGGCTTGTTCGACCTCGAGCCTGTGCTGCGTGACGCGGT
Source organism: Streptomyces sp. NPDC031274 (assembly GCF_055570235.1). Classification (NCBI taxonomy): domain Bacteria; kingdom Bacillati; phylum Actinomycetota; class Actinomycetes; order Kitasatosporales; family Streptomycetaceae; genus Streptomyces; species Streptomyces sp. NPDC031274. The sequence goes on along the minus strand of NZ_JBVIHP010000005.1, from coordinate 187,466 downwards.
AGTGCTCGCACTGCCGATGCAGCCGGTGTGCCGGGACGACTGTCCGGGCCTGTGTTCCCAGTGCGGAGCACGGCTCGCGGACGACCCGGAGCATCATCACGACGTCGCCGACATTCGTTGGGCGGCACTGCAGGGACTCGCCGGGACCATCCAGGACGGCGAGAAGGACGACGTGAGCGGCGCCGAAGCCGGCGTCGACGAGAAGCAGGAGAAGTAGCCGTGGCTGTTCCGAAGCGGAAGATGTCGCGCAGCAACACGCGCCACCGCCGGTCGCAGTGGAAGGCTGCGGTCCCCACTCTGGTTTCGTGTGAGCGTTGCCAGGAGCCGAAGCTGCAGCACATCGCGTGCCCGAGCTGCGGCACGTACAACAAGCGCCAGGTCCTCGAGGTCTGAGCGGCTGGTGAGAGGCACCGTGTCTAGCCACAAAACGGCGGATGACGCCAAGAAGCAGGCGGAAAACACGGCCTCGTCCCACACGCTTTTGGAAGGGCGGCTCGGGTACAAACTCGAGTCCGCCCTTCTGGTGCGTGCACTGACCCACCGTTCGTACGCGTACGAGAACGGCGGTCTGCCGACGAATGAACGGCTCGAGTTCCTCGGGGACTCGGTGCTCGGACTCGTCGTCACGGACACGCTCTATCGCACCCACCCCGACCTGCCCGAAGGCCAGCTGGCCAAGTTGCGGGCCGCGGTGGTCAATTCGCGTGCGCTGGCGGAGGTCAGTCGTGGCCTCGAACTCGGCCTCTTCATCCGGCTCGGCCGGGGCGAAGAGGGTACGGGTGGCCGGGACAAGGCATCCATCCTCGCCGACACCCTTGAAGCGGTGATCGGCGCGGTCTATCTGGACCAGGGTCTGGACGCGGCGGGCGAGCTGGTACACCGGCTCTTCGACCCGCTGATCGAGAAGTCTTCGAACCTGGGCGCGGGCCTGGACTGGAAAACCAGCCTCCAGGAGCTCACCGCGACCGAGAGCCTCGGCGTTCCCGAGTACCTCGTGACGGAGAGCGGCCCGGACCACGAGAAGACCTTTACTGCTGCCGCCCGCGTCGGAGGCGTCTCGTACGGCACCGGCACCGGCCGCAGCAAGAAGGAAGCGGAGCAGCAGGCCGCGGAGTCCGCATGGCGCGAGATTCGCGCTGCCGCGGATGAGCGGATCGCGGCGGCGGAAGCCGCCGCGGGTGCTGCTGCTGTCGCTACCACCGCTGTGGAGGATGACGGGGGCGCCGACGCCCCGTCCGCCTGACAGTTGATTCACCGGCTGGTGCCGGTCGCCCTTCGGGTGGCCGGCACCAGCCTTTTTCGCCGCACTCACCCATGTGATCACCCGGAGTAGTCAATGCCCGAGCTGCCCGAGGTCGAAGTCGTCCGGCGTGGCCTGGAGCGGTGGGTGGCTCATCGCACCGTCGCCGATGTCGAGGTCCTGCATCCGCGCTCCGTGCGGCGGCACATCGCGGGCGGTGAGGACTTCGGGCACCGCCTCAAGGGGCACCGGGTCGGTACGGCGATGCGGCGCGGGAAGTATCTGTGGCTGCCCGTCGAGGACGGCGGCACCTCGATCCTCGCCCATCTCGGCATGAGCGGGCAGCTGCTCGTGCAGCCCCAAGAGGCCCCCGACGAGAAGCACTTGCGGATCCGGGTCCGGTTCGCCGACGAGCTCGGCACCGAGCTGCGCTTCGTCGACCAGCGCACCTTCGGCGGGCTCTCGCTGCACGCGAACACTGCGGACGGGCTGCCGGACGTCATCGCGCACATCGCGCGCGACCCGCTCGACGACGAGTTCGACGACGCGGCCTTCCACGCCGCGCTGCGCCGCCGTCGTACGACGATCAAACGCGCGCTGCTCGACCAGTCGTTGATCAGCGGGGTCGGCAACATCTACGCGGACGAGGCTCTTTGGCGGTCGAAGCTGCACTACGAGCGGCCCACCGCCACGTTCACGCGCCCGCGCACGGCCGAACTCCTGGGCCACGTACGGGATGTGATGAACGCGGCCCTCGCCGTCGGCGGCACGAGCTTCGACAGCCTGTACGTGAACGTGAACGGCGAGTCCGGATACTTCGAGCGCTCGCTCGACGCCTATGGACGTGAGGACGAGCCGTGCCGCCGCTGCGGTACGGCGATGCGTCGACGCCCCTGGATGAACCGCTCCAGCTACTTCTGCCCGCGCTGTCAGCGGCCGCCGGTCGCCACGCTGTCGTAGCGCTCGCGCGCTTCGAGCACGCCGTCCATCCTGCCCTCCACGAAGTGGACGAGGTTCATCAGGCGGTCGGCGATCTCCCGTCCCAGCGGGGTCAGTCGGTACTCCACGCGCGGCGGATTGGTGGGCTGCGCCTCGCGGTGCACCAGGCCGTCGCGCTCAAGGGCGTGCAGGGTCTGGGACAGCATCTTCTCGCTCACGCCGTCGACCCGGCGGCGCAGTTCGTTGAACCGGAACGTGCCGTCGTGCAGCGCGCCCAGGGTGAGCGCGCCCCAGCGTCCGGTGACGTGCTCCAGGGTGCCGCGCGAGGGGCACTGCTTGGAGAACACGTCGTACGCCAAGTCCTGCGCGGCCGTGTCAGCCATGTCCTGGGCGCCTGCGGTACACGAATCCATGCACGTAGCATACTCCTGCACAGCGCTAGCCGACGGGTTGCGCTAACTGAGGGTTAGCGCTTTCCTTCGGCCGCCGCGGATCCGGGGACATCGCCACGGCCGAGCACCTGGGCTGCCGGGTCACACAGCCCCCGCGGGCTTCCTAGAAGCCGAAGTCCTGCGTCCACCAGGGGCCGCCCGGCGCGAAGTGCGCACCGACGCCCAGGGTCTTGTAGTCGCAGTTGAGGATGTTGGCCCGGTGTCCCGCGCTGTTCATCCAGGCGTCCATCACGGACTGGGCGTTGGCCTGGCCGCGGGCGATGTTCTCGCCGCCGAGGTCCGATATCCCGGCCTTCTCGGCGCGGTCCCACGGGGTCGCGCCGTCCGGGTCGGTGTGGTCGAAGAAGTCCCGCTCGGCCATGTCCTCGCTGAACGCTCCGGCGAGCGAGGCCAGGGAGGCGTCCGCGCGCACGGGGGAGCAGCCCACCTTGGCCCGCTCTTCGTTGACCAGCGTGAGCACCGCGGCCTCGGCGGCGCTCTCGGCGGACGGTGACTGCGAGCCGGCCGGCGGAGCCTTGGGCTTCTCGGAGGGGGTGCGCGAGGGGCTCGGGGGCGTCGCCGTCTTCTTCTTCTTCTCGCCGGTCTCGGGCGCGGGCGCCTTGGGCGACGGCTTCTTCGACGGCTCGGCCGAGGGCTTCTCGGCGGGGGTGGACTGCGAGGGCGAGGGGTCCGGGGCTTCGGCGCGCTCGGAGCCACGGCTCGGCGGGGCCGACTCGCGGTCGGCGGTGCCGTTCTCGCCGCCCTGGGGAGCCACCTCGGTGGGGGATCCCGCGGAGCGGACCTTGTTCGAGTCGCCGCCACCGCCCAGGGAGAAGGTGTCGGCGCCGGGGACGAGGCCGGAGGCGACCGCCACGGCGCCCATCGCGACGGCTGCCGACACGCCGAGCAGGCCGGTGCGCACCGGTGTGGCGCGGCCCCTGCGGCGGTGTGACACGGTGGCGGGGCGGGACTCCGGGACGCCGGCGTGCTCGCCCGCGTATCTGTCGGAGACCCCGGTGGCGCGGCCGGTGGCGGCTGCCCCTGCGCCGGAGCGTCGGTGGCGTCCCATCTCCTGGCCTTCCTCGTCCTGGCGGTCAAAGTGGCGCACCCGTACGGGTGAGGCTCATCGAGTCGGGACTGTACGCGATGGCGCATGGGGACGAAGTGCTCCGAGAGCAATTGGCCGGTTAGCGTGCACCCATGAACGAAGAAGTCAGAGTCACGGCCTGGGTGCGTGGCCAGGTGCAAGGCGTGGGTTTCCGCTGGTTCACGCGGGCCAAGGCTCTGGAGATCGGGGGCCTGAGTGGTTTTGCTCTCAATCTGGACGACGGCCGCGTGCAAGTCGTCGCCGAAGGTGCCCGAGCGGGCGCCCAGGGACTGCTCGACTGGCTGCGGGAGGGCGACACACCCGGCCGCGTCGATGGCGTCACTGAGATCTGGGACACTCCGCGCGGCATCTACGACACGTTCGCGATTCGCTGACGAAGAGCTGCCCGACGGGCGGGTGCGGGTGCGGCTGTGGCAACTGCCCGGGGCAGGAAAGCCCTGGTGGTTGCCAAGAAGGGTACGTCGTGGCAGGCTCCCGGGTGAAGGATGATCGACACGCCCCCAGGGCCCCGCAGCAGAGGCAGCGCCGCCGTTCGTACGGCCGCAGGCCCCCGGGTTGCCCGCCAATACGGGGCGTGATCGTGTTGACCGTCAAACTTTTTGGTGAGACTCTGAAAGCCCCGCGCACCTTAGCTGTTTGGCATGTGAGAACGGCCAGCAAGACCTAGCAAGAACAACGAGTGCCAAGCACCGCGGGTGCGAATCCCTCACGACCCACACCGCTTCGGTCGGTCACTCATTGTGGAGGACCATCCATCATGGCAAAGGCGCTTCTCGGTTACGTCGGCGGCTCTGACCCGCGACTTCTCGCCGAGATGCGACGGCTCCAGCAGCGTGTCCAGGACCTGGAATCTGAGCTCGTAAAGATCCAGGCCGAGAACGACGCGCTTGCGGTCGCCGCTTCTCACGAATCGCTCCTCGAGGGCATCGACGTACCCCAGGCGGAGCCTGCGCTCACCTGACCACTGCCATCACCGAGTAACGGGCTCACCTCACCCGCAGGGTTCTGCGTAGCGATCATTCCTCGTCGCGCTCTGCCCCTCGTGTGAGCAGCCTTTTCACGCACGTGGTCGGGCTGACCAAGTCAGCCGCTTGTCCATAACTGCAAGGGACGCTTCGGCGTCCCTTCTCTCTTGTCGCCGCGTGCGCCGCTTCCTTCACCGTCTGATGTGCCCTGCATCTTCATGGGCGAAACGGAGAAGGAAGAGGTGCGGCGCGCAGCGCCCCGTTGGAAGGGCGCTGGTGTGCGACGGGTGGCAGGTAAAGTCGGTCCGCGTGCACCTCAAGGCCATGACACTGCGCGGTTTCAAATCCTTCGCGTCTGCCACGACGCTGAAGTTCGAACCGGGCATCACCTGCGTCGTCGGACCGAACGGCTCCGGCAAGTCCAATGTCGTGGACGCGCTGTCCTGGGTCATGGGCGAGCAAGGCGCCAAGTCGCTGCGCGGCGGCAAGATGGAAGACGTCATCTTCGCCGGCACCACCGGACGCCCGCCGCTCGGCCGCGCCGAGGTCTCCCTCACCATCGACAACTCCGACGGGGCCCTCCCCATCGAGTACGCCGAGGTCACCATCACGCGGATCATGTTCCGCAACGGCGGCAGCGAGTACCAGATCAACGGCGAGACCTGCCGCCTGCTCGACATCCAGGAACTGCTCTCCGACTCCGGCATCGGGCGCGAGATGCACGTCATCGTCGGGCAGGGGCAGCTCGACGGCGTACTGCACGCCGACCCCATGGGACGCCGTGCCTTCATCGAGGAGGCCGCGGGCGTCCTCAAGCACCGCAAGCGCAAAGAGAAGGCGCTGCGCAAGCTCGACGCGATGCAGGCCAACCTCGCGCGCGTACAGGACCTGACCGACGAGCTGCGGCGCCAGCTCAAGCCGCTCGGCCGGCAGGCCGCCGTCGCGCGCCGGGCCGCCGTGATCCAGGCCGACCTGCGCGACACCCGCCTGCGGCTGCTCGCCGACGATCTCGTACGCCTGCGGGGCGCGCTGCAGACCGAGGTCGCCGACGAAGCCGCGCTCAAGCAGCGCAAGGACAGCGCCGAGGCCGAGCTGAAGAAGGCGCTGCACCGCGAGGCGGAGCTCGAGGACGAGGTGCGGCGCCTCACGCCACGGCTCCAGCGGGCGCAGCAGACGTGGTACGAGCTCTCGCAGCTTGCCGAGCGGGTGCGCGGCACGGTGTCGCTCGCCGACGCCCGGGTCAGGAGCGCGACCGCCGCGCCCCCCGAGGAGCGGCGCGGCCGTGACCCCGAGGACATGGAGCGCGAGGCCGCCCGGATCCGCGAGCAGGAGGCGGAGCTGGAAGCCGCTCTGGAAGCGGCGGAGCACGCGCTTGAGGACACGGTGGGCCACCGCGCCGAACTGGAGCGGGAGTTGGCGGTCGAGGAGCGCCGCCTCAAGGACATGGCGCGGGCCATCGCCGATCGGCGTGAGGGGCTCGCGCGGCTGAACGGCCAGGTCAACGCGGCACGTTCGCGGGCGGGCTCCGCACAGGCCGAGATCGACCGGCTCTCCGTCGCGCGCGACGAGGCGGGGGAGCGGGCGGTCGCCGCCCAGGAGGAGTACGAGCAGCTGAAGGCGGAGGTCGACGGCCTCGACGCCGGTGACGCGGAGCTCGGCGAGCGGCACGACGAGGCGAAGCGTTTCCTCGCGGAGGCCGAGGCCGCGCTGACCGCGGCCCGCGAGGCGGCCACCGCCGCCGAGCGCAAGCGGGCCGCGGTCGCCGCCCGGCACGAGGCGCTCGCGCTCGGCCTGCGGCGCAAGGACGGAACGGGCGCGCTGCTCGCCGCCAAGGACCGCCTCACGGGGCTGCTCGGTCCCGCGGCCGAGCTGCTCTCGATCGCTCCGGGGCACGAGGTGGCGATCTCGGCGGCGTTCGGCGCGGCGGCGGACGCGATCGCGATGACCACACCGGCGTCGGCGGCACAGGCCATCCGGCTGCTGCGCAAGCAGGACGCGGGCCGGGCCGCGCTGCTGCTCGCGGGGGCGCCGGAGAGAACGGGCGATGCCCCCGGTGACGTACGGCCTCAGGACTCTCAGGACTCTCAGAGCTCTCAGGGATCTCAGGGCTCCCAAGGTGCTGAAGGGCCGCCTCTTGTGGCCGAACTGGTGCGCGGGCCCGAGGAGTTGATGCCCGCGGTGCGAAGGCTGCTGCGGGGGATGGTCGCCGTCGGCACGCTGGAGGACGCCGAGGACTTCGTCTATTCCCACCCGGAGCTCACCGCCGTCACCGCCGAAGGCGACCTGCTCGGGGCGCACTTCGCACAGGGTGGGTCCGCCGGGGCGCCGAGCCTTCTGGAAGTGCAGGCATCCGTCGACGAGGCGGCTGCCGAGCTGGAGCAACTCGCCGGACAGTGCGATGAGTTGGCGCAGGCGCAACAGGAGGCGGGCGAGCGGCGCAAGGAGACGGCCGCGCTCGTCGAGGAGCTGGGCGAGCGCAGGCGCGCCGCCGACCGGGAGAAGTCGTCCGTGGCTCAGCAGCTCGGTGCGCTCGCCGGGCAGGCGCGCGGTGCCGTGGGCGAGGCCGAGCGCAGTGCGGCCGCCGCGGCCAAGGCGCAGGAGGCGCTCGACAAGGCGGTCGAGGACGCCGAAGAGCTGGCCGAGCGCCTCGCCGTGGCGCAGGAGGCTCCGGTCGACGAGGAGCCCGACGCCTCCGTGCGGGACAGGCTCGCCGCCGACGGCGCCAACGCCCGGCAGACCGAGATGGAGGCCAGGCTCCAGGTGCGTACGCACGAGGAGCGGGTCAAGGGTCTCGCGGGACGTGCCGACTCGCTCGACCGGGGCGCACGCGCCGAACGCGAGGCACGCGCGCGTGCCGAGCAGCGCAAGGCCCGGATGCGGCACGAGGCGGCGGTCGCCGAGGCCGTCGCCCGTGGTGCGCGGCAGCTGCTCGCGCACGTCGAGGTCTCCCTCGTACGGGCCCAGGAGGAACGTGCCGCCGCCGAGCGCGCCAAGGAGGCGCGGGAGCGGGATCTCGCCGCCGAGCGGGGCCAGGGGCGTGACCTCAAGGCCGAACTCGACACATTGACGGATTCAGTTCACCGCGGCGAGGTACTCGGTGCCGAGAAGCGGCTGCGGATCGAGCAGCTGGAGTCCAAGGCACTGGAGGAACTCGGTGTGGAACCGGCAGGGCTCGTCTCCGACTACGGCCCCGACCAGCTCGTGCCGCCCTCGCCCGCCGCCGAGGGCGAGGAGCTCCCCGAAGACCCGGAGCACCCGCGCAACAGGCCGGTGCCGTACGTACGCGGTGAGCAGGAGAAGCGGCTGAGGTCAGCCGAACGGGCGTATCAGCAGCTCGGGAAGGTGAACCCGCTGGCTCTTGAGGAGTTCGCCGCGTTGGAGGAGCGCCATAAGTTCTTGAGCGAGCAGCTCGAGGACCTGAAGAAGACGCGGACCGATCTCCTGCAAGTCGTGAAGGAGGTCGACGAGCGCGTCGAGCAGGTCTTCACCGAGGCCTACCGGGACACGGCCCGTGAGTTCGAGGGCGTCTTCTCGCGGCTCTTCCCGGGCGGCGAGGGGCGGCTCATCCTGACCGACCCCGACAACATGCTCACCACGGGCGTCGACGTCGAGGCGCGCCCGCCGGGCAAGAAGGTCAAGCGGCTCTCGCTGCTCTCCGGCGGTGAGCGGTCCCTCACGGCCGTGGCGCTGCTCGTTTCGATCTTCAAGGCGCGGCCCAGTCCCTTCTACGTGATGGACGAGGTCGAGGCCGCGCTCGACGACACCAACCTGCAGCGGCTCATCCGCATCATGGAGGAGTTGCAGGAGGCGTCGCAGCTCATCGTGATCACGCACCAGAAGCGGACGATGGAGGTCGCGGACGCGCTGTACGGCGTGTCCATGCAGGGTGACGGCGTCTCCAAGGTGATCAGCCAGCGGCTTCGATAGCTTTCGGCGGCTTTCGGCGGCTCTCTGCGGCTCGCCGCGGCTCTCCGGCGGTGACCTTCACCGGCTCACCTCATTAACTTCAAGTCTTGAACGAAGCGAGCCCCACACGTGCCTCAAGTTCACAAGAACCCAGGTATTGACTTCGAAACTTGAAGGCATAGTCTCTGCAACGTTGCTTTTACCTTCAGGTGGTGGGCGGCACGAAGTTGTGCGCCACTTGAAGTGCTCACCCCCACCCCCGGCGATGTTGCCGGTGGCCCGAGGAGTCCATGTGACCAGCACAACGAAGGCGCCGCAGCCCGGAGGCAGAGAGGCCCACCCGGACCATCTCGGCCATGTCATCTTCATTACGGCCGCCGCCGCGATGGGTGGCTTCCTCTTCGGCTACGACAGTTCGGTGATCAATGGCGCCACCGTCGCCATCCAGCACCGCTTCGACGTAGACGCGAACATGCTCGGCTGGATCATCGCCACCGCACTGCTCGGCTGTGCCGTCGGTGCCGCGATCGCCGGGCGCATCGCCGACCGCATCGGCCGCATCCGCTGCATGCAGATCGCCGCCGTCCTCTTCGCCGCGAGCGCCGTGGGCTCAGCCCTGCCGTTCGCCGCCTGGGATCTGACGATGTGGCGCCTCATCGGCGGCATCGGCATCGGCATGGCCTCCGTCATCGGCCCGGCCTACATCGCCGAGGTGGCGCCGCCCGCGTACCGAGGCCGCCTCGCCTCGTTCCAGCAGGCCGCGATCGTCACCGGCATCGCCGTCTCCCAGCTGGTCAACTGGGGCATCCTGAACATGGCCGACGGCGACCAGCGCGGCAAGCTCCTCGGCCTGGAGGCCTGGCAGCTGATGCTCGGCGTCATGGTCATTCCGGCCGTCATCTACGGCCTGCTCTCCTTCGCCATCCCCGAGTCGCCGCGCTTTTTGATCTCGGTCGGCCGCAACACCGAGGCGAAGAAGGTGCTCGGCGAGGTCGAGGGCACCGCAATCGACCTGGACGCTCGCGTCGCCGAGATCGAGCACGGCATGCGCAGCGAGCACAAGTCCTCGTTCAAGGACCTGCTCGGCAAGGCCGGCTTCCTGCCGATCGTCTGGATCGGCATCGGACTCTCGGTGTTCCAGCAGCTCGTCGGCATCAACGTGATCTTCTACTACTCGAACCAGCTGTGGCAGTCGATCGGCAAGGACCCGAGCAGCTCGTTCCTGTACTCGTTCGAGACGTCGATCGTGAACATCATCGGCACGGTCATCGCGATGATCTTCGTCGACCGCATCGGCCGCAAGCCGCTGGCCATCATCGGCTCCGCGGGTATGGCGCTCGCGCTCTTCACCTGCGCCTGGGCGTTCTCGTACCGCACAGGATCCGGCGACAACGTCTCGCTGCCGAACGCGCAGGGCCTGACCGCGATCATCGCCGCCAACGCCTTCGTGCTCTTCTTCGCCCTCTCCTGGGGCGTGGTGGTCTGGGTCCTGCTCGGCGAGATCTTCCCGAACCGGCTGCGTGCGGCGGCCCTCGGTGTCGCCGCGTCGGCCCAGTGGCTCGCCAACTTCGCGATCACCAAGACCTTCCCGAGCATGTCCGAGTGGAGCCTGACCGGCTCGTACATCATCTACGGCGCCTTCGCCGTGCTCTCGATCCCCTTCGTCATGAAGTTCGTCAAGGAGACGAAGGGCAAGACCCTGGAGGAGATGGGCTAGTCCCCGCTGCCCCTCCTCTGAGGAAGCTGCCCCGGTTCAAGGACCTATTCCTTGAGCCGGGGCAGTACGTTTTCGCAGAAGTGGTGCAGGCTGCGCCATCCCTCGTCGACCGGCATCCCGCCCGCCAGCGGGTGCAGTACGAGATTGGCGGCGCCGCCCTGCACGTACGCCACGCACTCGTCGGGCGTGAGGACGCGGTAGACGCCCTCGGCGCGCAGCTCATCGACCGTCGTGGCGCCGGACTTCACCGCCGAGCGGATGTCCTTGGACTGCCAGGAGGCGTAGGTGCGGGCCTCGTGCAGGAAGTGCTCGCCGTGCTCGGCCCAGGTGCGGTCGGGGTCGTCGGCGATGTGCAGGAGCGGGGTCTCGGCGGCGGGCATCATGGTCCAGCCCTCGGTGCCGTACTCGGTGAGGCGCTCGTTGTAGTACGCCTCGAGGTCCGGCAGATGGGCGCTGGGGAAGAACGGCAGGCCGAGCCGGGCCGCGCGGCGGGCCGCAGCCTCGGACGAACCGCCGACCAGGAGCAGCGGGTGGGGCCGGGTGAACGGGCGCGGGGTGACGCGCACGGTGCGGCCGCGGAACTCGAAAGGCTCACCCGTCCACGCCTTCAGGAGCGTTTCGAGCAGCTCGTCCTGGAGCTTGCCGCGCCGCTTCCACTCGACGTCGAACGCCTCGTACTCGGCAGGCCGGTAGCCGATCCCCGCCACCGTCACCAGACGGCCGCCGCTGAGCAGATCGAGTACGGCGATGTCCTCGGCGAGCCGGAGCGGATCGTGCAGCGGGCCGATGATCGCGGAGACCGTGACCGCGATGCGCCGGGTCGCGCCGAACACCGCGCCCGCGAAAGTGAAGGGCGAAGGCAACCAGTTGTTGTCGACGCCGTGGTGCTCCTCGGTCTGCACGGTGGAGATGCCCCGGTCGTCCGCGTACGAGGCCATCTCCAGGGCGGCCTTGTAGCGATCGCTCAGCGAGGTGGGCGTGGCATCCGGTTCGACGAGGTTGAATCGTACGACTGTCACGGGCATGGAAAACGTCCCCCTTCACCATGGGCGGGCGAAGAGGGACGTTAGATGACGCGCTGTCAGATGAACAGTGTCCGGGGGTAGTTGTTCCGGATCGAGCCGGTCCGGAAGCGGGCCGGGACCGGATCAGGCCGAGACCAGCTCGGTCTCGCCCTTGTCCTCGGGGGTCTCGACGGCGGGGTTCCTCGGCAGTACCGCGTACAGCGCCGCCGCGATGACGATCGTGGCCAGCCAGCCCAGGCCGTTGCGGCCGATCCAGGACGTGGCGAGCGGGCCGCTGAACCAGTCGACCTTCGTGAAGAGCAGCCCCACCACCAGGGCGATCGCCCACGCGGTCATGGCCTGCCAGGCGAAGCCCGCCCGGTACCAGTAGGCGCTGGTGCGCTTGGTGTCCATCAGCGCCTCGGCGTCGTACGTCTTCCTGCTCAGCATGTCGATGCCGAAGACGCCGATCCAGGCGGAGAACGCGACGGCGAGCAGGGTCAGGAAGGAGACGAACGAGCTGATGAAGCTGGTGGCCACGTTCATCAGGAGGTAGCCGAAGATCAGGCTGATGACGGCGTTGATGCTCACGGCCCAGGCGCGCGGGACCTTGATGCCGAGCGTCATCGCGGTGAAGCCCGCGGAGTACATCGACATCGAGTTGATCAGGAGCATGCCGATCAGTGCCATCAGGAGGTACGGCACCGCGATCCACGTCGGAAGCAGCTGGCCGACGAAGGAGACCGGGTCCGAGGCCTTCGACAGGCTCGGCACGCTGACCGCCATGACCGCGCCCATCAGGACCATCGGTACGACCACGATGCCGGCGCCGCCGATCGCGTTGCCCACCAGGGCCTTGCCGGAGGCCCTGCGAGGGAGGTAGCGCGTGAAGTCCGGGCCCGTGGGGACCCAGCTGATGCCGCCCGCGGCGATCGTGCCGATGCCCGCGATCATCGCGGCGGTGGAGCCCGCGGACCGCGAGAAGACGTCCGACCAGGGGGTGTTGGCCACCAGGTAGACCAGGACGAGGACGCTGAACGCGCCGAAGAGGTACGTCGCCCAGGTGTTGCAGATGTGCAGCACCTTGCGGCCCAGGCCGCTGATCAGGAACGTGCAGGAGACGAAGGCGACCAGCGTCACGACCGTCAGCCACGTGCTGGACTTCACGCCGAAGCAGATGTCAAGGACGGTGATGATCGCGTAGGCGCCCGTCACCGCGTTGATCGTCTCCCAGCCCCAGCGTGCGACCCAGATCAGCGCGCCCGGGAAGAGGTTGCCGCGCTGGCCGAAGACGGCGCGCGAGAGCGTCATGCCGGGGGAGCCGCCGCGCTTGCCCGCGATCGAGATCAGACCGACCAGGCCGTAGCTGAGGAGGGGCGAGACGAGGGCGACGACCAGGGCCTGCCAGAAGTTGAGGCCGTTGGTCACGATGAGGCCCGCGCCCATGGTGAGCAGCAGGACGCTGATGTTGGCCGCCACCCAGGTGGGGAACAGCTCGCGGGTCCGGCCCGTGCGCTCGGAGTCGGGGACGGGCTCGAGGCCGCGTGTCTCCAGGGCGCCTTCGGTTTCGGCGGTGGCGGTGGTGCTCATGGGGTGGGGTCCGTGCCTCTCGCTCGGATCGCAACGCCGCGATCCGTCCGTGATCCGTCCGTGTGGGGGTGATCGGGTTGGACTCTACGCGCGTTGATGCGGAGAGCTCCATCGTACTTTAGTCCGAGTAGTGCCCTCTATTGCCTTATGTTCTTTGGAGGAAGCTACAGCTTGGGCCCGTGTTGCCCCCATGGCTGATACTGGGTGAGTTATGGAAATCGTCATCCTTGCTGTAGTCATCGCCGTGGTCGTGATCGGCGCGCTCGGCGGGCTCGTGATCGGCAGCCGCAAGAAGAAGCAGCTGCCGCCGCAGGCCCCGTCGTCCACGCCCACCATCACCGCTCCTCCGGCCGAGCCGCATGTCGGCGACGAGGCCGAGACGCCGCGCGACGAACCGCGCCGCACGATCGAGGAGGTGGAACTCCCGCTCGCCGAGCCGTCGGCGTCGGCCCCCGTGGTCGTCGAAGAACCGGCCGCACCGGAGATCGAGACCCCGGAGCCCACGGCAGGTCGCCTGGTCCGTCTGCGCACGCGGCTCTCGCGCTCGCAGAACGCACTCGGCAAGGGGCTGCTCACGCTCCTCTCCCGCGAGCACCTGGACGAGGACACATGGGAGGAGATCGAGGACACGCTCCTCACCGCCGACGTCGGCGTGGCCCCCACCCAGGAACTGGTCGAGCGCCTTCGCGAGCGCGTCCGCGTACTCGGCACCCGCACCCCGGACGATCTGCGCACCCTGCTGCGCGAGGAACTCCTCACGCTCCTCGGCCCCGACCTGGACCGCGTCGTGAAGACCGAGTCGGGCCTTGAGACGCCCGGCATCGTGATGGTCGTCGGCGTGAACGGCACCGGCAAGACCACCACCACCGGAAAGCTCGCGCGCGTCCTCGTCGCCGACGGCCGCTCGGTCGTCCTCGGTGCCGCGGACACCTTCCGAGCCGCCGCTGCCGACCAGCTCCAGACCTGGGGCGAGCGCGTCGGCGCGCGCACGGTCCGCGGCCCCGAGGGCGGCGACCCCGCGTCGATCGCCTTCGACGCGGTCAAGGAAGGCATCGCGGAGGGCGCCGACGTCGTCCTCATCGACACCGCGGGCCGACTGCACACCAAGACCGGCCTCATGGACGAGCTCGGCAAGGTCAAGCGCGTCGTCGAGAAGCACGCCCCGCTCGACGAGGTGCTGCTCGTCCTGGACGCGACGACCGGGCAGAACGGCCTGGTGCAGGCGCGGGTCTTCGCCGAGGTCGTCGACATCACCGGCATCGTCCTGACGAAGCTGGACGGCACGGCCAAGGGCGGCATCGTCGTGGCGGTCCAGCGCGAGCTGGGCGTGCCGGTGAAGCTGATCGGGCTCGGCGAGGGCGCGGACGACCTTGCGCCGTTCGAGCCGGAGGCGTTCGTGGACGCGCTCATCGGCGTCGAGTAGCGCCCCTAAGGGGCGCGGGGAACTGCGCGACCAGCCACGGCGCACCTGCGGGTGCGCACCGCTTCACCGCGCAGTGCTTCGTGTGCCGCGTACGAAAGAAATGCCCGTCCCGGGGTGCAGCCGGGACGGGCATTTCGCTGTGCGGGCGTTACGCCGGGGAGCGGTGTGCCACGTACGCCAAGGTCCCCAGAATCAGCCGCGCCTGCGGCGGATGCGTCGCCGAGTCCAGGTCCGGCGCGCGGAGCCAGCGGACCGGGCCCAGGCCCCCGCGGTCGGACGGCGGGGCCGTGATGTGGGTGCCGGCGCCCAGGCCGTGCAGGTCGATGTCGGTGTCGTCCCAACCCATGCGGTAGAGCAGCTGGGGGAGTTCGGCGGCGGCGCCGGGGGCCACGAAGAAGTGCGCGCGGCCGTCCGGGGTGACCGCCACGGGGCCGAGCGGCAGGCCCATGCGCTCCAGGCGGACCAGCGCCCTGCGTCCCGCGGTCTCGGCCACCTCGATCACGTCGAAGGCGCGCCCCACGGGCAGCAGCACGGCGGCGCCGGGGAACTGCGACCAGGCCTCGGTCACTTCGTCGAGCGTCGCCCCGGCGGGGACCTCGGGAGCGAACTCCAGGGGGTGGGCGCCGGGGGCCGCGCAGTCGTTCGCGCCGCAGGAGCAGCGGCCGTCCAGGGCGCGCGCGCCGGGGACCGCCGCCCATCCCCACAGTCCGGTGTACTCGGCCACCGCCGTGCACTCCGAGGTGCGGCCGCGCCGACGTGAACCGGTGCGGAGCTCTCTAGTTCCCCGGATGCCGCCGATCGTGAAGCCCATGCCCCCTCCAACGGGTCGAGCGCGGTGTGGTTACGTGAGGGAATCGGATCGTGACCCTGTGCTTTTGTGCGGGCGTCCGGGGGTGCGAGGGGGGTGTGCGCGGCCATGCGCGCCCCCGAAGTGCTCCCTTCCGCCCACCTTCGGACGTCCACTGTCAAGTCAATCGCTTGTGGCCGGGCGGGAGTTCATTCGAAGGGGTGGCGAATGGTGGCGTTTACGCGATCGCCCTCGCCGGAGGGGTGATCGTAGGATTACTTTCAGTGCACGGACCCTAAGTGTTGTGCAATCGTGGGTATGCCGGAGGCAACGTAGGTCCCCTGTTCGATGGGTGACGTTCTCCGGGCGGAGAGCCGCAACGCGCGGCATTCTGGTAAGGCTTGGCGTGAGACCGCGCGTAAGTGTCTTGAGGGATGGGGGCGTTCTAGTGGGCGGCAACGGCGAAAGTGGTGCGAACGCTGAGAAGCGCCCCAACGAACTGCTCAACTCCTGGTTCGTGCGAAGCGGCTGGTCGAAGGGCGAGCTGGCGCGCCAAGTGAACCGCAGGGCGCGGCAGTTGGGTGCGCACCACATCTCCACGGACACCTCGCGGGTGCGGCGGTGGCTGGACGGCGAGAACCCCCGCGAGCCCATCCCGCGCATCCTCTCCGAGCTGTTCTCCGAGCGGTTCGGCTGTGTCGTCGCGGTCGAGGACCTCGGGCTGCGCGCCGCGCACCAGGCGCCGTCCGTCTCGGGTGTCGACCTGCCCTGGACAGGACCCCAGACCGTCGCGCTCATCAGTGAGTTCTCGCGCAGCGACCTGATGCTGGCCCGGCGCGGCTTCCTCGGCACCTCGCTCGCGCTCTCCGCGGGCACCGCCCTCATCGAACCGATGCAGCGCTGGCTGGTCCCGGGACCGACGACCCCGGTCGGCGACCCCGAGCCCGCCACGCCGTCCCGCAGGCCGGGACGGCTCTCCAAACCGGAGCTGGACCTCCTGGAGTCCACGACCGTGATGTTCCGGCAGTGGGACGCGCAGTGCGGCGGAGGCCTGCGGCGCAAGGCGGTCGTCGGCCAACTTCACGAGGTGACGGACCTGCTGCAGGAGCCCCAGCCCGAGGCCACGTCCAAGCGGCTCTTCAAGGTCGCGGGCGAACTGGCCGAGCTGGCGGGCTGGATGAGCTACGACGTCGGACTCCAGCCCACCGCCCAGAAGTACTTCGTGCTCGCCCTGCACGCGGCGAAGGAAGCGGGCGAGAAGCCGCTCGGTTCGTACATCCTCTCCAGCATGAGCCGCCAGATGATCCACCTCGGGCGGCCCGACGACGCGCTCGAACTGATCCACCTCGCGCAGTACGGCAGTCGGGACTGCGCCAGCCCGCGGACCCAGGCCATGCTGTATGCGATGGAGGCCCGCGCCTACGCCAGCATGGGCCAGCCCGGCAAGTGCAAACGGGCCGTGCGCATGGCCGAGGACACCTTCGCCGACGCCGACGACTGCGACGAGCCCGAGCCCGACTGGATCCGCTTCTTCTCCGAGGCCGAGCTGAACGGCGAGAACGCCCACTCGTTCCGCGACCTGGCCTATGTGGCGGGCCGCAGCCCCACCTACGCCTCGCTCGCCGAGCCCGTCATGGAGCGCGCGGTCCACCTCTTCGGCAAGGACCCCGAGCACCAGCGTTCGTACGCACTGAACCTCATCGGCATGGCCACCGTCCATCTGCTCCAGCGCGAGCCCGAGCAGAGCACGATCCTGGCGGGCCAGGCCCTCACCATCGCCAAGAAGGTCCGCTCCGAGCGGGTCAACACGCGCCTGCGCAAGACAGTGGACACCGCCGTGCGGGACTTCGGCGACACCGCGGAGGTCGTGCAGCTCACCGACCAGCTCGCCGTCGACATGCCGGAAACCGCGGAGGCGGTCTGACGAAATCCGCGGGCGGTCCGACAGCGCCCCACCAAGACTCCGGCCGTGGCCGGCCCATCCCGAACTGCCCGACTCGGCTCCCCCGCGCCAGGCCCATCGGATGGCCGCCGCGGCCGGTTCGCGTGCTGTGCGCAGGGTATGAAAACGCGCCCGGCCTGACCCGGCAGTTCATGGACGCGTAACACGTACGACCTCTTCGTCACTGCGGCGAAACACCTAGGGGCACCCCCGGAAACGGCGCTGCGCCAATCTCGTGGCGCATAACGGCCCACCGCCTCTTGCCCGCCCGCACGGGCCGCATACGACGACGAGGAGACGCCGATGCCCCCAGGCATCACGATCGCCGCAGACGCCCCGCAGCTGTCTGCCGCCAACACCGGGTTCATGCTCATCTGTTCCGCCCTGGTGATGCTCATGACGCCGGGACTCGCCTTCTTCTACGGAGGCATGGTCCGCGTCAAGAGCACGCTGAACATGCTGATGATGAGCTTCATCAGTCTGGGGATCGTCACCATCCTCTGGGTGCTGTACGGCTTCTCCATCGCGTTCGGCACCGACCACGGCAGCCTCTTCGGCTGGTCGTCCGACTACGTCGGGCTGAGCGGCATAGGCCTGACCGAGCTCTGGGACGGCTACACCATCCCGGTCTATGTCTTCGCGGTCTTCCAGCTGATGTTCGCGATCATCACGCCCGCGCTGATCAGCGGTGCGCTCGCCGACCGCGTGAAGTTCACCGCCTGGGCGCTGTTCGTCACGCTCTGGGCCACGATCGTCTACTTCCCCGTCGCGCACTGGGTGTGGGGCACGGGCGGCTGGGCCTTCGAGCTCGGCGTCATCGACTTCGCCGGTGGTACGGCCGTGCACATCAACGCCGGAGCCGCGGCACTCGGCGTGATCCTGGTCATCGGCAAGCGCGTCGGCTTCAAGAAGGACCCGATGCGGCCGCACAGCCTGCCGCTCGTCATGCTCGGCGCCGCACTGCTCTGGTTCGGCTGGTTCGGCTTCAACGCCGGATCGTGGCTGGGCAACGACGACGGCGTCGGCGCGATGATGTTCCTGAACACGCAGGTCGCCACCGCCGCGGCCATGCTGGCCTGGCTCGCCTACGAGAAGATCCGGCACGGCGCGTTCACCACGCTCGGCGCCGCTTCCGGTGCCGTGGCGGGGCTCGTCGCGATCACTCCGTCCGGTGGCTCCATCTCGCCGCTCGGCGCGATCGCCGTCGGAGCCATCGCCGGTCTGCTGTGCGCCATGGCCGTCGGCCTCAAGTTCAAGTTCGGCTACGACGACTCCCTCGACGTCGTCGGCGTCCACCTCGTCGGCGGTGTCGTCGGCTCGCTGCTCGTCGGCTTCTTCGCCACCGGCGGCGTCCAGTCCGACGCCAAGGGCCTCTTCTACGGCGGCGGCCTCGACCAGTTGGGCAAGCAGGCCGCCGGTGTCGGCGCGGTCCTCGCGTACTCCCTCATCGCCTCCGCGATCCTCGCCTTCCTGGTCGACAAGACCATCGGGATGCGGGTCAGCGAGGACGAGGAGGTCGGTGGCATCGACCAGGTGCAGCACGCAGAGACCGCGTACGACTACAGCGGAGCGGGCGGTGGCACGGCGCCCCGCACCGCCGCCGCGCCGGGCCCGCCGGTCCAGGACGCCGGTAAGAACAAGAAGGTGGACGCATGAAGCTCATCACCGCGGTCGTCAAGCCGCACCGGCTCGACGAGATCAAGGAAGCCCTCCAGGCCTTCGGCGTCCAGGGCCTGACCGTCACCGAGGCCAGCGGCTACGGAAGGCAGCGCGGCCACACCGAGGTCTACCGTGGCGCGGAGTACACCGTCGATCTCGTACCGAAGATCCGGATCGAGGTCCTGGTCGAGGACGACGACGCCGAACAACTCGTGGATGTCGTGGTGAAGGCCGCCCGAACCGGCAAGATCGGGGACGGCAAGGTCTGGAGCGTCCCGGTCGAGACGGCGGTGCGGGTGCGGACCGGCGAGCGCGGGCCCGACGCGCTGTGAGCGGGGTCGGCCGAGCTGAGCTGAACGGGACTGAGCGGGACGAGCGGGACTGAGCGGGACTGACAGGAGCTGCTGGGTGACGAGTATGGACGAACGTACTGAATCGGACTCGGAAGAATCCGGACCCAGCGGCTATGCGGCGGCCCGGCTGCGCCTCCTTCAAGGGGAGGCGCAGTCCGGGCCGCCGCGCCGTTCGGCCCTGTCCGACCTCACGGACGACTGGCTGACCGGACTCTTCATGGCCGCGGGCGCGCCGCGCGGGACCTCCCTCGTCGCCGTGGGCGGCTACGGCAGGGGCGAGCTCTCGCCGCGCAGCGACCTGGATCTGCTGTTGCTGCACGACGGCAGCGCGGACGCCGGGGAGGTGGCGGCCCTCGCGGACCGCGTCTGGTATCCCATCTGGGATCTCGGGCTCGCGCTCGACCACTCCGTACGGACGCCGACGGAGGCCCGCAAGACGGCGGGCGATGACCTCAAGGTGCAGCTGGGGCTGCTCGACGCGCGGCACGTGGTGGGTGACCTCGGGCTCACCGCCGGGCTGCGCACCGCGGTGCTCGCGGACTGGCGCAACCTCGCGCCGAAGAAGCTGCCCGAGCTGCGGGAGCTGTGCGAGGAACGGGCCGAGCGGCAGGGGGAGCTGAGCTATCTCCTTGAGCCGGACCTGAAGGAGGCAAGGGGCGGGCTCAGGGACGCGACCGCGCTGCGGGCCGTCGCCGCCTCGTGGCTCGCGGACGCGCCGCGTGAGGGCCTTTCCGACGCCCGGCGGCGGCTGCTCGACGTGCGGGACGCGCTGCATCTGACCACGGGGCGTGCCACGGACCGGCTCGCCCTCCAGGAGCAGGACCAGGTCGCCGCCGAGCTGGGGCTCCTCGACGCGGACACCTTGCTGCGGCAGGTGTACGAGGCCGCCCGCACCGTTTCGTACGCGAGTGACGTGACGTGGCGCGAGGTGGGCAGGGTGCTGCGGTCCCGGGCCGTACGGCCTCGGCTGCGGGCGATGCTGGGCGGCGGCAAGGGGGCGACGGCCGAGCGGTCGCCGCTGGCCGAGGGAGTGGTGGAGCAGGACGGGGAGGTCGTCCTCGCCCGCGCGGCCCGCCCCGAGCGGGACCCGGTGCTGCCGCTGCGGGCCGCGGCTGCCGCGGCCCAGGCGGGGCTGCCGCTTTCGCTGCACGCGGTGCGCAGGATGGCCGCCGCGGTACGTCCGCTGCCCACGCCGTGGCCCGCGGAGGCCCGGGAGCAGTTGGTGACGCTCCTCGGGGCCGGGCGGCCGACGGTCGAGGTGTGGGAGGCGCTGGAGGCCGAGGGGCTGATCACCCGGCTGCTGCCGGACTGGGAGCGGGTGCGGTGCCGGCCGCAGCGCAACGCCGTGCACACCTGGACGGTCGACCGGCACCTGGTGGAGACGGCGGTGCAGGCCTCCGAGCTGACCCGGCGTGTGGGACGGCCCGACCTGTTGCTGGTGGCCGGACTGCTGCACGACATCGGCAAGGGCTGGCCGGGGGATCACTCCGTGGCCGGGGAGATCATCGCCAGGGACGTCGCCGCGCGGATCGGTTTCGACCGGGCGGACGTCGCCGTGCTGGCCACTCTCGTACGCCATCACTTGCTCCTGATCGAGACGGCGACGCGGCGCGACCTCGACGACCCGGCCACGGTGCGGTCCGTCGCGGACGCGGTGGGGTCGACGGGGACGCTGGAACTGCTGCACGCGCTGACGGAGGCGGACGCGCTCGCCACCGGGCCCGCGGCCTGGTCCGCCTGGCGGGGTTCGCTCGTGGCCGACCTGGTGAAGCGGGTGGGTGCTGTCCTCGCCGGGGACGAGCCGGAGGGAGGGGAGGACGCCGCTCCCACCGCCGAGCAGGAGCGGCTGGCCGTGGAGGCGTTCCGTACGGGTGGGCCGGTGCTCGCGCTGCGGGCGCAGACGGAGGGGGTCGGTGCTTCTCCTTCTGGTTCCGGCTCCGATTCCGATTCCGATTCTGGTTCTGGTTCGGGGCAGGAGGCGGCCGGGGATCCCGAGCCGCTGGGCGTGGAGCTGGTGATCGCGGTGCCGGATCAGCCCGGTGTTCTGTCCGCTGTCGCGGGAGTCCTCGCCATGCACCGGCTCGCTGTACGGACGGCTGAGCTCCGGGGTGTCGGGTTGCCGTCCGGTCTTGAGGACTCGGTCCTGCTCCTGAACTGGCGGGTCGCTGCGGAGTACGGCTCGCTGCCGCAGGCCGCGCGGCTGCGGGCGGATCTGGTGCGGGCGCTGGACGGCTCACTGGACATCGCGTCGAGGCTGGCGGAACGGGACGCGGCGTACCCGAGGCGCCGGGGAACGGTGGCGCCGCCGCCGCGCGTGACGGTGGCGTCGGCGGGCTCACGCCTCGCGACGGTGATCGAGGTGCGGGCCCAGGACGCACCGGGCCTGCTGCACCGGATCGGCAGGGCGCTGGAGTCGGCGGGGGTGCTGGTGCGCAGTGCGCATGTGTCGACGCTGGGTGCGAACGCGGTGGACGCGTTCTACGTGACGGAGCCGAAGCCGGAGGCGTCGACGCCTACGCCGTCGCCCCTGTCGGGGGAGCGGGCTGTGGGGGTGGCTCGGGCTGTGGAGGAGGCGCTGAGGGGGTAGTTGCCCCGCCCCCCCCGGGCCGTGCAGTTCCCACCCGCCCATCACGCGGATGGCCACCCACCTTCTGGCGACGCGGGGCTGTCGGGCGGGTGGGCGGAAAGGCCTGTTCGGACAGAAAGGCTTGTTCGGGCGGAGGTGGGTGGGGGGGGCAATCGGGCGGGTGGATGCGCGAGGCATTTCGGTGAACCCCGTGCCGGGGGAGTGGCGGAAGAGGCGGCGCTCCCCACCGCGGGCCCGGCCGCTGAACACCAGGGCGAGGACTGCGGGCCCACGGCCCCAGTGGGCCAGATACCCTGGAGGGCGACCTATCCGCCCTCCCCCAAGTTCTCGGCTTCGATCGAGCAGGGGGCGCCCCCTTCGACCCGAGGATTCGCGACCGCCGTGTTCGACACTCTCTCCGACCGCCTCGCAGCGACATTCAAGAACCTCCGGGGCAAGGGCCGCCTGTCCGAGGCGGACATCGACGCCACCGCGCGCGAGATCCGCATCGCCCTGCTCGAGGCGGACGTCGCCCTTCCCGTCGTCCGGGCCTTCATCAAGCAGGTCAAGGAGCGCGCCGCGGGGGTCGAGGTCTCCCAGGCCCTGAACCCCGCCCAGCAGGTCATCAAGATCGTCAACGAGGAGCTCATCGGCATCCTCGGCGGCGAGACCCGGCGCCTGCGGTTCGCCAAGAACCCGCCGACCGTCATCATGCTCGCCGGTCTCCAGGGTGCGGGTAAGACCACCCTCGCCGGAAAGCTCGGCCTCTGGCTGAAGGGGCAGGGCCACTCGCCGCTCCTGGTGGCGTGCGACCTGCAGCGGCCGAACGCCGTGAACCAGCTCTCCGTCGTCGGTGAGCGTGCGGGCGTCGGCGTGTACGCCCCCGAGCCGGGCAACGGCGTCGGTGACCCGGTCAAGGTCGCCAAGGACTCGATCGAGTTCGCCAAGACCAAGCAGTACGACGTCGTCATCGTCGACACCGCGGGGCGCCTGGGCATCGACCAGGAGCTGATGCAGCAGGCCGCGGACATCCGCGACGCCGTGAGCCCGGACGAAGTCCTCTTCGTCGTCGACGCCATGATCGGTCAGGACGCCGTCAACACGGCGGAGTCCTTCCGCGACGGCGTCGGTTTCGACGGCGTCGTCCTGTCGAAGCTCGACGGTGACGCCCGCGGTGGCGCCGCCCTGTCGATCGCCCAGGTCACCGGGCGCCAGATCATGTTCGCCTCGAACGGCGAGAAGCTGGACGACTTCGACGCGTTCCACCCGGACCGCATGGCGTCCCGCATCCTCGGCATGGGCGACATGCTCACGCTGATCGAGAAGGCCGAGCAGACCTTCTCCCAGCAAGAGGCCGAGAAGATGGCCGCCAAGCTGCAGGGCAGCAAGGGCGGCAAGGACTTCACGCTGGACGACTTCCTGGCCCAGATGGAGCAGGTCAGGAAGATGGGCAGCATCAGCAAGCTGCTCGGGATGATGCCCGGCATGGGGCAGATCAAGGACCAGATCAACAACCTGGACGAGCGGGACGTCGACCGCACCGCCGCCATCATCAAGTCGATGACGCCCGCCGAGCGGGCGGACGCGGCGATCATCAACGGCTCGCGCCGCGCCCGTATCGCCAAGGGCTCCGGCGTCGAGGTCAGCGCCGTCAAGAACCTGGTCGAGCGCTTCTTCGAGGCCCGCAAGATGATGTCGCGGATGGCCCAGGGCGGTGGAATGCCGGGTATGCCCGGGATGCCCGGCATGGGTGGCGGCCCCGGCAAGCAGAAGAAGAAGCAGAAGCAGGCCAAGGGCAAGCGGAAGTCGGGCAACCCGATGAAGCGCCAGCAGGAGGAGCAGGAGGCCGCCGCCCGCCGTGAGCAGGCGGGTCAGGCAGGTCAGGAGGGCGGCGCCTTCGGCCTCCCCGCGGGGCAGCAGGGGCAGAACTTCGAGCTGCCGGACGAGTTCAAGAAGTTCATGGGCTGACGCCTCACATCGCGTACGCCGCCTGGGGCGCCCCTCTGTGGAGAGGGGCGCCCCAGGCGTTTTCGTAGCGGATACGAGCAGGTGCCCCGCCCCTGTTTGTGTCGTAACGTCCGCATATGAGCAACCCTGTGCCGCCGCGCCGGGCGCCCGACAAGCCATGGCGCTCCGAGGGCGCACCCCCGCCCGCGCCCACGCCACCGCCGAAGAAGAAGATGCCGGGCGGATGGGGCGGGCTCATCCTCACCGCGCTCATCGTCTATCTCATCGCCAACCTCGTCCTCTCCTTCTTCAACGAGGGCGACGAGCCGACGATCTCGTACACGGAGTTCAGCAAGCAGGTCGACTCCGGAAACGTCACGAAGATCTACGCCAAGGGCGACGCGATCCAGGGGCAGCTCAAGAAGGAGCAGGAGAAGCCGGGCGACGAGAAAGGGAACTACACCAAGTTCACCACTCAGCGGCCCGCCTTCGCCGACGACAAGCTCTGGGACGACCTCACCAAGCACGACGTCACCGTCACCGCCGAGCCCGTCGTCCAGGAGCGCAGCTTCCTCTCCAACCTGCTCATCTCGCTCGCCCCGATGCTGCTCCTGGTCTTCTTGTGGATCTTCATCGCCCGGCGGATGAGCTCGGGCATGGGCGGCGCGGGCGGCATGCTGGGCCGCAAGGCCCCGCCCAAGCCGGTGGAGCTCGAACCCGGCGACCAGCGCACCACCTTCGACGACGTGGCGGGCATCGACGAGGTCGAGGGCGAGCTGAGCGACGTCGTCGACTTCCTGAAGAACCCCGACGCCTATCGCGAAATGGGCGCCAAGATGCCGCGAGGCGTGCTGCTCGCGGGACTGCCCGGGACCGGCAAGACGCTGCTCGCGCGCGCCGTCGCCGGTGAGGCCGGGGTGCCCTTCTTCTCGGCGTCCGCGTCGGAGTTCATCGAGATGATCGTGGGCGTCGGCGCCTCGCGCGTACGCGAACTCTTCGCCGAGGCCAGGAAGGTCGCGCCGTCCATCATCTTCATCGACGAGATCGACACCATCGGGCGAGCGCGTGGCGGCGGCGGGATGGGCGGGCACGACGAGCGTGAGCAGACGCTGAACCAGATCCTCACCGAGATGGATGGTTTCTCGGGCGCGGAGGGCGTCATCGTCCTCGCGGCCACCAACCGCGCCGACATCCTCGACTCCGCCCTGACCCGCCCTGGCCGCTTCGACCGGGTGGTCACCGTCAGCCCGCCCGACCGCGGCGGACGCGAGGCCATCCTCAAGATCCACACGCGTGAGATCCCGATGGCGGGCGACATCGACCTCGCCCAGGTCGCCCGTACGACACCGGGGATGACCGGCGCGGATCTCGCCAACCTCGCCAACGAAGCCGCCCTGCTCGCGGTCAAGCGCAAGCAGAAGGAAGTGACCCAGGCCGACCTCTCCGAGGCTCTGGAGAAGGTCCAGCTCGGCGCCGAGCGGCCGCTGGTCATGCCCGACGAGGAGCGGCGGCGCACGGCGTACCACGAGAGCGGGCACGCCCTGCTCGGCATGCTGCAGCCCGGCGCCGACCCGGTCCGGAAGATCACCATCGTGCCCCGGGGGCGTGCCCTGGGCGTCACGCTCTCGACTCCGGACTCCGACAAGTACGCGTACACGGAGGACTATCTGCGCGGCCGGATCGTCGGGGCCCTGGGCGGCATGGCGGCCGAACACGTCGTCTTCGACGTCATCACCACGGGCGCGGAGAGCGACCTCGAACAGGTCACCAACATCGCCCGCGGCATGGTCGGCCGCTGGGGCATGAGCGAGCGCGTGGGCCGTCTCTCCGCGCTGCCGAGCGACGCCCAGCAGGCCTACGGGCTCTCGGCCGCCCCGGTCACACTCGACACGATCGACCACGAGATGCGGCGGATCGTCGACGCCTGCTACGAGAGCGCGTGCCTGCAACTGAGGGACCACCGGGGACAGCTGGACGCCCTTGCGGCCGCGCTCCTGGAGAACGAGACGCTGGAGGAGGAAGCGGCGTACAGGATCGCGGGCATCACCCGGCTCACGAAGGACGTCGACTAGACCTCTCGCGCGGCGAAGCGGCTCTGAAGCTCCCCTCGGAGGCGGCCCGGGGGGAGCTTCCTGCCGTACAGGACGAGGAGAAGGTCCTGCGCGGAGCCGGTCAGGGGAGTGCCGGTGCCGTAGCTCCAGTCGAGGTCGTCGGCGCGCAGCTCGACGCCGCCGACATCGGCCCCGAAGAACTTGGTGCTCTTGGGCGTGACCTTCTTAAGAAGGACGCGTACACGGTCTACGGGAACCCTGCGTTCGAGGCCGAGAGCGACCGAGATGTCCAGGCCGTGCACCACGTCATGGCCCAGGGCTCCCTCGATCCCGGTCATGGGCGGCTGCCAGGGGTGGTCGGCGTTGTCCCTCAGGAACGCGGCGAGCCGACCGGTCGAGTGGGCGGCGGCGTCCCTGCGGGCGCAGCGGTCGGTCATCCGGTGGAGGCTCCCGCGCGCCTTGACGAGTTCGGCCAGCGTCTTGGGAAGCGAGTACCGAAAGCCCAGCGACATATGGGCCGCCACTTCCCGAACCCGCCACCCGGCGCAGAGAGTCGGCTCCTCCCACTGCGCGGGCGACAGATCGTCGAGCAGGGCGGCGAGCTCACGGCGTTCGGCGGCGACAGCGCTTTTGATGTCCACTCCTTCAGGTTGTCGACCGCCTCGCCATAAGTCCAAGAGCTGAATCTTCTGCTGGCTAGCATGCTCAGTTATGGAACTGAGACAGCTCCAGTACTTCGTCACCGTGGCGGAGGAGGCCAACTTCACCCGCGCCGCCGAACGCCTGCACCTGGCCCAGCCGGGAGTCAGCGCCCAGGTACGGCAACTGGAACGGGAGCTCGGACAGCCGCTCCTCGACCGCTCGGGGCGGTCGGTGACGCTGACGGAGGCGGGCGAGGCCGTCCTGCCGTTCGCGCGGGCCGCGCTCGCCGCCGTCGAGGGCGTGCGGCACACCGTGGACGAGTTCACCGGACTGCTCCGCGGCCAGATCGCGCTCGGCCTGGTCTCAGGGGCGACCACTCATGAGTTCGACGTGGTCTCCGTCCTCGCCGACTTCCACGACGACCACCCCGGAGTCGAGATCGCCCTCACCGAGGACAGCTCGGACCGGATGCTGGCAGCGCTGCGCCGGGGCGAGCTCGACATCGCCCTCCTCGGCCTGACGGGGGAGCAGCCACCGCCGGACGTCTCCCTGCACCTGGTGGTCGACGAGCCCCTGGTGGCCGTCGTCCTGCCGGGCGACGCCCTCCTCAGACCCGAGGGGCGTACGACCGTCCCGCTGGCCGAGCTCCGCGACCGCCCGCTGATCAGCCTGCCGCGCGGCACCGGCCTGCGCGGGGTGCTCGACCGTGCCTGCGCGCAGGCGGGCATCCGGCCCCGTATCGCCTTCGAGGCGGCCGCCCCGCAGGTCCTGGTGCAACTCGTCGTCCGCGGTCTGGGCGTGGCCGTCCTGCCTGCGCTCGAGCCCCGCACCGCTGCCGCGTACGGGCTGCGGACACTGGAGATCACGGATCCCCGGCCCCGGGGCAGGATCGCACTGACCTGGCGCACGGACGGACCCGCGAGCCCGGCGGCCAGAGTGCTGCTCGACCGGCTGCGGACAGCCCTTGGCGGAAGCTAGCCCGCTGCCGCGTACGCGCGATCAAATACCGAAGTCCACGAACCGAGGCCCGCTCCCGCTTACACGCGATCAAGAACCGAAGTCCACGAACCGAGGCGCTACCGGGTACGCGCGATCAAGTACCGGAACACGTTCGGCATCCAGATGGTCCCGTCCCGCCGCTTGTACGGGTGCAGGGCCTCCGTCAGCTCCTTGTCGACCTGTACCTGATCCGTCGCGCCCACCGCCGCGTCGAAAAGGCCCGTCGAGAGCAGACCGCGTACCGCGCTGTCCGTGTCCGCGTACCCGAAGGGGCAGGCGACGCGTCCCGAGCCGTCCGGCTTGAGGCCCGCCCGCTGGGCGACCTCCTCCAGATCGTCGCGGAGCGCGGGACGCCAACTTCCCGTACTACGGAGTGGGTCGGCGAGCTTGGTCGCCACCTTCAGTACAGAAGAGGTCGTGCAGCGCTCCGGAGGGCCCCATCCGACGAGGATCACGGGGATGCCGCGCCCGGCCAGTGGGACGGTGGACTCCAGGAGGCCGGAGAGGCCTTCGGAGTCGCCCGCCACACAGCCGATCGGCTGAAACGCGGTGACTGTGTTGAACGCGGCTACGTCCGGCCCCGCGACGTCTGCGGGGCCGCCTTCCACGAGCCGGGCGGCGCCGTCCGGCTGTTCCCCCCAGCTCGCGTCGGGCGACAGGCGTTCGCGTGCCAGAGCGAGCCGTTCGGGGGCCGCGGGGTCGACACCGGTGACCGACGCGCCCCGTGACGCCGCCATCAGAAGGGCGAGTCCGGAACCGCAGCCGAGGCCGAGAAGCCTTGTCCCGCTGCCTATTTCGAGTCGTTCGTACACCGCTTCATAGAGGGGAACCAGCATCCGTTCCTGGATCTCCGCCCAGTCACGCGCGCGTGCGCACCTGTCCACACCACGGGGGGTCGTGCCCGCGAGGGGGAGGTGCGGCTGCGCGAGTGTAGGTGTCATCGAAAGCGCCCCAATCCGCCGAGAGTTGCTGGAGTGTCGTATTCAAACGTTTCGTCCGCCCCCGTGCAGTGCGCTCGCACTCCCCCCGTATGCCAGAGAACTCCGCATCCGTCGCGGCGTCCAGAGGTTGTGGGGCAATGCTTGCGTGCCACCGTCGTGCGCCCCCTGGAGGAGTCCCGGAACAATTCAATTCACGCGCTCAGGGGGCCCGCCGTACCATGCGCGTCATGGCTAAGGCACCCGTTCTCACGCCCCGGGCGGAAGACTTTCCGCGCTGGTACCAGGACCTGATCAACAAGGCCGAGCTGGCCGACAACGGCCCGGTGCGCGGCACGATGGTGATCCGGCCGTACGGCTACGGCCTGTGGGAACGCATGCAGCAGGACATGGACGCGCGCATCAAGGAGACGGGTACCCAGAACGCGTACTTTCCTCTCCTCATCCCCCAGTCGTATCTGACCAGGGAGGCCGAGCACGTCGAAGGCTTCGCCCCCGAACTCGCCGTGGTCACGCACGGCGGCGGCAAGGAGCTGGAGGAGCCGGTCGTCATCCGCCCCACCTCGGAGACAATCGTCAACGAGTACTTCTCCAAGTGGGTGCAGAGCTACCGCGACCTGCCGCTCCTGATCAACCAGTGGGCGAACGTGGTCCGTTGGGAGCTGCGTCCCCGGCTCTTCCTGCGTACGTCGGAGTTCCTCTGGCAGGAGGGACACACGGCCCATGCGACGTACGAAGAAGCACGCGATTTCGCCGCCCGCATCCACCGGCACGTCTACGGCGCCTTCATGCGGGACGTCCTCGCGATGGACTTCGTCCTTGGCCGCAAGACCGCCCGGGAGCGCTTCGCGGGCGCCATCAACACCCTCACGCTCGAAGGCATGATGGGCGACGGCAAGGCCCTCCAGCTCGGCACGAGCCACGAGCTCGGCCAGAACTTCGCCAAGGCCTTCCACACCCAGTACCTCTCCAAGGAGGGCAAGCAGGAGCTCGTCTGGCAGACCTCCTGGGGCAGTACGACAAGGATGATCGGCGCCCTGGTGATGATGCACGGCGACGACAGCGGCCTGCGGGTACCGCCGCGCCTCGCACCGATCCAGGCCGTCGTCCTCGCCGTGAAGGGCGACGACGCCGTGCTGGCCAAGGTCCGCGAGATCGGCGACCGACTGAAGGCCGCGGGGGTGCGCGTCCAGGTCGACGACCGCACGGACACCCCCTTCGGGCGCCGCGCCGTCGACTGGGAGCTCAAGGGAGTGCCGGTCCGCGTCGAGGTCGGCCCGCGCGACCTGGCGAACGGCACCGCGATGCTGGCCCGCCGGATCCGGGACAAGCACAGCGGGGGAGGCAAGGAGCCGGTGGCGATCGACTCCCTGGCGGCGCTGTTGCCCGCCGTCCTCGAAGAGGACCAGAAGCTGCTCCTGGACCAGGCTCGCGAGCGCCGGGAGTCCCGCACTTCGGACGTCACCACCGTCGAGCAGGCCGTGGAGGCCACGGCCGCCGGCGGCTGGGCGCGCATCCCCTGGGCCACGCTCGGTCCGGAGGGCGAGGCCCGGCTCGCCGAGCACTCGGTGTCCGTACGGTGTCTGGTCGCGGAGGACGGGGCGGTGCCGGACGCCGATGAGACCCCGGGTAACGTCGCTCTGGTGGCCCGCGCCTACTGACGAGCGAGCCTCCGGTGCCAGCGCGCTCGTTCCCGGCTCGTACGCCTGCCCAGGCAACACAAGCTCCGGTGCGCGTGGTTCTTCTACGCGCCGGGGCGTACGCGCCACTACGTACCGGCTTGCTACGAGCTGCGAGGCTTCTGGGCAGATCAGCGCACCCGCCCTCGTCCGGACGCATCAACGGCAACTGACGGGTACGTGCAAATTATTTGGGATGCCCCGGAATGGAACCCCTGGGCGCCCCGGCTCGTTGTTCACGACGTGAGCACGACACCACCTGTTCTCGCCGCAGAGCTGGCACAGGCGTGGGCCGATATTCAGCGGCACCACCCCGAGCTGCCCGATCTTGCCGCGCCCGAATCCCTGATCGGAGAGTCGTCGTCCGCCTGCGGCGCCGAGCTCTCCTTCGAGCGACTGCTCCATGAGGCAGTCCATGGCATCGCCGCGTCACGCGGCGTACGCGACACCTCACGCGCGGGCCGCTATCACAACCGCAGATTCCTCGCGATCGCCGAGGAGCTGGGTCTTGACCATCCCGAGGAGCCGCATCCCAGCAGCGGCTTCTCGCTGGTCACGCTCAACCCCGAGGCGAGGAAGCGCTACCGCCCGACGATCGAGCGGCTCCAGCGCGCCCTCAAGGCGCACACGGCGGCGACCGCCGCCGACACGGCACGCAGCTTCAGAGGCCCGGCCGCCCGGCACGGCTCCTCCGGGGGCGGCGTCCGCGTCAAGGCGGTCTGCGACTGCGGGCGCAACGTCCGCGTGGTCCCGTCGGTGCTCGCCCAGGCGCCCATCGTCTGCGGCGGCTGCGGCAAGCCCTTCCGTATCCCGGAAGCGGTCGCCGTCGCCGCCGGATGACGGGGCCGAGCCTGCGCGGTGTCGGTCGGGGCGTCCGGACCGGGTCAAGGCGCCCCGGCGACGTATGGCACAATAGGTCGCTGTACTCGACAGCCGCATAGGAACCCTCTCGCCTCCGGCTGACGCGTCCATCGGGCACCCCGAGTACCGCAACCCCACGTGGCATCTCGTTGTGCCCAACCACGTCAAGACCAGGAGACACCACTCCAGTGGCAGTCAAGATCAAGCTGAAGCGTCTGGGCAAGATCCGCGCGCCTCACTACCGCATCGTCGTCGCCGACTCCCGTACCCGCCGTGATGGTCGGGCCATCGAGGAGATCGGTCTGTACCACCCGGTTCAGAACCCCTCGCGCATCGAGGTCAACTCGGAGCGCGCGCAGTACTGGCTCTCCGTCGGCGCTCAGCCGACCGAGCCGGTCATGGCGATCCTGAAGCTCACCGGTGACTGGCAGGCGCACAAGGGCCTTCCGGCCCCGGCGCCGCTGCTCGTCGCTGAGCCCAAGGACAAGCGCGCCGCGTTCGAGGCCTTCACCAAGGGCCTCGAGGGCGACGACGCGAAGGGTGAGGCCATCACCCAGAAGGCCAAGAAGGCTGACAAGAAGGCGGACGCGGCCGAGGCCGCGCCCACCGAGTCGACCGAGGCCTGAGCATGCTCGAGGAGGCTCTCGAGCACCTCGTGAAGGGCATTGTCGACAACCCCGACGACGTGCAGGTCGCCTCGCGCAACCTGCGCCGGGGGCGTGTGCTCGAGGTCCGGGTCCACCCGGATGACCTCGGCAAGGTGATCGGCCGCAACGGTCGTACCGCGCGCGCTCTGCGGACCGTCGTGGGCGCCATCGGCGGCCGCGGTGTCCGCGTCGACCTCGTCGACGTGGACCAGGTTCACTGAACCACAGGTAGCACCGGCACGGGCCGGGGAGGGCTTCTGGGCCTTCCTCGGCCCGTAGTCGTCTGCGGGCATCCCCACAGACGTCCGCAGGCGTCCCAGGCGCCCGCAGACGCCTACGGGACCCTTCCGTAGGCACACGACAGGAGAGAGCAGTGCAGCTGGTAGTCGCGCGGATCGGCCGCGCCCACGGCATCAAGGGCGAGGTCACCGTCGAGGTGCGTACCGACGAGCCGGAGCTGCGGCTCGGCCCCGGCGCCGTCCTCGCCACCGACCCCGCATCCACGGGACCGCTGACCATCGAGACCGGCCGTGTGCACAGTGGCCGCCTGCTCCTTCGCTTCGAAGGCGTACGCGACCGCACGGGCGCCGAAGCGCTGCGCAACACGCTGCTGATCGCGGAGGTCGACCCGGAAGAGCTTCCGGAGGACGAGGACGAGTACTACGACCATCAGCTGATGGACCTCGACGTCGTCACCACGGAGGGGCTCGAGGTCGGCCGGATCACGGAGATCTCGCACCTGCCCTCGCAGGACCTGTTCATCGTGGAGCGGCCCGACGGCAGCGAGGTGATGATCCCCTTCGTGGAGGAGATCGTCACCGAGATCGACCTGGAGGAGCAGCGGGCGATCATCGACCCGCCGCCCGGCCTGATCGACGACCGCGCGGAGGTCGCCTCCGCCAGGGACGACGAGGCTCCTTCGGGGGACGACGCCTGATGCGGCTCGACGTCGTCACGATCTTCCCCGAGTACCTGGAGCCCCTGAACGTCTCCCTCGTCGGCAAGGCACGCGCGCGTGGCCAGCTGGACGTGAACGTGCACGACCTCAGGGAGTGGACGTACGACCGCCACAACACGGTCGACGACACCCCCTACGGCGGCGGCCCCGGCATGGTCATGAAGACCGACCCCTGGGGCGCGGCGCTCGACGACGTACTCGCCGAGGGGTACGAGGCCGGGGCCCACGGGCCCGTCCTGGTCGTGCCCACGCCCAGCGGGCGTCCCTTCACCCAGGAACTCGCCGTCGAGCTCTCCGAGCGGCCCTGGCTCGTCTTCACCCCCGCGCGCTACGAAGGCATCGACCGCCGCGTCATGGACGAGTACGCGACCCGGATGCCGGTCTACGAAGTGTCGATCGGCGACTACGTCCTCGCGGGCGGCGAGGCGGCCGTCCTGGTCGTCACCGAGGCAGTGGCCCGGCTCCTGCCCGGAGTCCTCGGCAACGCCGAGTCCCACCGCGACGACTCCTTCGCGCCGGGCGCCATGGCGAACCTCCTCGAAGGCCCCGTCTACACCAAGCCGCCGCAGTGGCGCGGTCACGGCATTCCCGACGTGCTGATCAGCGGCCACCACGGCAAGATCGCGCGCTGGCGCAGAGACGAGGCGCTGCGGCGCACCGTCCGCAACAGGCCCGATCTGATCGAGCGTTGCGACCCCGCGGCCTTCGACAAGAAGGACCGCGAGATGCTCTCGATCCTGGGGTGGCGGCCGGGTCCCGACGGCCGATTTGGGCGGGACCCCGAGGCCGTGGAAGAATAGGCCGCTGCTGTACGTCCAGCGTGCGCCCCTGCCACAGGGGGACAGTCGCCCGCCCGATGTGAACAGCTATCGAATCCTCATCACGAACTTACCGCTGATGACCTGTGGCATCAGTGAAGAAAGCAGACGATCATGGCTAACCTGCTCGACTCCGTCGACAGCGCTTCGCTGCGCACCGACATCCCGGCCTTCCGCCCGGGTGACACCGTCAACGTCCACGTGCGCGTCATCGAGGGCAACCGCTCCCGTGTGCAGCAGTTCAAGGGCGTAGTCATCCGCCGCCAGGGTGCCGGCGTGCGCGAGACCTTCTCGGTCCGCAAGGTCTCCTTCTCCGTCGGCGTGGAGCGCACCTTCCCGGTGCACACCCCGATCGTCGAGAAGATCGAGCTCGTCAGCCGCGGCGCCGTGCGTCGCGCGAAGCTGTACTACCTCCGTGAGCTGCGCGGCAAGGCCGCGAAGATCAAGGAGAAGCGCGACAACTGAGCTCGCGCACGGGTCCACAGCGGGGCCGGATAGCATCTGGCCCCGATGGACACCGAAGCACAGCACACGGAGCGCGACCGCTCCTCCCCACCCACCGATTCCCCGAGCGCCGAGCGCGAGGGTGAGTCCGAGGGGGCGGAGGAGAGGTCGCGCTCCGCTTTTATGTCGCTCGTGTCCAGGGTGCCCGGCGGCAGAGTCACCCTGACGCTGCTGATCTGCATGCTGTCCCTGCTGGTCGTCAGCACCTTCGTGATGCAGCCGTTCCAGATCCCCAGCGGCTCCATGAAGCCCGCGTTCCGGGTCGGAGACCGGGTACTGGTCAACAAGTTGGCGTACCGTTTCGGTTCCGAGCCGCAGCGAGGTGACGCGGTCGTCTTCGACGGCAGCGGCTACTTCGGGGACGCCGACTACATCAAGCGGGTCGCAGGGGTGGGAGGAGACCGGGTGGTCTGCTGCGACGAGCGGGGGAGGATCAAGGTGAACGGCGAGCCCGTCGACGAGCCGTACCTGTACCCGGGGGACGCCCCTTCGAAGGTGCGCTTCGTCGCTGTCGTCCCCGAAGGCAGCCTGTTCCTCCTCGGCGACCACCGCAGCGACTCCCGTGACTCCCGCGACTATCTCGGTCAGCCCGGCGGCGGCATGATCCCCGTCGACTCCGTGATCGGCAGGGCCGACTGGATCGCCTGGCCCATCGGCCACTGGACCTCCCTGGAGCGTCCCGACGGCTACGCGCGCGTGCCGGCACCAGGCGGCGCGCATGGGTAACCGCGGGCGGACGCGCGACGCAAGCCACCGGTCCGACACCCGGCTGCCCACCGGATCCCGGCCCACCAGTGGCCCCGTACTGCCCGGAAGGGCCGAGCGGCGCAAGCTCGCGCGGAAGGTCAAGCGGCGCAGGCGACGCTCGGCGATCAAGGAGATACCTCTCCTCATAGGCGTCGCGCTCCTCATAGCCCTGGTCCTGAAGACCTTCCTGGTGCAGGCCTTCGTGATCCCCTCGGGCTCGATGGAGCAGACGATCAAGATCGGCGACCGCGTCCTCGTGGACAAGCTCACCCCGTGGTTCGGTGCCAAGCCCGCGCGCGGCGACGTCGTCGTCTTCAAGGATCCCGGCAACTGGCTCGAGAACGAGAAGTCCAAGAAGAAGAACGACCCCGTGGGCGTCAAGCAGATCAAGGAAGGCCTGACCTTCATCGGACTGTTGCCGTCCGACGACGAACGGGATCTGATCAAGCGCGTGGTCGGTGTCGGCGGTGACACCGTGAAGTGCTGTGACAAGAACAAGAAACTCACGGTCAACGGCGTCCCGCTCACCGAGCCGTACATCAATCCGGGTGACGATCCCTCGTCGTTCGAGTTCGAGGTGAAGGTCCCCGAGGGGCGCCTCTTCGTCATGGGCGACCACCGTTCCGACTCGGCCGACTCCCGGTTCCATCGCACCGAGAAGTTCAGCGGCACCGTCTCCGAGGACAGCGTGGTGGGGCGCGCGCTCGTGATCGCCTGGCCCTTCGGCCACTGGCGCAAGCTGGAGGAGCCCGATACGTACGCGACCGTGCCCGACGCGCGTGCGGGGTCGGACACCGCCATCGGGCCGTCGCATAGGGTGGCACTCGGCGATCGATACGGATCGACCGGACTCCCGACCCCTGCGGAACTCCCGCTCGTTATGGGAGTGGTGGGCCTGCATCGCATCAGGAGCGGGCAGCGGCACGGACTGAGGAGTGGATGTGGGGGATGTGGCGGTCGGCGCACGGTCCGGACACGGTGGGCCCGAGGAGCAGCCAGAGCGGTCAGACGAGCCGGAGGGTTCGGCCGCGGCGGAGGGCGTGAACCCCGGGAGTGACACCGCGGGCGCCAGTCCCGCACCCGGTGAGCAGGACGAGAAGCCGGCGAGGGGGCCGAAGAAGCCCCGCTCCTTCTGGAAGGAGCTGCCGCTCCTCATCGGTATCGCGCTCGTCCTGGCACTGGTGATCAAGACCTTCCTGGTGCAGGCGTTCTCGATTCCCTCGGACTCGATGCAGAACACGCTCCAGAAGGGCGACCGCGTACTGGTCGACAAGCTGACACCGTGGTTCGGCTCGGAGCCCGAGCGCGGCGAGGTCGTCGTCTTCAGGGACCCCGGTCACTGGCTCGACGGTGAGCCGACACCCGACCCGAACGCGATCCAGCGGGTCCTCGGCTGGGTCGGCCTGATGCCGTCCGCCGACGAGAAGGACCTGATCAAGCGGGTCATCGGGGTCGGCGGCGACACGGTCGAGTGCAAGGGCACCGGTCCGGTGAAGGTCAACGGCAAGGCACTGAACGAGCCGTACGTCTTCGAGGGCAACACCCCTTGCAGCGTCGACGACCAGGGCGGCCAGTTCAAGGTCACCGTTCCCGCGGGCAAAATCTGGGTCATGGGTGACCACCGGCAGAACTCACTGGACTCCCGCTACCACCAGAACCAGGCCGGCGGCGGCGCCGTCCCCGTGGACAACGTCGTGGGCCGCGCCATCGTGATCGCCTGGCCGCCCACCCGCTGGGCGACGCTGCCCAAGCCCGACACCTTCGACCAGCAGGGCATCAACACCGCGATGAGCGCGGCGCCCGCGGCCCTCGGACTCGCGGGAGCGGTTCCGGTCGTGCTCTGGCGCAGGCGTCGGCTCACGGTGGCCGCCGCCCAGGCCGCGAGGGTTTCTGGCGGAGGTACCGCCGGGTAGGGTGCCGTCCCAGATCACCGATCTTCCGCGCGCCTGTTCGTAGGCGCGCGGGGTCGTCTCCGATATGGGGGAGCACTGGGATGAGCAGGACACAACGTACGGACGAGGGCCACGGACGGCTCGGCAGCGTGCTGTCGGGCCTTGCCGTGGCCCTCGGCTGTGTGCTCTTCCTGGGGGGCTTCGTCTGGGGCGCCGTCCTGTACCAGCCGTACACCGTTCCCACCGGGTCGATGACGCCGACGATCGGCGCGGGCGACCGCGTCCTTGCCGAGCGGATAGACGGCAGCGAGGTGCGCCGGGGCGATGTCGTCGTCTTCAGGCAGTCGAGCTGGGGCGACCTGCCGATGGTCAAGCGTGTGGTCGGTGTCGGCGGTGACCGGATCTCCTGCTGCACGGACGGCAAGCTGATGGTCAACGGCAAGCAGGTCGCAGAACCGTATCTGCCCGAGGGGGAGGGCGCCGCGGCCACCGGAATCCCGGCCACCACGGTCCCCAAGGGCAACCTCTTCCTGCTCGGTGACGAGCGCAGCGGCTCCCTGGACTCCAGCGTGCACCTGGGCGACTCCAACCATGGCTCCGTGCCGCGCGGCGCGGTGGAGGGGCGGGTCGACGCGGTGGCCTGGCCGCTGGACAAGTTCGGGACCCTTGAGCGCCCGGTGGGCTTCGCCGACATGCCGGGCGGCATCTCAGAGCCGGGGCCCGTACGGCTCGTGGTGTGGGCGGTGGTGGCCGGTGCGGTCCTGGTCCTCGGCGGTGCCGCGTACGGCCCGGTGGCCAAGCGGCTGGGGCGTCGGCGTGAGCGTCCACAGAACCGCGATCGCGCTGGAGCGGGCGCCAGTGCCGGCTGAGGCGCAGCCGCTGCGCAAGGTCGCGCGGGTCATCTTGCTCGACCCGAGGGACCGGATCCTGCTGCTGCACGGCCACGAGCCGGAGAACACGGCGGACGACTGGTGGTTCACGCCGGGTGGCGGTCTGGAGGGCGACGAGACGCATGAACAGGCCGCACTGCGTGAACTGATGGAAGAGACGGGCATCACCGAGGTCGAGCTCGGCCCCGCCCTGTGGCAGCGGATCTGCTCGTTCCCCTTCGCCGGACGGCGCTGGGACCAGGACGAGCGGTACTTCCTTGCGCGTACGTCGCAGACGTCCACGCAGGCCACAGGGCTGACGGAGCTGGAACGGCGGACTGTCGCGGGAGCGCGTTGGTGGACGTGCCAGGAACTGACCGAGGCACATGAGACGGTGTATCCGACCAGGCTCGCCGAGCTGCTTCGCAGGCTGCTCGACGAGGGTCCTCCGAGCCGGCCCGAAACCCTCGACACGGAAATCGTGTAGAGGCTTCAGGGGCTGACGCACAATAGGGGGACGCACGGCTGAAGGGGAACATGCCATGAGCGCCGAGGACCTCGAGAAGTACGAGACCGAGATGGAGCTGAAGCTCTACCGGGAGTACCGCGATGTCGTCGGTCTGTTCAAATATGTGATCGAGACCGAACGGCGCTTCTACCTCACCAACGACTACGAGATGCAGGTCCACTCGGTCCAGGGTGAGGTTTTCTTCGAGGTGTCCATGGCGGACGCCTGGGTGTGGGACATGTACCGGCCCGCACGGTTCGTGAAGCAGGTACGTGTCCTGACGTTCAAGGACGTAAACATCGAGGAGCTCAACAAGAGCGACCTCGAGCTGCCGGGAGGCTGAGCCCCGAGGCTGGGTTCACCGGCGCGGGTGAGCGAGTTATCCACAACGTGTGACTCGTCCACCAAGATCCACAAGGTTCGGGGCCGAGCCCCAGTGTGGATGTCGGAGGTGGTGCCGACATGAACGCACGGGGGGCACTCGGGCGGTACGGCGAAGATCTGGCCGCACGGCGGCTCGGCGAAGCCGGAATGACGGTTCTGGAGCGCAATTGGCGCGGTGGAAGAACCGGCGAGATCGACATCGTGGCCATGGACGGCGAAGCGCTGGTCGTCTGTGAGGTCAAGACGCGCAGGGCCGGTCCGGTGGGCGCGGGGCTGTATCAGCATCCGATGGCGGCCGTGGACCGGGCCAAGGCGGAGCGGCTGCGGCGCCTGGCCCAGCGCTGGATCGAGGAGCGTGGCGGCCCACCGCCGGGCGGGGTGCGGATCGACCTTGTCGGCGTGCTCGTCCCGCGCCGCGGCGCCCCCGTCGTGGAGCACGCGCGGGGGGTGGCCTGATGGGATTCGCGCGTACGTGTTCCGTGGCCCTCGTGGGAGTCGAGGGCGTGGTCGTCGAGGTGCAGGCCGATCTGGAGCCGGGCGTCGCGGCGTTCACCCTGGTGGGGCTCCCGGACAAGAGCCTGACGGAGAGCAAGGACCGGGTCAGGGCCGCGGTGGTCAATTCGGGTGGGGAGTGGCCCCAGAAGAAGCTCACGGTGGGCCTCAGCCCGGCGTCGGTGCCCAAGGGAGGCAGCGGCTTCGATCTCGCGATCGCCTGCGCGGTGCTCGGCGCGGCGGAGCGGATCGATCCACGGACCCTCACCGACATCGTGATGATCGGCGAGCTGGGGCTCGACGGGCGGGTGCGGCCGGTCCGGGGAGTGCTGCCCGCGGTCCTCGCCGCGGTGGACGCGGGCTATGAGCAGGTCGTGGTCCCGGAGTGCACGGCGGCCGAGGCGGCACTGGTGCCGGGGGTCTCGGTGCTCGGGGTGCGCAGCCTGCGGCAGCTGATCGCCGTGCTGACCGATGAGCCGGTCCCTGAGGAGGAACCGGACGAGCCGGGGCGGCCCGACCCGATGCTCGCGGGGCTCTGTGTGCCCGGAACGGGCATGGGTGCGGGCCTCAGCGGCGGTCTGGAGGACGCCCATGCCCTGGACCTCGCCGATGTCGTCGGACAGACGTCGGCCCGGACCGCCGTGGAGGTGGCGGCGACAGGCGGCCACCACCTCTTTCTGCAGGGCCCACCGGGCGCGGGAAAGACCATGCTCGCGGAACGGCTCCCGGCGATCCTGCCCCGGCTGACCCGGGAGGAGTCCCTGGAGGTGACCGCCGTCCACTCCGTGGCGGGCATGCTCCCACCGGGCAAGCCCCTGGTGGACGTCGCGCCGTACTGCGCGCCGCACCACTCCGCGACGATGCAGTCGCTGGTGGGCGGCGGCAAGGGAGTCGCGCGGCCGGGGGCGGTTTCGCTGGCTCACCGCGGGGTGCTTTTTCTGGATGAGTTGACAACATTGTTACGTATCCCGTACAATACGGACATAAGGGATACGAACAAACGTGCGAAACGAGCTGAAGGGACAACCGGCCGGAATCTACCTCCGCATCAGCGACGACAAAGAAGGTCGTGAGCTTGGTGTTGCTCGTCAGGAGGAAGATGACCGCCGTCTTGCCGACAGGCTGGGCGTGAATGTTGTCGAGGTCTACAAGGACAACGACATCTCCGCCAGTACCCGCACAAAGAAGAAGCGTCCCGACTACCGCCGGATGCTGCGCGACGCCGAGATGGGTCGCATCAAGGTCATCATCGCGTACACAAGCGCCCGCATCACGCGTCGGCCGCGCGAGAACGAAGACCTCATCGACCTCGGTGAACAGCACGGCGTCGTATTTCAGTACGTCGCCTCACCCGCCTTCGACCTGAACACCGCCAACGGTCGGATGATCGCTCGCATCCTCGCTGCCAATGATGCAGGTACGGCAGAGACAACGGCCGAACTCATCACCCGCAAGAAGCTGGAGCGTGCCCAAGCGGGTGGCTTCCATGGGGGCGGTCGCCCCTACGGGTACGAGAAGGATGGCAAGACACCGCGCCTCTGTGAGATCAAGGTCGTCATGGAGGCCGTGCGTCGCATCGGCGCCGGAGAGAGTCAAGCGTCGGTGATCCGCAGCTTCAACGACCGGGGCACGAAGACGGCTGACGGCGGCTTGTGGGCAGTCGGCAACTTCAAGCGCACGGTCACCAAGCTTCGGTACGTCATCTTTGACGACAACGACCCAGAGCGCCGAGGTACCCGCGAACACAGCTCCGGTACGTACCGCGCGGAGTGGGAAGGCTTCGTCACCCGTGCAGCGCACGGGCTGATGATGGCTCAACTCAAGAAGGACAGTCAGCCGTGGGCTCACGGGCTATCTAACGGCCGTCGGTACCTGCTGAGTGGTCTTACCCGCTGCGGCAGCTCCTTGGCCACTGGTGAGCCGTGTACGGCCGCGATGTACGGCCAAGCACGGAAGCGGGAGAACGGCACGAGTCAACGGCGCTACAGGTGCAAGGGTCGTGACAACTTCGCTCGTGAGGTCGGATGCGGCAAGGTCTTCCGGGACGCAGCGGCGTTGGATGAGTTCGTCACGGAAGCAGTGCTGCGGCGGTTTGATTCGCCGGACATCGCACGGGTGCTGACGCCGCAAGAAGACGCGACCAAGGTAGACGAGCTGGTCAAGGAACTGGCCGGCTTCAACCTACGACGCCAGCAGCTCGCCGCTGAACATGCGCTCAAGCCGTACGAGGACTACGACATCATGCGCGCCACCATCATGAACGCGATCGGTGAGACAGAGAAGAAGCTCAGCAAGCTTCACCTCGGGAGCGCTAAGACGCTGCTTCCTACCACTCAGCCGATGCGTGCGACTTGGGAGACCGCAACCATGCCGTGGAAGCGAGACATCATCAAGCTGGTGATCGAGCGCATCATCGTGCACCCCGGAAGTCCAGGCGGCCGAACGTGGAACGGGCACCGCTTCAATCCGGATCACGTCGAGATAATCTGGCGAGCCTAGCGTTCGCCTAGCACCAAAAAAGGAGCCGTACCTCTTGGGTGCGGCTCCTTTGCGCGTTCGCCTACTCTTCTATTTGCTGCCCTTGGACCAGTTGATTGACTTGGGCAATCACGACCTGGTCTTCTATCTGAGTGGGCACGCCGCTTGCTTGTGTGGATTTTTCTAGCCACTCGCTCATAGCTGGATCGTCGTTCATCTTCTCGTTCTCCGCTTACTTTTCCATTGTACGACAACCCCCGTTTTCTGTGTTCGTTTCGGTGTTGTGGTTACGTCAAACTCTCTATTAATACCCCTGTTGAAAGTGCATAAATGGATATAGGGCCAGGAACAAGCCGGCCCGGAACCTACCCAACCCGAGTGGAGCAGAAATGGCAATCGTCAGTAAGAAGGTTTCCGACCTGACCGGAAAAGAAGGCGATGACAAGCAGTTTGCTGCGGTCGTCGTCCGGCAGCACCCGGACATTGACCAGCCCAAGGCGCTGGACGTCCTCGTCCCCGAACTCAAGTCGTTCTCGGACATCAGCGATGACCTCGTGATCTGTGAGGTCACGATGCCCGACGGAACCAAGCGTGACGTGTACGTCCCGCTGGAGGAGTTCAACAAGGCTGCACCGGATATGCCGAAGGTGCTCAAGGAAGCACGCGGTACCCGTGGTCGTGTCCCTGGAACCCGTGTCGGTAACGGCAACGGGTAACCCCCCCTATTTTCGTCTCCTGCCAACGCTCCCGGCAGTTGAGACGGAACACCCCCCGTTCTGACATTGAAGGATGTTGGAACGGGGGCTTTTTACTAGCTCCAACAGAGAGTAGATGTTGTAAATTCTACGGTTTGCAGAATTGTAGATATCTGTCATAACTAATTGCAGGACGGGAGAAACCCGGACTTACTCGACTGTCGAGTATGGCATTACCTGAGGAGTAGATTCCTATGGGACGTGGGCGCGGAGGACGTGGCGCAGGACATCGGCTGTCGAACGCCGAGATCGAGAAGATCGCCCGGGACGACGAGGACCAGCAGACGCGCGGTCACAGCGGTGGCTGGCAGGACGCAGAACACGGCTACATCGACAACAAGCCGGTGACCTTCGCCCTCGGATGGGGATCGAAGGAGGGTGAAGTGCTTCTGGCTGACGGTCATATCGACGCCAGCAATCGAAGCATGTCACTGTTCTGGAGGAGCTCCGGCCACAACCACTATGGCAAGGGGCGAGGACCCAACGCCAACGTGAAGGACCGCGGGATGTATAGCGGCCCCGGCGCCTAAAAAGTGCCGACCAAGGTTGCCCGTCATCTCATTGTGAGATGACGGGCAACCGCGTAAAATTAGAGAGATTATGAAAAAGAACTTCACCCAACCATTTGAGAAATCGAACACAAGCGCTGTCACCTTATTGATTGAGGTGACTAAAGATGGCTTCCTTCAGCTCATCACAGAAGACGAACTCGACGCTTTTTATGCCGACACATTAACTATCAAGTTAGATCGTCACAAGGATCTGACGTTACAGCTAGCCGAAGCGCTACATAACAACAACTTGGAGCTAGTGAGTTACCGCGAATTGGTCCGCGAAAGTCTCGCAATCTTTAGTTATGCGGATGACACGCCAGGAAGAGTAGAAGATATTGTCTGCATTTACGTCCTAGTCGAACGTACGGTGCGGGACGTGCCTCACGAGCCGGACCAGAGTGTAAATATAGTAACCCTTGAGCAGTACATGGATAATCTTCGCGCAACCGGTATGCCTGTTGGCCTATTAGAAACAAGCGTGAGTCGCTTGCTTCAAGAACGTTCGCTACTTGAAGAATCTCATTAGAACGACAATCACTGCGCCCCCTAGCCCCCCTGCGACGAATGTGCAACGTTTCTGTGAAGCGCCTTAATTCCGCCTTGCTTAGGGCTTGCACTGTGATACTTTCTCACGTCTCACCAACACCCCTACCCCCGTTGACATTATTCGCACCGGTGTTGTAATCCCCGCCTAGATACTTGTATTTGTATAGCACCCTCCCCATAGTGAGATGTAGGAGTGAGCGCGATCATAGACGGTCGCCCCAATCCCGCAACAAGCCGAGCAGTATCACTGCGCTAGTCCAGCACTCACCGAGCGTTGATCTTATTTTGTGTGTCTCTCGACTTGGAGATTTCGTGTGTAACTGAAAGGAGGGGTGCCTATAAAAGAGAACAACAGAAACCCTAAAGCGAAGCCAGCAACGAACCTGCACTGGTTCGAGCTTCATTTCCCTCACGAGCTGACCGCGGCCGACGGAGTCAAGGCTCTTCAGCCGCTGGCCTACCGACCCTTGGTCGGCTGGCTCAAGCAGACGCCGGCGACCGTCCTTGAGTTGCGGGCATCATCCGGTGGTGACATCCGCTGGTGGGTCGGGCTCGACCACCGCATTGCCGGTGCGCTGCCCGGTCAGATGCAGGCGCAGCTTCCCGGCCTGGTGTTGATTCCCTTGGATCAGCCGTTGCGACCCGTGCCCGTGGTCGCGGCCGATGTCCGGCTGTCGAATCTCGCGCAGCCTGTCCGTACGGACATGGCCGCCAGCATCACGGCCGGACTCCTCGACATCATGAATCATCTGCCTAAGAGGCAGGCCGTCGTCATCCAGTGGGTCATCGGGCCAGCCCAGACGAGGCGTAGGAAACCGCAGCAGTTCAACATCGCTCGTGCCCTCGGCCTGGTCGCCGTGGCTCACGAGACAGCCGACGACAAGCGGCTCTGGAAGCAGAAAGCTCTGGAGCCGCTTCTT
This sequence comes from Streptomyces sp. NPDC031274, assembly GCF_055570235.1. Classification (NCBI taxonomy): domain Bacteria; kingdom Bacillati; phylum Actinomycetota; class Actinomycetes; order Kitasatosporales; family Streptomycetaceae; genus Streptomyces; species Streptomyces sp. NPDC031274. Next base: position 143,647 of record NZ_JBVIHP010000005.1, on the reverse strand, counting down.
TTAGTTCGGGGCCGGATCGGTGCCCGAGCTCGTGACGGTGAAGCCGCTCGCCTTTTGATACAACGCCTGGGCGAAGCGCTCCAGCTTGCCAGTAGCAGTCACGGTGAACTCTGGATTACTCGACCTACCTCCCGCAGCGTCCACCAGCTCGACCACGCCACCGCGAACAACCGGTGGTCGGGCGTCCTCAACGTGGCTGAGCTTGCTGGGGTGATCGGCTGGCCGGTAGATGGAGCTGGGTCACGGCTCACGCGTCGCGGTCGTCAGTACCCAGCGCCACCACAGATCGTCGCGCCGGTAGAAGGACGCCATCAACGGAGCGAGCGTGTCCTCGGCGCCGGCCTACAGCCAAGTCAGCGCGACCAACTGGTCACGCTACCGATAGAAAGTGCACTCCACCACCTGCATGTCGTGGGGCCGACAGGAAGCGGCAAATCAACGCTGCTGGATCGGCTGATCCAAGCCGACGTCCGCGCCGGTCGAAGTGTCTTCGTTCTCGAACCCCGAGGCGACCTCGTAGAAGCGATCCTGGCCGGCGTGCCCGCGGAGCGACGTAAGGATGTTGTGGTCATCGAGCCGGGCCAGGCCGAGAAGGTCGTCGGCTTCAACCCGCTAGCCGGATCATCCGAGGACGCCGAGCAGCGTGCCGACCACCTGTTGCATTTGTTCCGCGAGCTCTACGGCAACAGCATGGGGCCACGTAGCAGCGACGTTCTCCTGCACGGCTTCATTGCGCTTGCCCGCAGCAACCAAGGGACACTTGCCGACCTTCCAGTCCTGCTGACCAACGCAACCCTCCGGCGTCGCATGCTCGCAGCCGTGAGTGACCCGCTCGTCCTGGCACCATTCTTCGCCTGGTACGACGGCCTCTCGGAAGCCGAGCGGCAACAAGTCGTCGCGCCCGTCCTCAACAAGACGCGTGCCTTCTTGACCCGCACGCCGATCCGAAGACTGCTCGGTCAAGCGCGCCCGCGGTTCAACCTGGACGAACTGTTCCACCGTCCGCGCATCGTGCTGGTGAACTTGAACACCGGGGTCATCGGCGCGGAGACAGCGCAACTCCTCGGCGCGCTCCTGGTGATGCAGCTCTGGCAGGCGATGCAGCGCCGGGCGTTGGTTCCTGCGAACCACCGTCAGCCGGCCATGGTGGTCATCGACGAGGTCCAAAACTACCTACGACTCCCGGTAGACCTCGGCGACCTGTTCGCCCAGGCACGCGGACTTGGTGTCGGCCTCACCGTGGCACATCAGCACATGAGCCAGCTCACGCCCAAGATGCGGGCCGGGATCACCGCCAACGCCCGTAACCGTGTCGCCTTCCGTCCAAGCACTGACGACGCGTCCGGACTGGCAAACGTCCTTGGCGGCGGGCTGGTGGCGGATGACCTCGCACTACTCGGAGCGCACGAGGCGTACGCCGAAGTCCTGGTGAACCGAGCGCCGAGCGCTCCGTTCCTGATCCGCACGCTCCCACCGGACAGCCAGGTGTTCAGTGATCCCACCGACCTACGACGCGAGAGCGCGTCACGGTACGGGGTGGTCGGCTCCGACCTGGACGACGAACTACAACGGCGCTGGCAAGGAGAGCCCTCGACGTCCAACGCGCCGATTGGCCAGCAGCCACGGAGGCAGTCATGAGGACTTCGCTCCGTGGTTCGCGTCGGCCTTCGCTCCGTGTTGGTCGCGCTGGTCACCTCCTCTCTGTTCCGGAAGAACGAGCGCCAGCGAATATCTCACCTACAGGAGTCTCCTTATGGTGAGACCGTCCTCGATCCCGACGGCGCGGGTGGCTCGGCTGCGCAAGCGGCTCAGCGAGCGTGACTTTGCCGTCCTCGGCATCTTGCAGAGGGTGCGACTGGCCAGTCTTCGACAACTGCAACGCCTGCTCGTGACGGATGGATCGCCAGCAGCAAGGACACGTCGAGCTCAGCTCTTGCTCACCCGACTTACGGAGCTTGGCCTCGTGACGCGGTTCTCTCGAACCATCGGCGGCATCCGGGCGGGGTCATCCGGCTACATCTACGGCTTGAGTGGCCTGGGACAAGCCGTCCTCGACACGAGCGGCCCGCTCGGCGGCAAGCGTCGCCGCGTCTGGGAGTCGAAGCCGTACTTCCAAGACCACATGCTCGAAGTCTCAGAACTGTACGTCCAACTGGTCGAGCAGCACCGGCTAGGTCACGGTGACCTCCTGACGTACGACGCTGAACCAGCCGCCTGGCGCCACTTCACCGGCCCCGGTGGTGAGTTGGTTCAGGTCAAGCCTGACGCCTTCGTACGGATAGGCACGGCGGCCATCGAGCACAGCGCGTTCATCGAGGTCGACATGACCACCGAGACGCTACCGACCATCCAGCGCAAGAGTCAGCGGTACATCGACTACTGGCGTAGCGGCGTCGAGCAACAGTGGCACGGCGTCTTCCCGAAAGTCGTGTGGCTGGTGCAGAACGAGCACCGAGCCGAGCGCATTACCAGCGTCATCAAGAAGCTCGCCACTGACGCACAACAGTTGTTTGCTGTCGGCATCCTCGGCAACAGCGCGAAGCTGCTGAGCGGAGGTACTCAAGGAGCGGCCGCATGATGACGAAACCACAATGCCGCAGCCCACCCTGAGTCTTAACAAACCGAACCAAAAGCGTTTAACTGGAAGGAGAAACTTATGAGAGATGAAATCACACGGACCAACATGGGGGTTGAGACCCCTGAACTTCTGACAGTACGCGAGGCGTACTTGCGTCTTCGGATCAGTAAATGGAAGCTGTACGACCTGATCCGCTCCCACCTCCTGGGGTCGGTGCAGATCGGAAGACGCCGGTTCATACCGACTGGCGCTATACGGTCGTACATCCAGCAGCTAGAGCAGCGGGAGTCCTTTGCCTGATGGCTCGCTGTAATGCAAACGGCGAGGGCACGATCTACCGACGGAAGGACGGACGGTACGAAGGTGCCGTCTACGTCCTCACAACCGCTGGTACACAAAAGCGGGTACGCGTCTATGGCGCGACCCGCGCCGAGGTACACACAAAACTGACAGAAGCCAAAGCAAAGAACGATCAGGGGGTACCGGCAGCAGAGAGGAGCTGGCTGCTCGGGGACTACCTCGACTATTGGCTAGAATCCGTCATCAAGCCCAATCGGCGACCAACAACTTATGAGGCGTACGAGGGTAATGTACGGAACTATCTTAAGCCTGGCCTCGGTGCATTGCGACTCACCCAAATAACCGTACCCGTACTCCAGCAGTTCTTAAATCGGGAACTAGGGAATGGCCGTTCGGTCCGCAAAGTACAAATGCTCAAGGAAACACTCAGCTCGGCACTCAGCCAGGCAATGCATGAAGAGCTATTGACTCGGAATGTGGCGCGGCTCGTAAAGCTCCCTGGTCGTGAGAGTGACGACATTGAACCGTGGACTCCCAGCGAGGTTACGCAATTCTTTAATGCCGCCAAAGGTCATAGGTGGTATCCGGCGTTCTTGCTCGTCGCACTCTATGGTTTGCGTCGTGGTGAAGTGCTCGGGCTGCGCTGGAAGGACATAGACACTAAAACATCCGTCATACGGATTCGCCAACAAGTAGTTCGCGCAAACAAAACTATCTATATAGGTCCGCTTAAAACGCGGGCCGGACGACGAGATCTACCGTTACTTCCAGCCGTACTCGCGGAGTTAGCGGGATACGGAGCCCATCACCTGAACACGTCGGAGGACGATCTTGTCTTCACTACCTCCACCGGGAACTCAATCGAACCAAACAAGCTCACGGAAGCTTTCTTTGCCGTCTGCACTCAGTACAACCTAAGGAAGATTAAGCTACACCACTTGCGTCACACTGCCGCGACAATTCTTAAAGATCTAGGTGTACCAGCACGCGATGCTCAGCTCATACTCGGCCATAGCAACATCTCCATCACACAACAGATCTATCAGCACGACACAATGGACTCACGCCGCAGCGCCATGCAACGCGTAGGGAAGAGCGTGCTTCCGTCCGTCGCTTTGCTGCGGGCGTCACCGGATGTGGTTGACGGCAGTGGTAGCCGTCAAAGTAGCCGTCAAACAAGAAAAAACCCAGCATCTCTACTGGGGTCATTCTTTGGTGCGGGTACAGGGACTCTAACTCGGAACATGCCAGTTCGGGGTGGAGTGCAGGAGCGCGTAATAGAGGTGGACAGCTTCTTGCAGGAAAGCCGCAGACGGTGGTTGATGGGTGTCGTTGCCGTCAGCGCTGCCGTCAAAGAAACCAGGGGCGAGGAGCCGGAGCTTGCCGCGTAGATCGAGCTGACCAATCTGACGCCGGCCACGGTCAGTTGATCCGCCCCACCTAGCTGCGCGGCACACGTGAGCTGTGCGGTAATGCTGCTGTGGATCAAAACTCGTTGCGGAAGCTCGTGGAAGGCCAGCTCCTTCGACTTGAGGGCAATGCCTTCCAAGACTGCATGGATCGACTCGGGTTGGAGCTCTACCCCGGCGACTACCAGCCCGTGCGGGCGGCTGGGCCGAGGGGCGACACCAAGAACGACGGCTACTGCCCGAAGGCCCGGGTGTTCTTCGCGGCGCACGCAACTCGCGGTGAGACGTTCGCCAAGACCAAGGGCAAGATCCGCGGTGACTTGGAGGGCTGCCTCAAGGAGCACCGGGAGGTGAAGGTGTGGCGCTTCCTCACGAACGACACGTTGCCCGGCGAGGTCGACCAGTTCGTCGACAACACGCTTCGCCCCCTGTACCCCGACGTCACCATCGAGGTCTGGGGACTCAAGAGGCTTGCCGATGAGATCAGCAAGCTCAAGCAGGGGCAGGTCGACAAGATCATCGACGTCATCACGACGACCACCAAGCCGAAGTCTTCGGATAAGCCTCAAGCCGTACGGCTCATCCACATCAAGACGGGACGTGATCTCTGGCCGATCCTCTCCATCTCCGAGGCTTGGATGCCAGCAGTCGAGCCAGACGGTTGCACGGAGGAAGAGGAGGACCTCATCGACGCTGCCGTGCAGACCTTCACGGACTGCCTTGAGATTTCTGAGGACATTGAAGTATCTCGCTCTTCTGTGCGGGACGCTCAACGAGGTATCACCGGCCTCCTGGACGAGTTGAACGGCAAGGGACTCGCCGTCTACGCGGGCACCATCGATAACCACCCCATCGGTGGTGGCCCTTCACCGATGCTAGTGAGCATGGCGGTATTCAAGGTGGTTCGATTACGAGGTGACCGTCCCACGCCAGCGTAGTTCGAGCTGTTCAATGCTGCGCCGGCCTGAGGCCCAAGAACAGCAGGAGCCACCATGCCTGCTATCGGTGATGGATCTGCACAACCATCAGCTATCGCGCCCTCGTTGTGGATGTAATCGATCCGACCTGCTACCTGCACCAGCTCGTGATGCCGCGCGCCCGACGGGGCGGGGCGTTGTTCTAGGCCGGGGGCACCTCCCACGTGTGAAGACGTGAGGACTCGCGTAAGTACCTGGCTTATCGCGATCAGAGACCGGCAGGACTTATGACCACTGATCGGCAGCCCAACGGTCTCGCTCAGCGACGAGTTCCGTCTTCGTAACCTTGATCGCGCTGAGGTCGATCCCACCGAGCGGGAACGTCCACTGCTCGCGAGCAAGGCGTAGGTCCCGCTGTGTCAGATCAGCACTAAAGAGACCGGCAGCTTCGAGCTTTTCCAAGATGCTCTGGTTGGTCGTCTCCACTACACCCCAGTGCGTGTCGTCTGTCAGAGTCACGCCTGACCACTCCTTAGCGATGATCTCCAAGCCCTTCTTCGTCGTACAGCCGAAGCGATGGAGAGCAAGAGCCAGGTCAATCACCATACTGGGCCAGTGAGACAGCCACTGGTCATCGACGGCGGCCGGGGTGATCCACGCACTGTCACCCTCGTTCGTCACGTAGTCGACGTACAGCCGCTCTTCACGGTCAGCCTCAATACTGTTCCGAAAGATCCAGTCGACGTCGTTTGGGCCGTCAAGATAGAGGCTGCGACGCAGAGTCTCCGTGTAGTTCCGCACCTCAGCACGATCCGCCGGGCGTCCCGCGATGACGCGTACATAGATGCCACGAGCCAGGTGACTGTAGAACTGCCGCATCTGGTCTCGTACCGCCTCGGCGTCAGACCAGCCCATACGCACGACATCGAGGAGAATCAGCATCTTCGCCGCCTCCTCGCTGGCGAGGCCATCAATCACTGCCGCACCTCGACTGCGCCCAGCCTCTTGGAGGTGAATGAGGTCATCCCGAAGCGTGCCGACATGTTCGGCAAGCAACCCAAGACCCTCAGCGATGAGTTCGAACCGCTCAGCCTTAGGTACGTTGAGGATGGCGACCACGTCTCTGGGCTTCATCCCAGCAGGCTACGGCGCTGGAGTGGCGTGAACCAGTGGGTATCCACACCTCGAAGTCGGCAGCCTCCTCTGTGATCGGACAGGTTGAGTTCCCTACCTCCTGCTCGCTTTCCTGGTGCCGCTTAAGTGGACACGCCCACCACGTCACCGCGAGCAACGGAAGGACCGGCGATGGACCCACTCCGGTGGGAACAATGAACGCCCTGCCCCACCTGGATGAGCAGAGACGCCGTCGAATAGAGCTACATGCCGGGTAGCGGTGACTGGTAGGCGTAGAGAACAGTTCGCTGACTGTTGAGGGCGTTCTTAAAGTTTCTGTAGATGTTCTTATTGAACGGAACCAGTTCGATCGGCACATTCGCGTATCCACCCCATCCCTCTACCTGTTGCCGGGTGGCATGATGCACGCAGTAGTTGAATCGGTCGTAGCGCGGCGGCTCGTTGAATAGGAACCAGAAGTAGCCAAACTCCTCGGGGACACGCGCCGTCGCGCGACGGAGGTCCTCAGTACCTGCATCAGCGATGTACTTGGAAGGTGCCTTCTCGATGAGACCTGCGATCTCATCGAGAAGGCCAGCCACGAGGTGACATAGGTACAGCGACGCAAGCAGCTTGGCCTGACGTTCGTAAGGTTGATCAATACCGATTCCAGTACTACGGCTATGCCAGTTACTCCTCTCATGCAAGTCGCGGGCGGCATCCTTCGTTGGATGAACAAACTTGCCGAGGAAGGTGTAGTGGGCTTCGATTCTGGCATTCACTCCAGCATCGATGATGTCGTTGATCTCAAGGTTGTGGAGCAGCGCATCGTAGGCAAGGTAGTGCTTGTATCGCCACGCCTCGGCGTCTACGTGCCCTTGAATAGCCTTCTTTGTGTCCTTACTGTGCTCGTAGTACTGGAAGTACTTGTTATCCTTGAGGCGCATCAGCTCAGGCTGGAATTCTTGGAACTGGAAAAAGTGAACAGGGACCATGTGGGTAGGGTCATCCTTGTCCTTCAACCCCTCAAAGACATACATGATCCTATGCTTGGCCCGCGGGTATCTCTTTACATCAATGTAAGGGGCAGTGTCGGCGGACTTAAGTCTTTCCAACTCCTCTTGCGCTTCTTTGACTCGTGCCTTGAACTGTCCTTCGGTCAGGGACTCGGCTGACAAGTCCTGCAATTGGAAGAACTTGTGACCGCGACACATAAGCATGAAGATGAGGTAATTCTCTAGCAGTGGCCTACTCAGCCCGAGAGAGTCGGCCACCCTGTCACGCTCCAGGAGCAAGAGACAACTGTCTGCTGTTTCGATTCGAAAGTTCACGAAATCGAAAAGATCTCCATACAAGGAGTATTCAATCTCGCCAGTGCCGATCTTCCCGTTCCATTGACAGTACGCATCGATCATTGTGCGAGTAGCATCGTTGACGCGCTGAATCTCTTGGTCCAGAACTGCTGACATTTTCTCCTCCAGAGTGAGGCTATCCGGCAAGCCAAAATATAGCTGTGATTATTCCCCCGATGGTCGACGCTAAAAACACGTCCCCTTGGAGCCTGGCCTGTATGGCAGGTTCAGCCGGGATTCGCACAACCACCACATGGGCTCTGCGTCGGAAAATTCGCCTTCGTGGTCCCCAAATAAGTTGTGGCAGTAGCGGTTTTCTTGCTCGTCGAGCCATGGCTGAATCCTCTTTATCTCTACTTCCATTATCCTCCTTCTACCTCTGTTGATCAACACTCTTCACCTCCGTTAGCGTCGTACTATCGACAACACCTTAGAGGTGTAGTAACTCAGATATCAGCTCTCCCATGAGAAACACCCGCATCATCTCCTGTTGCTCCTCTGGGAACTGCCGGAAGATGCGGGTGAGTTCGTTCTTGCGTATCTGCTGCCGTACTACAAACACGACGTACGGGAAGTAGTCGGCGGTGCTTGCCTCGACGGCCCGCCAGTACCCCGCCACCTTCTCCCGGATACGTGCTGGCTGTTCGGTACTCAGGTCGATCTCTAAGAAGAATGAGCTGCTGCGTCCCTGCTGAGGGAAGTCCAGCGCTACGTACAAATCAGCGCGGACGCTTGGAGGAACGGGCCGTTCAACCTCCCAAGCGGTGACCGTGAGGACGCCAGCCTTCTCCGCTCGCCGTAGTTCCAAGTAGGTGTCGGCAATCATGAGGGCGTGGTTGTTGACGTTGGGCGATAAGCGCCCGTCGACGTCCAGGAGCAAGCGGCCAGCGCGGCCGAGCTGGTAGACGAACGCCCCTGCCCCACCCTTGGTGCCGGTGGCTCTCCGACCAACCCGTGACAGGTAGCCAAGCCGCACCAACCGGCCGAGCACCTTGTCGGGAACCGAGTGCGACCGATCCCCAAACAGCAGCTCAGTGACGTGGGTTGAAGCCACCTGAGAGAAGACGTGCGTGAGCCTGAGTACGGATAGGTCGCGGTCGGTCAGTTCCAACGTCCGTCCTCCGTCCGGATAGGCCACGGTGTCTTCGCTGGTCAGACTGGCTACAGGTATAGGGGTAGACCTACGGTTCGCCTACCCCTGAGCTACGGGGTTCGCCTACGTCGGATACTTCATGAGGAACGGAAGCGGAAGTCACCGGTCAGACAGTGCAGCCTTCTAGAGTTTTCCAACTAGTGGAGGGGAGTGTCGTCTTGTTCTGTACGAATGAACCCGACTCGTGATCGGTCTTGTAGTTTGTTTTCCAGTAGCCGCCGGATCGATATGGTCGCTCCGAAAGAGTCCAAACCACCCCTCGGGAATCCTTGAGTGAAATTTCCAAAGCATCGCGGTTACTGCTGCTGATAAACCCAGACGCGCCACCCGGAAGCGCGGGCAGTTTGGGAACGGAGACTTTGAGGTTGGCGTCTGTGAGTTCCCAGCGCGTGCATGCTTCGAGGACTGTGAGGGTAACGTAGCGATATTGATTCTGCGAGTAAGACAGGCGAACGACGAGGTTTTTGATGGCCGCGCCGCTTGGGTTGGTTACGGTAATTCCTTTTTCGCTGGCCTCAATTGAGTAGTAGATCTGCTTGATCTGAGCCTCGCGAGTGTCCTTGGCTCGCAGCTCATCGGTGTCGTTCTTCGCCTTGCAGGCCACACCCAGACCGGCGATGGAAACGATCACAGCGACTCCTCCGATGACGACGCTTGCCCATACTGGTCGCGTGTCAGTACTCACGGTTCCCCCCAGAACTATGGTCCCGCTCGGTCTGCGGGATGATGTTTGTACTCATGTTCGCCAGAGCCCTACATGATCACTCCTAGCGCTTTGACCCGTTGCTATCTGGTGACAAAACTGCCTGACAGGAAGTCATCTGTCGAATGGGCGTTCGGCTGGAAAGGTAACTCCCGGGTTTCGCCTACGTCTCCAGCCCTTCCATCCGTTCGCGCCAGGCTTCGGCGGTACGCGTCGCGGCATCGCACTGGTGCTTTATGGCGGCGGCCCCACACGTTGGTTTCGTGCTCGACCATTCCTTCAAGGAGTGGGTCATCTCCTTGGCGTCGACCAAGCCGCTCCGCCACTGCCTCGATGTCGCTCAGAACATCCCCGAGGTATTCAATGCTCCGGCTGAAGTAGGCCAGTTCCGACAGCAGGTTCTGTACGCTACGCATCGCTTGAACTCCTCGGTCCACCGAAGCGCGGTCGGCGGGTAGGTGCCGCTGAGGCCGGCTGACCGCCACGCCGCTGCTTAATCTCCTCGTTCACCGCTGCCGCGGAACGGCCGTAAGCCGCTCTCGACCGGCGCCGTGCGTCGTCGGCAAAGCCCGTCGCATCAACAGGTGGCAGCGTGAGGCCAGTTACGGGTGCACTCACTCCGTCACTCGTCGCCAGACGGGCCAGGATTTCGAATCGACCCAGGCTGGTGAAGTCCTCCTCGGTGACACTGTGGCCGAACTGGCGCGCGAAATCTCGGGCTTCATCGGCAGAGGTCTGGAAGGCGACGGTCGACCGTGCGTTGTTCCGGGTAGCGTCTTGCAGTTCACGAGTGAGCTGCCCAAGGTACTGGTGCGCCACGGTCACGGCGAGACCAAGCGAACGCGCCTGAGCGAACCAATCTGCGGGCGAGATCGGTAAGTTGATCATGTCCTGGAACTCGTCGAGGTACAGCATCGTTGGTTGAGCCGGGTTCGCCGCCCCGGCCTGTACCGCACTCCACACCGAGTTCAGCAGCAGCGAGCCGAGAAGCCCGGCCGTGTCCTTGCCCTCGGTGGCCCGGCCGAGGTTAACGAGCAGGATCTTCCCATCTCGGATGATGTCGCCAAGGTTCACCGTGCTCACGCTCTGCCCAATGATGTTCCGGATGCTCGGCCGGTTGTTGAGCTGCCAGATGCGGTCAAGGATCGGTTGGAAGTGCGTTGCCCGCACCCGCGCGTCACCGAACCCCTGCCACCAAGCGGCCAGCTCCTCGATATGCGCGACACCTCGAACCAGCCGCTTGCTGAACTCCTCCTGATCCGGCCTCGGCACGGCTAGCGCCCCGATGTCCGCGAACGTCATCGGGGCAGCAGTCCCAGCGCTCAACATGAGCGTCAGGATCAGGTGGTAGAAACCCTGTCGAACCCTTACACCTCGGGCGTCCTGCGGGTACAGGTGGTCGAAGAGCCTTTGGATGTCGGCGGCCACCACGTACGGCGACCCCTGCAAGACGTTGAAGCCCAGCGGGTAATCCGTGTCGCGCACGTCCAGGAGGACGACGTCATGGAGCCGGTGCTCTGGCACCCGCGCCAATGCCTCCTTGAACAGATCGCCCTTGCTCTCGATGAGGATGACGCCACGACCGGCGTTCATGTCCTGTGCGATGAGGTTCGTCAGCAGCGCCGTCTTACCGCTGCCGGTTGGCCCCACGACCTGTAGATGCCATGTCGATTCCAGCGGCGACAAGGCCAACAACCGCTCGTTGCCCGGAAAGTTGGATCTGGCGACTACCCGCCCCGTACGGGGGATCGCCCCCGTGGCGGCAAGCTGTCGTGTCCGGGAACGAGGAAGCCCCGCCACATGCGGACTGCCAACCGGCCAGCAGATCAGGCCGACCAACTCGGAGCCGGCCAGCTGCATTGGAAAGAGGGTTGGCACCGCCCGTTCGTGGACGCGTGAGATCACGCGTCCTGCGGTCGTCAACCGCTTCTTGAGTCCGTTGTCGGCATGGCCAAGGCTGGCGAGGCTGGTTCGTACGCGTGATACGAGCTGGCCGCTGCGTTGCTTGCTCGACGCCTTCACGGCCACACGGAGGACAGCGAGAAAGTTGGGCTCGGACAGCTTGGCTCGTCGGTCGGTGATCTGGTCGCGGTCGACCCGGCCGCCGAAGAGACGACCACCAACACCAGTCGGCACCGCCGCCTCGCGTTGCTGCGGTGGTCGCTGTCGAAGTGCCGGTGACACCACCCACTGAAGAAGCAGCGCTTCACTCCGACCGAGCCCCTGAAAAGAAGCGAGCAGGCTTGCTGACATGGCCTCGGGGCTCGTGGTGCCGAGGCCGCGCCGTGAGTTCGTCTGACCCAGCTCCACCGCGGCCGTCCATTGGTGGGTCGGATCATCCGCGCCTGCCGGCGTGGCGGTAGAACCAGGCACCAATGCCCGCAGCTGAGCGGTCAGGAAATCGGCCGTACCTTCCGGGACCACCAACCGGTACTGGATGCCCGTCTCACGCGCCTCGACCTCGAACACCATGGACGAGACGTTTAGGAGCCGCCGCGGTCCGGTGGTGAGTGTGCCGGAAATAGCATGCAGCCACGTACCCACTTGGTCGGCGCCGAGGTTCGACGGGAAGTTCAGACGGTAGATCCGGGTCGTCACCGTCACCACCTCGTCATGCGGTGGTAGATGAAGCCCAACACCAGGAGCACGGCCAGGCCGCTCACAACAAAGGGGAGCAGAGGTTCAACGGCCAGCCAAGCCACGCGAATCGTGAACGAAGCCAGCAGGAGCAACAGCAGGAAGTTCCGGGCCTTTGCCACGGAGTGTCCTCTCGGGTGGATGCTGCCGACCCAGCGTCGAGGCCGGCGGGGATCGTAAAGCTGGGCATCTCGTCGTAAAATGGTTCTAAGGAATGAAAGAGGATCAAAAGAACATCTGGGAACAGGAAAAGCGGGCGGTCCGCAGGTTTCGAGACGGCCTGGGCAAGCGGGTTGACCGCCACATCGAGGAAACGGTGACGGCACTTCGTCTGATCGGTATCCACACCGACGCGTCGTGCGGAGGACATGTCGGCCGCTTGCTCTGTCCGTACGTCACGTTCCGCTCACCAAGCAACCAGCACGACCGTCAACGCATCGAAGAGGCCAACACCCCGAAGGCGAAGCAGCATTGGAAGAAGCGGGCGATCCAGCACAACGCCGCGGAGCTGGCCCGACTGCTTGGCTACCTTGAACGCTTCTACGCCGACCGGGATGTTCCGTCGACGCAGCGACTTATCTGTCAGGGCTTCGGTGTCATTGGCTATCGACTCACGACCCAGAGCGCCGACCTGGCGTACGTCGCCACCAAGGACGATCACCGCAAGCTTTTGGTACAGCAGCGCCAAGAGTTCGACGCCTTCACGGAGTTCTTGAAGGCCGAGTTCTTCTCGGCGTTGGACGACGCCCCACCCCGAGCGGCCTGAGCGCTCGGGGTGGCGTAGAGGAACGGCTACTCGTCGTCCTCAACCTCGATCCAGCCGTCACCGCCACACGTCGGGCAATCAACGGGTTCGTCGGCTCCGTCAGGAACGACCATGGTGTTGCCGTCGCACTCGGGACACACTTCGTTCTTCATGTTCATCACCCCCTTGGGCTCGCTGATGGAATCCGCCGACTCACCAGGCGGAGCCGGCTGCGGGTTGAAGGGACGGATCAACGGCCCGACCTCTTCGTCGTGATCGCCAGGCAGGGGTGACGCTGGCCAAGAAACTTGGCTGTCTTCTCTTACAGGGACGAATGCAGAGGGAGGCTGGACCGGTGCTACGGGCGCTTGCTCATCGGGTCCTCGTGGCCCAGTTCGTCCAGCACCTCGCGGAAGATGGCGGCGTCCTCGGGTCGACTGCGCACGATGGCGTCTATCTCACGCTTGCGTTTGGCCCGCCTGGCACGTCCTGCCGAATCGCCGTCGAGCCGGGACAGTGCCCAGATGGTGAGCGCGATCAGGAGGAACGCAGTTGCGCCACCTCCCGCTTGGCCGCCATCGCTAGCTGCTTGGAACATGGGGGATCACCTCCTGGCGATCGGTTGGAAGGTGGCTGATCTCAGATCAGCGCTCACGGTGCCGTCGAGCGGTTCGGCGCATCGCGTGCATGGTGTTGTACTTGCGGACGCGCATCGCAACCTCTTGCTGCATCGCGGCGTCCTGGGCCCGCTGCCACCTGCGCTGGGCTTCCCTTTTTTCCTCCGCCTTGTCGTGGAGGTGGCAGCCAACCAGCATGACGAAGGCGATCAAGAGGGTGCCGACGAGCGCGGCGGTTCCGGCGTTCATCAGAGGCCGAGCCCGTTGCCGAAACTGCGATGATCCCGCACCGTCTCGTGGGTGAACGACTTGACGATGATGTCGAGCTGCTGGGCCAGATAGGGATTACCCACCGCAAGCTCCTGTGCCAGGTGGGTCACGTCCGCGATGTCGTACATGGCGTTGTCCGTCTGGCGCTTCCGTAGGGCTGCCGTGAACTCCTGCTTCTTGGCCTCGAACAGCAAGGCGTCACGGTCATGCTCGGCCCGCTGCACCAAGGCCCGTTGATCTCGGCTGAGTCGTCCACGTCGTTCCGGCTGTTGGCCGAAGCCACCCAAGGTCAGTTCGTTGCCCATATTGATCATCTCCTTCGCGTTAGAGAGGGAAGGACCATCCAGGTCGCCCACCTTGCGCTGCAAGGTCAACGCCCAGTCACCAGCTCAGTGGACAGCGCTACTACCAGGGAAGCCAGACGATCCACAGTGGGCTGACAGGAAGATGTGTAGTCTCGGGTGGCCGAACAGTGGAAGGGTGAGAAAACAGTGGGTTCCACTCCTGACGAGCTGTACTTCGCGCTCAGGCGGCTCCGTGAGCGTGATGGCCTCCGGCTCGGGAGGCTCGCTGACAACAGCCTCGTTATGGAGGTACTGCGCCAGCGCGCCTCCAACCCACAGCTGTCGGCTTCAGAAGCAGTAGTCGTGTTTCGCGCCGAATTAGTCAACCTCGCCAAGGGCAAGTTCGCAGAAGCCGTACGTAATGCTTTAGCCGTTGAAGGAGTTGGCGCAGACCTAAAAACGCTAACAGCGAGACGTGAGCAAATGGCAATCTCGCTGGGACGACATTCAGACACAATCGAGGAATGGGAGAATCAGGGCTTCAGAGAACTGGCTCATCGACTTCTTTCAAAAACGACCAGGATTGCACACCTGTATGACAATCTAAGCGTCGAGAAGGTAATTCTCTTCGAGGGTATGACTCGACGCGAGATAACCACCAGCCGACACATTCGATCACAGATAGACGGACTAAACGAGATCGTCATACATGCGATCACCGATCCAGAGAATGAGCCCGGGACCGTTGTTTTTGAAGGCGTGTTCGGATGTGAAGTAACCGATGTGCGCGAATCTCCGCATAGTCAGCGACGCCAGGTTTTCCTAAAACTCAACCGGACGCTTCGCGCAGGTGATGAGGCCCGGTACATCGTGCGCGCCCGTTATAATTCCGGCGAAACGGCCACCCCCAAAGAAATCCTTGCGCCTTCTCCGAAATCGCCGGTGGCACGAGCGGAATTCCGTGTGCAATTCGACAAGAGAGCCCTACCGGTGCATGTATGGAAAGTAGACGCCTCCACGCCAATTGCTGATGTCCATGACGCTAGTCGCTTCGACTCCATACAGCTAGACGCATCTGGATCATTGGAAATTCATTTCAGGACGCTTACGAGTGGCTTCCGTTATGGAATCGCATGGGAATGGCCGCCCAAGTGAAGCGGCATAGGTGAATACGTACAGTCGGCCATTGATTAGAAGTCGGCAATGTGTTTTAATTAAGTTGAATCTTTAATTTTTCAGCTCGCACCTCCGCACCCCAAATATCTGGGATACGGAGAGACTGAGCTGAAAGGCTAGCATTGTGAAACAGCGCGAGAACGGCACTGTGATTGACGGTGTTACGCACTACCCGCATCCGAACGGTGGCGGCCTCGTGGCCGTAACGGCCACTGTCGCCCATACTGCCTATGTAGGGCCTAAGGCGCGGGTATCCGACGAAGCCCAGGTGGACGGAAACGCCCGAATCTACGACGAAGCTCGGATCTACGGCAACGCGAGGGTCGAGGAGGAGGCATGGGTCTACGGTAAATCCCAAGTGTCCGGCCAAGCCATTGTCTTCGACCAGGCCCGGATTTTTGGAAATGCCGAGGTCAACGGTCGCGCTCGCCTCTACGGCATGGCTTCGGTGTCCGGCAGGGCAAAGGTCTCTGGTGACGCTGTGGCATCTGGTCGCGCCAAGATTGTCGGATGCGACAGCATTACAACTGGGCGGCATCAATAACCACCCCGCACCCCAACGAAGAACACCCCGTGTCCGTTGGTCGGTCGCGGGGTGTTCTTTATTTCTGCGGTTCGCTTGGCTGCCCAGGTGTTACGCAACCTTGGCCTTCGCGTACGCCTCCTTGATTTCCGCCGGAACACGGCCACGGTCGTTGACCTCGTAGCCGTTCTCCTTGGCCCACGCACGAATCAGGGCAGTGTCACCGCTAGCAGCTGCTGCCTGCGTTGCACCTCCGCGCTTGCCACCACGCGCCTGGTTCAACTTCCTGCCCTTGTCGACGTACGGAGCCAGGGCCTTGCGCAGCTTGGTGGCGTTCTTCTCGTTCAGGTCGATCTCGTACGTCCTACCGTCGAGGCCGAACACGATCGTCTCGGAAGCCTCGGACCCGTCGAGGTCATCAAGCAGCTGAATAATGGTTTGCTGTGCCATCGTCGGTTCGTCCTTCGTCGGGTTCCAGGTGAACAACGTGCTTTTGTTGCTGACTTCTTATCAGCGTGGCAGCTACTGACGCAACGTGGATGGACGATCAGCAGATAACCCCAAACCAAGATGAACGCAGCCAGCAGGAGCAACAGCAGGAAGTTCCGGGCCTTTGCTACGGGATGACCTCTCTTGGTTGGTGAGGCCGACCTACATCCCGAGGCCGGCGCCGGGTGAAACGGTGCGGTTCAACGACAAGGCCCCCGCCCTGTTGGTCGCGCGAGTAGGAGTGGCGCTGGCCAATGGATAGCTGCCTTCACCTACGAGCGACCGATCGAGCGGGGGCGTCGACGGTTACCGGTGACGCCGGTTGCGTTCTTCCTTGTCAAGATCGTCAAGGACTTCACGAAAGAGGTCGGCATCGCTAGGACGATTACGGACGATGGTTTCTATCTCGCGCTTGCGCTGTGCCCGCTTGGTTTGTTCACTGGTGGAGCCAAGTCGGGATAGCGCCCAGATCACAAGCCCGATCAGGAGGACGGCCGAGAGGCTGTTTCCCGCCTGCGCGCCATCAGATACGGCGTGGAGCATGTCAGTCCCACCGCTCGGCACTTCGTCGCTTGGCCACACGGCGCATGGCAAGCATGGTGTTGTGCTTCCGGGTGCGCCGCGAGATGTCCTGCTGAATCGCGGCGTCTTCGAGCCGCTGCCAGTCGCGGTGAGCGTCTCGCTTCTTCTGCGCCTGGTCGTGCAGGTGGCAGACACCCAGGACGAGCAGCGCAAGCACGAAGAAGATCACGCCCGCCATAGCCTCGCCGCTCATCAGGAAGCCAGCCCGTTGCCGAAGTCCCGGACATCTCGGCCCGCCTGGCGCGAGAACTCCTGCACGATCTTGTGCAGCTCCGTAGCCAGGTAGGGGTCGTCACCCGCCAGTTGGCGAGCCAGCCCCACCACCTCGGTGACGTCGTGCAAGGCGTTCTCGGTCATCCGGGTGCGCAGAGCAGCGGTGAACTCCTGCTTCTGCGCCTCGTACAGCAGGCCCGTCCGGTCACGGTCTGCCCGCGCCTGGAGTGCTCGTTGCTCACGAGACGGCCGCGCCAGCCACCCACCTCGACCTCCGTCCTGTTGTCCGTTGCCACCAAGCATCAGTTCGTTGCCCATTGATGCCGTCCTCTCTTTTCTGAGTTGACGACGAACATCCCTGGGCTGCCGTACGCTTGCCGAGGCTAAAGATTTGGAAAGCAAGCAGCGGCAAGCAAGAATTGGACGCCATGAGTCAAGCAAGCAGAGAACCTCTCAGTGAGGCTCATGTTCACCTTGGAGCGTTGTTGCGCGTAGCCCGAAAACGTGCAGGCGCGACGACCCGTGATGTGACGGGATATTCCTCGGGGCATATCTCCAACGTTGAGAACGGATACACGTCCCCGTCGCTTGAGTTGATCGAGCGCTACATCACGACATTCAATGGTGATTCGCGGCGCCTACATACTGCCTATTCATCCATGAAAGATGGAAGTGAGCTTCGGCGACGCAACCATCGAGGCAAGGTGCTCCCGGGAGAACAACAAAGCCCACATATAACAGCCAACTCGTCAGTTGCTGAAATTCTCGCAAGCTACAACGTGGAACAACGCGAGGACTCTTACAGAATAGACAACCGAGGCGTTATCACAGAGATGAGCTCCATCACGACACTGACCCCTCAAGGCGATGACGCTACTCTCTTTACGAACAACTTCAGCTACTTTGCTGATAAAAGGCGAGGTGTCCTGACTGTAGAAGCCGGGATGGGCTGCGAGATCGTTAAGCTTGACGAAGCAGACAGCGGGCTCATCCGGGTCTACTTGAAGATTGCCAGCGCCGTTAACTTGACTGGACGAAAATCGCGCTCCTTTTCATACAAGGTTTGCGTTGAGAGCGACGCACCAGTGAGCCCAGTTCTATGGCATCACGAGGTTCGCGAGACCGCACACTACGCAATCCGAGTTCAATTCACGCCACCATCTCTACCAAGTGAAATCTGGTGGTTTCGGGGCCTTAGCGCGTTGAGCGCAGAGATGAATCCGCGGCCGGAGATGATTCTCCCTTCCAGCTCCAACGGTATGTATTTCTGGGAGTTCTACGACTTGCATGCTGAGTACGCTGGCCTTGTATGGAAATGGGCAACATGAGAAAATGGATGTGCAAATATAATCGGAGGCGTGATCATGGGCAGCGAAAGCTAGACACTGCGAACTGGGTTCCGTATCCAGAAAAAACACCCCGCGTCCATTAAGGTCGAGGGGTGTTCTTCGTTCAACGTCTTGTAAATTCTCCCTTCCAGCTCCAACGATATGTATTTCTGGGAATTTCACGACTTGCACGTTGAGTACGCTGGCCTTGTGTGGAAATGGACAACATGAGAAAATGAGTACGTAAAATATAAGCGGAGATACAACCATGGGCAGCGAAGGTTAGGCTTCAGGCACTGGACTCCACGTCCAACACAGAAAAACGCCCCGTGTCCGTCCAAGTCGCGGGGCGTTTTTCTGTGTTGGGGGTGTACTCCTTGCCGACTGAAGCCGGACGACCAACCGCACGCCGGCCACAGTCTCTAGGTCGGCTGGAGTCAGCGCACGGGAAGACGCCGCCCAGGTTGTGAGAACCAAGGGCGACGTCGTGCTGTGCGAAGTGGTTGCAAAATACACCCAAATATGTTATAAATAAGGATAGATTGCCCATACGGCAATAGTCCTCTCTCCTCGTCGGATGTGGCGCCCCATCAAGCAAGTCTTGGTTGCTGGCACGCCCTATCCGAACTGCTCAGGAGAGACGTGTGTCAGAGAACCTCGACTATCGCCAGCGTGGCGCCGCCACAAAGCGCAAGCGAACCATCAGCAAGGCCGTCGAAGCAGCAAGGTTGCTGTTCGACGCATACGGCTGGTACGGCGTAACGCTGGACGACATCGCCAGAGAATCCGGCGTTAGTCCAGCCGCAATTGGTAGGCATCTTCCTACCAAGCAGGTCATCGCCCTCGCGGCGTACGCCCCGGTGCTACTGCCCCTCGTGGAGCAAGCCGAGTCGACCAACCAGACGGCGTTCGTAACGTTGCAGGACTTCGTCTACGGACTGGCAGCAGTGGCAGCCCAAAACCCGGTCTTGACCATCGCGCTGCTTCCCGCAAGTCGCGACGTTGTCAGGATGGGCGACGAAGCCCGATCAACTTCGCAGGAAGTCGTGGTGGTGGACTTCGACCAACTCGCCGAGGCACTCGGCAAGCTGCTGAAGATCTACTGGCCCAGCGAGCTTCACGGCAGCGTCAACCACTCGATCGACGTGGCCGAGCTCTACCTGCCCGGCCTGCTGTCCTGGGTACTCAAACATCCGGACCGTCCGGGAGAGGAAGCCGCCGCGCTCACCTTGTCCCAGCTCCTCTGACACAGCCCATCCACCCCGCAGCCCCAACGAAGAACGCCTCCCCGCGTCCGCTGGCCGGTCGCGGGGTGTTCTTCATGTTAGGGGTGTACTCCCACGCTGAATGGAGCCGAGCGATCAACCCGCAGCCGGCCCCAGCCCCTTGGTTGAGCCGATCCATCGCACCAACCCCGCAACGCAAGACGCCCCGCAGCCATCCAGGCTGCGGGGCGTTGCTTGTGTGCGGCACTTCGCCTACGTCGGCTTGCCCTTGGCGTCCTTCGCTTTGAGTTCGTCCAGCACCTCTTGGAAGAGGTCGGCGTCACCAGGGCGACTCTTCACGATGGCTGCTATCTCCGCCCTGCGCTTGGCTCGCCCGACTGCCGCCGCCCTGCGTCTGTCGTGGCGGGACAGCAGCCAGACCACGAAGGCAACGAAGAGGACGGCGGCTATGCCGCTTCCCGACGAACCACCCTCACTGCCAGCAAGAAGCATGTCGTTCACCTCTGGCCTCGTACAGCAGCGCTCCGGCATCCATCGTGATCGCTTTCTCCACCAGTAGCGCGAGAAGCCGGTGATCCGTAATCTGCACGAGAGACGGCACGATCACATGGCGTACGTCGTCACGGATGAGTCGACGGATCAACCGGTCAGGCCAAATGCCTGGGCCTTCTTCGTAGTAAGTGTCTACGAGCTGCAAGCCGTGGGTGTCGGCACAGTTGCGCATCCCGTCCTCGATCAGCAGAAGTTCTTGGTCGTCGGCGTCATGGCGGAGGCGGACGTACCCATATGCCTTCGGTGCGTCAGTCATGGGAAACCTGTTTCTTCGTCGAGGTCAGACGAGTTGGCGGAGTCCATCAAGGACGCGCTGCACCAGAGCGGTGGGCACCTGGTCCTTCGTGGGGCTCGGCTGCGGTTTTAGATCGTCTGGCACGCGCAGTTGCAGGGTGGAGCCATTGAGTGCAGGTCTCGGCGACTGGATCAGCCTGTTTATTGCCCAGACGATCTTGCCTCCGGCCGGCGGTCGGTAGGTGCCCCACTTCTTGGCCAGCGCCTCGACGAGATGAAGTCCCCGACCACCTTCCGCGCCCGCGGTGGCCTCTTGCTTCACGGGAACTAGCACGCTCTGGTCCCAGACCTCGACGTACAGTTCTTCGCCCACGGCGCGGAGCTGGATGGCGATGACATGCTTGGCAGTGATCTCCCAAGGCATCGGTTGCCGATTCCTGAAGACAGTCGCCTTGACCGCGTTACTGACCAGCTCGGACATCATGAGTGCGGCGTCGGCGGCGTAGTCGTCCAGTTTCCAGTGATGGAGCGTCTGGTGGACGAACGCACGAGACACCGACACGGCGGATGGCACAGCAACGAGGTGAAGCCTCGACACGTGCAGCATGTGCACTTCCGCAGTCGTCGCATTCACTCGTCGTCGCCATCCTTGGCCACGTTCGGCGAACACGGTAACGCTTCGCTCTCCGGAGTGACGATCCAGACCTGACCGCCGATGTCTTCTTGCAGCAGTTCCTTAGCGAGGTTTGCGAGGACCGGCATGGTGTTCAGATGTTCGCTGCTCGGTACGATCACATGACGGATGCCGTGACCCTTGCAGTAGGCGGTCAAGGCGTTCAGAGCGAGCGTCCGTTGCCACCGCATCTCAACGAACACCATCGACAGCGCAAGACCCTCGCGTTCAGCGAAGGCCGCCATGTCCGCGGTGTGCTGCTGTTCAGACTGGTCGTCATCCGACATCCGAAGTCGCAGGTACCCGACGCACTGCGGGGCGGGTGCGGTCACCCTGCCTTCACCCCCTGCACGATCCACAGCCGCGCGCCGAGTTCTTTCTCGATGTGTTCGCGCATAGCAGCTTGCAGACCAGGCAGCCAGGCGAAGTGCCAGAGAGACGGCACGATCACGTGCTTCACCCCGTTGGCCTTAATCGACTCAGTCAAGGTGAATAGTGCTGACTCGTTGGTGTTCAGTCGTTCAATGAACACCCGCTGCAAGGTAAAACCCTCGCGGTCAGCGTGCGCTGACAATTCCCGCTTGATTACCTCGGATTCGTCACCGTCTTCGCCGGTAGCGGCGAGACGCATATAACCGAACATGGCAGGTCGCATCCGTTCCTCCTGGCGGACTGGAACGGACGATCGGTGGCGGGCTCTTGCGTCAACCGCCACCGATCGTCCGTCAGCCAGGTAAGCCGTGTGACCTGCAAAAACCCACAGCAGCGGTGACGCACGGATGCCGCATTCATGCCGCACTTGGCGGGCTAGCCTGCACGAACTCGCCTACTACCTCTATGGTGTTGCCCTGCCCAACGTCAGCCGGAGGGATGGGCGATGCCAGCAAAGCGCATACGCCTGGCGCAGCGCCGCAAGGCCGCTGGCTTCACCCAAGAGGGACTTGCCGAACACCTGGGCGTCGAGCGATCTACCGTCGGTCGTTGGGAAAGTGGCGAGACGGAGCCGCAAGCATATTTGCGACCCAAGCTCGCCCGCGCGCTGAGAATCACGGCGGAAGAACTACAAGAGGCACTTGCCGATGTCGCCGTGGTTCAAGCGCAGCCGAACGAACGTATGACGTACGCGCTTCAAAATCCAGCTTCCGCCGACTTGATGGTCGTGGCCTACCTGCACGAGCGGCTGCGGCAACTGGATGAGTCCTACGACAAAGCGTCGTCCACGGGACTCCTTGGTCCAGCCGGGCAGGTGCACGGACAGGTGAAGTTCCTCCGGGAGAACACCACCAACCCACGCGTACGTCGGGCGCTCTACGAGGTCGAAGCCGACTCAGCCACGCTCATGGGTCAATTGGTGTGGGACGTCAGTCAACGACGCGACCACCATGCACCGCTGGGCTACTTCCAAGAAGCGGTCGAGGCAGCCCGACACGTCCGTGATCCATCCATCGAGGCGTACGCGACCCTGCGCATGTCCTACGTGGCGCTCTACGGCGAGAAGAACCCGGTGCGCGGCGTCATGCTGGCGCAGCAGGCGGCCGAGGTCGCCAAGGTCGCTAGCCCCTCACTCACTGGGTTGAGTCTGCTCCACGTCGCCGAGGGGCACGCCATGACCGGCGCGGCTACCGAGTGCGAGGCGGCACTATGGAAGGCCGAGGACCAGTTCGACCGCATCCATGCCGATGATGTAGCCGCGCCGTACTACACCGTGAACGAGTACAACCGGTTGGCCGGAAGCTGCTACCTGTTCTTGGGCCTTCCCGAACGAGCTGAACCGATCCTTCGTATGACCACACGGGCTCTGGCGAACAAGAAGAAGTCTCAGGCCATCGCGCTGGGCAACCTGACGCTTGCTCTCCTCCAGCAACGCAAGCTCGACGAGGCTGCCAGCGCCATGCACCGCACCATTGATGCGGTGGAGCTGACGCGCGGCGGCGGCGGTCTTAACCTGGCGTTTGCTGCTGGGCGCGAGCTTCGGCAGTGGCGGCAAGAACCTTGGGCACAGGAGATCAACGACCGACTGCTAGCTCTGATGGCAGCGATCTAAGTACGGGTGGGGTGGGCGTGAACGACATCGACCAGGCTAAGCAGGAGCTGCGCGAGAAGGTGTGGCGTCGCCTCATCGACGGCGGCGGTGCACCCGCCGATTCGTACGGCAAGATCCCTGGCTTCTACGGTGCCCAGGACACTGCTGAGCTGCTGGCCGGTCAAGACTTCTGGCAGCGAGCCACCACCGTGAAGGCCAACCCTGACTGGGCGCAGCTTCCGGTACGCGTCCGCGCACTCAAGGACGGCAAACGCGTCTACATGGCCGTGCCGCGCATGGCGTCGCTCGAACCCTTCTACCTGCTCGACCCGGAAGACCTCGGGCTTCCACCCGAAGAGGCCGCCGAGAAGAAGGGCGCGGCTCAGGTTGCCCGCCGGCTTGCGCCAGAGTCGATGGAACCTATCGACGTCGTTGTGTGCGGCAGTGTCGCCGTGAACCGATCCGGAGCGCGCATCGGCAAGGGCGCCGGATACTCCGACCTTGAGGTTGCCCTCTTGATCGAGGCGGGTCTCGTGACCGAGCAGACGGTGATTGTCGCACCGGTTCACTCGCTCCAGGTGATCGAGGATGACATCCCCGAGACCGAGCACGACTTCTCGGTGGACTACATCGTCACGCCCGACGAGGTGATCCCCTGCCCCAACCCCAGGCGTCCGCACGGCATCGTTTGGGACGATCTAACGGCTGACAAGATCGCTGCAATTCCCGTGTTGGCGGCGCGGCAGCACGCACGGTAGAAGGCTCCGAGCGTCCGTCTGCTGGCCGCACGGGCGCGCGGCCCTAAGTCGGGCCGAACGCGCATCACCCCTGGTCAGAGCGGGTTTTCACGCGCTAGACTGGCTGTCGCCAGGGGATACGTAGCCATGATGTTGACGAGGCCCCGGAATTCAGCAGCCAGACCTTGGACTCATTGCGTCAGCCCCTCGAGTCGGGGCATGTGGTGATCGCCCGCAGCGCGGGAGTGGTGCGGCTGCCCGCGAGATTCCTGATGGTCCAGATTTGTACATGAGCGGTCACTGACCGGTGTAGCTTCCGCGGGTGATGAGCAGAGCCGCGTGGACGGTGCACTTCGTGAGCCGGGACCTTCCCGAGCCTGCGACCGTGCCGTTCTTCCTGCGGGGACTGTCGGATGACCTGGTCCCGTGGCTGGACGATGAGGGGTTACCGGACGGCCTGCCCTTCCTGCTCTCACCGACATTCGCGTACGACGTTGACCTCAACTCGTACTTCTTTCAGGCGAATCTGCTGATCGCACCGTGGAACAGCAACGCCAACCGGGCCCGAGCGATCGCACGCTTCCTGAACTTCCTGCATATTGCACGGGGCGGGAAGTCGTGGCGGGTGGCCACGGAGGACGATCACCTTGCGTTCCACCACTGGCGCCGTCGCGACGATGCCGGGCCGCGAGTCGGCGGTGGCACCTGGAACCAGGAGGTGTCGCTGGTCAACCAGTTCTACGAGTGGGCGGTTCAGCAGCGTTTCGCGGCTGCGATCCCGATTCCTCACCGCGTTCGACGGCCCGCCCCGGCCGGCACGGTGACGCGGGCCAGTGCTGCGGTGACGGTTCCGGCGACCTATGCGCACGACGAGAATGGCGAGCGCATCGAGTGGATGCCGCCGAGCACCTACCGGCTCTGGAGGGACGTCGGGCTGCGCGGCTTCGGCCCGGACGGACTGCCCTCGCCCCGGTTCCGGGGGCGTTGGGCATCGCGGAACGCAGCCTTCACTGACCTCATGGTCCGGACCGGCCTGCGGCTGAGCGAAGAGTCCAGCGTCACGGTCTTCGAGATTCCGCACAGCCAGGTGCTCAGTGGTTACCAAAGGTTCTGGCTGCCCGGGGCGATCGCGAAGAACTTCTCGGCGCGCTGGGTCTACGTCCCTCACAGCACGGTCGGCGAGCTGGGCGCCTACATGAAGTGGGACCGGGCCGAGGTGGTCGACGGGGCCCGAGCGGCGGGCCGCTATCGGAGGATTCGGCGGCCGCTGGTCATCGAGGACCCGGACCGCCCCTCGGTCGTTCACCAGGTGACCGCGGGCGGTGTTCGCCGTTTGAGGCTCGAGGAGTTGAAGCCGCACGAGCGTCGACGGCTGCTGCGAGAGACCGAGGAGGGCCTGGAGCCGGCCATGCTCTGGCTGACCGAGGACGGCATGCCGATGACGGTCTCGGGTTGGAAGTCCGTCTTTACCGCCGCCAACCAGCGTTGCCTCGCTGCGGGCGAGAAGGCTGCGGCACACGCCCACCTCCTGCGTCATTCTTTTGCCGTCGTCACTCTCGAACAGCTGCAGCGAGCGCACATTGCTCAGCTGGCCGCCCTCAACCAGGAACAGCGCGGGTATTACGCCCGGATCTTCGGCGACCCGCTGGACTGGGTGAGGCGCCGACTTGGTCACCGGTCAGTCGTCACGACCTTGATTTACCTGCACGCCCTCCAGGAGCTTGAGATGGATACCCGCATGGCCTTGGTCCCGGACGCCTGGGAAGACCCCCGGGACACCCCGCTCGGTCAGCTCGGGGAAGACGCCGCCGTCCCGGCGATGGAGGGACCGTAGTGACCGGCCGGGGCCGCGGCAGCACCGGACCGGGCAGGACGTCTGTCTTGCCGACAGACATCTATGACCCGCCGGGGCCCGGCCGGGCCGACGCCGACGGAGCGACACAGATCCACTTCCACGGTGACGACGGCCGCGGGCATGTCTTTGACACCGCCGAACTGCCCCTGGAGGGCTGGCGACTGGCGCTGGCCGGCGCGTTTGGGCAGCGGACCGGCCCAAGCGGCGGACTCCGCACGCTCACCTCGGCGATGGACGCGTGGTTCGCGCTGGCGAGATGGATGAAGTTCCTGGCCGCGCTTCCCGTTCCACCGCCCCGCCCTGAGCGGCTCACCGCGGCACACGTGAAGGCGTTCTTCACCTTCCGCACGACAGCGTCCTCCGAGCGCACCGCGATGGTTGACCTGCGCAACACCCGGCACCTGCTGGAGGCCGACGCGATCCGCCCGCTGATCACGGCAGAGGCCCACGATGCCCTTCAGCGACGTGCCCTTGAGACCAGGCACTTCGGCGCGGCCGGCTATTCGGACGGCGAGTTCAACCGGCTGCTATCCGCAGCCCGCACCGACGTCGCCCGGATCCGCGATCGGATTAGGGCGGGAGAAGAACTCGTACAGCAAAACGTGCACAACCCCGAGCACGTCGACCCTGGCCGGAGAGAGCTCGCCAGGACCCTGACCGACCTGGCCGCCACCGGCGAGGTCCCGGTGATGAGCGGCCGCCAGTTCATGAGCCAACGGCTGGCCCTGGCCGGGCACCTTTTCGTGATCCGCCACGACCTGGAGCCGCTGATGGCCCTCATGGCCGCACTCTCCGAGCGCAACAGCGAGACCATCAAGGAACTACCGGCCCAGCACAAGATCCTCGAAGGCCGGGCGGTCGAGGTGACCATCATCAAGCGCCGTCGCGGGGCTCGCCGCTGGTTCGAGACCGTGACCTGGGAGATCGGCCCACCCAACCGGGCCCTGCACACCCCGGGAGGCCTCTATCTCCTCCTGCTAGAACTCACCGCCCGAAGCCGGGAGTTCTGCGGATCCGACCAGCTCTTCTGCGTCTGGCGCAACCAGCACCGGACCGGCAACTACGGAGTCGACGAGCACTTCCCGCCCTTCGCCGACAAGCTCTGGGGCGGCGACATCTACCTCTCCTCCTGGGCCGCGGATCGCCCGCGGCCCGTCCTCGCCGACGCAGTCGGCGAGGACGAACCCCGCCCGCTGCAGGTCACCTTCAACCGGATCAAGACCAGCGCCGAGGTCCGCCGCACCCGACGCCTGGGCGGCCACCTGCCCTCGGCCGCGAAGTCGAACACCATGCAGGTGCTGTTCCGCAACTACCTGGGCGGCGATCCGATCATCGTGGACTGGGCCCACACGGTGCTCGGCGAGGCCTTGGCGGACGCGGAGAAGGCCGCCACCGAGGCCCACCAACGGGTCCTGGAGGCAGCGGGCGGGCACTTGAGAGTGGTGCCCGGCCCGGTCACCGCCGAGAGCCTGCAGCGCGAGGCCGGCCTGGACGAGGAGACCGCCCGCCAGGCGGCCGCGGGCGAACGGGACACCGCCTGGACCGCCTGCGGCGACGCGACCAACCCGGTCACCGGCGAGGGCTGCGAAGCGTCCTTCCTCGCCTGCTTCCACTGCGGGAACTGCCTGGTCACCCGCGATCAGCTCCCTGGACTGCTGGGGCTGATGGACGCCCTGGCCGACCGGCGCCGAACGATGAGTGCAGCCGAGTGGTGGCGCCGCTATGGGCCCGCCTGGGCCGCGATCCGCCACGACATCCTCCCGAAGTTCACCCCCGCACAACGCCAGCAGGCCGAGCGCGACAAGCCCGTCGACGCCTACCTAGACCTGGTCGAAGAACCCTGGGAACAACCATGACCACCACCACAGCCGCCGCCACCGAGGCCGCCCCCGGCGACGACACCTTCGTCCTACACGGCTGCCGCCTGCGACACGGCTTCGTACTCGAGGAGACCGCCCGGTTCGGCGAGGACGTCTGGAGGTTGCGGCCGGCGATCCACCAGGCCAGCGGCCGCAACCTCATCCTGGACTTCCGGCGCATCCCGCCCCGGTTCCAGCTGGTCGCCAAGCAGCTCTGTTACGCACTGCTATCAGGCCCCCTCCCACCCGGGGAGAAGCACCCCAAAGTGGCTGGAGTCCGTTGCGCGTTCACGGAGATCTTCCGCTTCCTGACCTGGCTGGACGGCCAGCCATCGATCACCTGCGGCCAGTTGGCCACCCTGACCACACTCGATCTACTCGCCTATCAGCGGCACATCGCGTCCCTGTTCCCCTCCTCGGCCTCCCAGCGGGAGCGTTGCCGTTCGAAGATTCGGCTGTTCTGGCGCTGGCGGCACAACCTGGATGACCGCCCCGCCTTCGACCCGCGGCACATCGACGGCTGGGGCGAGAAGGGTCTGCGAAACCGCAACCGCGAGAACCTCACCGACCGGATTCCCGAAGAGGTCCTGGGACCGCTGTTCGTCTGGGCACGGCGATTCATCGACAACTTCTCCGTCGACATCCTCGCCACCAACCAGGAATGGCGCGACAGCCGCGGCCACCACGGGATGGCCACCACCGGGACGTTCCACCCCTCCACCAACCACCTGGCCACCACGCTCAAGGCGCTGATGGACGAGTACGTCGAAGCCGGCCGCCCCTTGCCGGGCTATCGAGGCGAACCGCACCAGACGATCCTCGCCCGCAAAGCCGGCTGCCACCGCGTGTCACTGGCGGCCCCTCGCTACCGGGAGATGATCGACGAGGCAGTGGCTCAGGTTGGCATCCGCGAGGGCGCCCCGTTCTTCACTCCGATCCAGCAGCACCTCGATGGCACCCCTTGGATCGCAGAGATCTTCACCGAGGCCGACCGCCCCGACAGCCTGGCCGCCCTGGCCCGCCACCTCCAGGCCGCTGCCTACATCGTGATCGCGTTCCTGAGCGGAATGAGGGACTGCGAGGTCAAGGAATTGCGGCGCGGATGCTTGCGCACGGAGCGCGACGAGAACGGACGGCCCTACCGCTGGAAGGTCGACGGACTCGCCTTCAAGGGCGAGGACGACCCGGCTGGGGCCCCGGCGACCTGGATCGTTGGCGAACCCGTCGCACGGGCCGTCGCCGTTCTCGAAGCCCTCCACAACCACGACACCGAGCTTCTTTTCACCCGGCTCCCGCACGGCCCCGGCACTCGT
This sequence comes from Streptomyces sp. NPDC031274, assembly GCF_055570235.1. Taxonomy (NCBI): domain Bacteria; kingdom Bacillati; phylum Actinomycetota; class Actinomycetes; order Kitasatosporales; family Streptomycetaceae; genus Streptomyces; species Streptomyces sp. NPDC031274. The sequence continues at coordinate 114,786 of NZ_JBVIHP010000005.1, read as the reverse complement.
CATCGGGTCCGCGGGGCCCGAGCCATGGTCAACAGCAGCACTAACGACAACCTCAACCACTTCGTCACCTGGGTGAACGATTACTGTCGCGACCACCAGAGGACCGACGCGATCCCGCGCTACAACAAGATCCCTTTCCGTCTCAAGACCTCCCAATTTCGTCGCACTCTCGCTTGGTTCATCGCCCGCCGTCCTGGCGGCACCCTCGCCGGCGCCCTGCAATACCGGCACCACAGCATCCAGATGTTCGAGGGCTACGCGGGCACCAGCGACTCCGGCTTCCGCGCCGAGGTTGAAAGCGAACAGGCCCTCGCCCGCGGCGAGCACTACCTCGCCATGACCGACGCCCACGAGCACACTGAGCTCAAAGGCCCCTCCGCAGAGGAAGCCGCCCGCCGACTTGAAGGCTTTGGGCACCGGGCCCGCTTCCAGGGCGTCGTCGCCAACGACGAGCGCAGACTGAAACGGATCATGAAGCGGGACGACCCAGCGGTCTATCCCGGCAAATACATCACCTGCGTTCACGACCACGCGAAGGCTCTCTGCGAGCGAGCCCGCAAGGGCCGAGCCGAAGATCTGGCCGACCACAGCGGATGCCAGCCCCTGGACTGCCGCAACGTTGCCCTGACCAGCGACAACGTCAGTACCTGGCGCCAGACACTCGACCGGATCGACCACCGACTTGCCGCCCGACCGCCACTGCCACCACGCATGGAGGCCGTTCTCCGCACACGCAAGGAAAAGATCACCGTGTTCCTGAGCCGCCATGACTGCACCCCGGCGACGACATGAGCCGGCGCATTGAAGTCCCCTCCGAAGTCCAGGTCCGCGCTGCCCTCAACGAGCTCCGCCAGAAGGCCGACGACAATGGAACCCGGCCCAGCGTCCTCGCCCTCGCCCGTCGCTTCTCGATGAGCAACACCACATTCCGGCGGCATTTCCCCGAGCTCGCCACGGAGATCTCCACCATCCGCTCGACACCGGCCGAAGCCACACCGGCAGGCGAACCGAGTAGTCACGCCAAGCTCGTCGCCCGGAATGCCAAGCTCAAACGGCGCAACCGCGAGCTCACCAGCCACCTTGCCCTCGCCGCTGCACAGGCCCAGAAGATCGCCTTGGAGAACCAACGGCTGCGGCAGAGACTCGAAGCTGCCACCGGCGTGACTCGCCTCGTCGACCGCATTCCGAGTCGCCGAACGCCCCAGTAGTTCAGCCATCGCTGCATCGGCGGGGGAACACGGCTTGCTGGCCCGTTCTTTGTCAGAGGCACGTCCCACACTGAGTCCATGAACTCGGGCAGCACGCTCTTCCGCAAAGGCAAACTTGCCGACACCCTGAATCAGCAGCTGGGAAAGATCGTTAACGCGGTCGCCGAATGGAACGAAGAGGCCCTTCTGTCTCTTCCCCTGAGCGACGTTGTTGAGGCTCTTAAAGAGCAGTTCGAAATCGAGCCGATCGTCCTCGACCGGGACGGCATTACCGCCGAACCGATCGAGGACGGCTTCAGGCAGACCCGCCAGTTCGGCGAGACCGTCGACATCAGGGTGACGACCGTGACCCTGGTCGTTCCCTACACCGGGGAGCGGGATCTCTTCATGCTCCGGCCCGACCGCTTCACTCTCTCGCCCCCGACCGCGAGCGTCAGAGACGGAGAGCTCCTTCTCTACTGGAGTGGTCCCCCCAACCCCGATCCGAGTGCGCTCCAGCAGAACATCAACAAGCAGCTCGACGACATCCAGGAGTGGCTGGACTCAAGCGCCAGCCAGATCAGCGCCTACAACGCAGAGGCAGGCCAGCAGATCACCGCAGAAGTCCAGGCACGGAAGGACCGGCTACTGGCCAACCGCAACCTGCAAGCAACCATCGGCTTCCCCATGCGCAAGCGGCCCGATGCTGACACCTACGCGGTCCCGATCACCCGCAAGACAATCGTTCCGCGACGGGCGGCACCCGCTTCCCAACCGTTCCGGCCAGAGCCAACCCTCGCAGAGGGGCAATACGAGGCAGCCCTTGAAGTGCTGCTGCACCAGAGGAACCAGCTCGAACGGTCCCCGAGCACCAGCGCCAAGATGGACGAGGAGCAGATCCGCGACCTCCTCCTGCTCCAGCTGAACGGCCACTTCAAGGGTGAAGCTGCAGGCGAAGTCTTCAACAACACAGGCAAGACCGACATCCTCATCCGAGTTGAGGATCGGCACATCTTCATCGGCGAGTGCAAGATCTGGCGCGGCCCCCAGACCATCATCAACACACTCGACCAGCTGCTGAGCTATCTCACCTGGCGCGACACTAAGGCCGCGCTGCTGTTGTTTATCCGCTCCGGAACCCCCAGCGACGTCATCACCAAGGCCGTCGTCAAGTTCCGCGAGCATCCGAACTACAAGCATGACGGCCAGCACGCGACCGAAGAACGACACGACTTCGTCTTCACCGCGACCAGTGATCCCGAGCGCGAGATCAAGCTCGCCTTCCTTCCCTTCTATCTCCCCAAGCCGCCCGACGACCATTAGCCGAAAGCGGTCAGCGGTCAGCGGTCAGACACAAACACCCGCCACAAGCTCGCCGCCAATCCCTGCCCCTGCGGTCGGCACACGCTGCTCGGCGACGGCTGCGAATGTCCGGCGTCCGTCGTCCGCCGCTATCAGGCGCGGCTCTCGGGCCCGCTGCTCGACAGGGTCGACCTGAAGGTCAGGGTGGAGCCCGTCACGCGATCGGAGCTGGCCGGTTACGGCACGCGGGGTGACTCCACGCAGACGGTCGCCGACCGGGTGCGCGCCGCCAGGGAGAGAGCGGCGGCCAGACTGACCGGCACCGGCTGGCGGACGAACAGCGAAGTGCCGGGGCACGCCCTGCGGACGCGATGGCCCGCGGAGCCGGGTGCCCTGGACGCCGCCGAAGTCGACCTGGAGCGAGGCTTCCTGACCGCCCGAGGGCTCGACCGTGTCCCGCGGGTCGCCTGGACCATCGCGGACCTCGCGGGCCGTGACCGGCCTGCCGCGCAGGATGTCGCCTTGGCGTTGCAGTTGCGTACGGGGGTGTCGCGGGGCGCGGCGATGGCGATCGGGGCGCTGACATGACCTCGGGCTCGGCATCGGGTTCGGGTTCCGTCCCGGAGGAGGAGCGGATGGCGAGGGCCGCCCTGACCCGGGTCCTTGAACCCGGGGACGAGGTGGGAGGACGGTGGTTGCGGGAGGCCGGGGCCGTCGAAGTGGTGCGGCGGTTGGCCGAGGGGGAGGAGATGCTGACCGGGGTGACGCCGGCGCGGTGGGAAGGGCTGCGGGCGCGGGCGGGGAAGGCGCGGCCCGAGCAGGACCTGGCGGTGGCGCGGGACGCGGGGATGCGATTCGTGTGCCCGGGGGAGGCGGAGTGGCCGGTCCAGTTGGATGACCTGGGGGACGCGCGGCCGTTGGGGCTGTGGGTGCGGGGGCGGCCCAGCCTGCGGATATGGGCACTCCGGTCGGTGGCGGTGGTCGGCGCGCGGGCCTGCACGGAGTACGGGGCGCGTATGGCGGCGGACCTCGGGGCGGGGCTCGCCGAGCGGGGCTGGGTGGTCGTGTCGGGTGGCGCCTACGGGGTGGACGGGGCCGCCCATCGGGGAGCGCTGGGGGCAGGTGGGGCCACGGTCGCAGTGCTCGCTTGCGGGGTCGACCGGGCCTATCCGCGAGGACACGCCGAGTTGATCAGGAGGATCGCGGAACAGGGTCTTGTGGTGGGGGAGTTGCCTCCGGGAGATCATCCGACGCCGAGCAGATTCATCCTCAGGAACCGCGTGATCGCCGCTCTCACCAGGGGAAGTGTCGTTGTCGAGGCCGCGTACCGCAGTGGCGCCCTCGCCACGGCGCGCAGTGCGCGGGAGCTCGGCCGGTTCACCATGGGGGTGCCGGGCCCCGCCACCAGCGGGCTCTCGGCGGGGGTGCATGAACTCCTGCGTGGTGACGGTGTACTGGTGACCGACGCGGCGGAAGTCGTCGAGCTGGTCGGCGACATGGGTGAGCTGGCCCCGGAGCGGCGCGGCCCCGTCGTGCCGCGCGATCTGCTCGCCCCGGACGCCGCGCGTGTCCTGGCGGCGCTGCCCGCCCGGGGGAGCGCGGCGGCCAGAGACATCGCACTGGGCGCGAGCACGACGGTGGACGAAGCAGTCGGTCGGCTGTACGAGTTGCGCTCACTTGGGTTCGTCGAACGACATGGCGACGGATGGCAGTTGACACGCCAGGCGATCGTGTCGGTCTTCCCGGCGGGAGGTGGTTCGTGACCGACCGTGTTCGGCCGTCTGGATGAACCCCCGATGTCCGCGCGAAAACGCGGAGTTGGCGCTCCGCGGTCGTCACGGAAGGCGACGAGGGGGGCTCGGTGGGGGGTCCAGCGGAACGTATCTGCGTACGCGAGATCCCCTACTGTTCGCACACTGCGACACTTCAGTCACGCTACGCTCACAAGGATTCCGACGCGGACAGGCAACCACAGGCAACCACGGGCAAGCAGACGGACAACCTCATTCACTTCACGCAAGATCACCACCTCGCGGGTGCGGGCGAATCCATCGGCTCGCACGACCTCACCGGTTCACGGCAGAACGGCTCAAGGCAACGAATGCCCCAGCACACCTCAGGGTCCGATCGGGCGGCGGTTCCCCCCGCCGCCCGTAGCGGCGAGCGGGAGCGGCCCCCCGCACCCTCGTCGCTGGACGAGCTGTGGCGGTCGTACAAGGAGACGGGGGACGGGCGGCTGCGCGAGCAGTTGATCCTGCACTACTCGCCACTGGTGAAGTACGTCGCGGGCCGGGTCAGCGTGGGGTTGCCGCCCAATGTCGAGCAGGCGGACTTCGTCTCGTCCGGGGTGTTCGGTCTGATCGACGCGATCGAGAAGTTCGACATCGAGCGCTCGATCAAATTCGAGACGTACGCGATCACGCGTATCCGTGGCGCGATGATCGACGAACTGCGGGCGCTCGACTGGATCCCCCGGTCCGTGCGGCAGAAGGCGCGCAACGTCGAGCGGGCCTACGCCACGCTGGAGGCCCAGCTGCGGCGTACGCCCTCGGAGAGCGAGGTCGCCCACGAGATGGGGGTGGCGATCGAGGAACTGCACGCTGTTTTCAGCCAGTTGTCGCTGGCGAACGTGGTGGCCCTCGAGGAGCTCCTGCACGTCGGCGGCGAGGGCGGCAACCGGCTGAGCCTGATGGACACGCTCGAGGACACCGCGGCCGACAACCCCGTGGAGGTCGCCGAGGACCGCGAGCTGCGACGGCTGCTCGCGCGCTCGATCAACACGCTGCCGGAGCGGGAGAAGACCGTCGTCACGCTCTACTACTACGAAGGCCTCACGCTCGCCGAGATCGGCAATGTGCTCGGCGTGACGGAGAGCCGGGTGAGCCAGATCCACACGAAATCGGTGCTCCAGCTGCGGGCGAAGCTGGCGAGTTTCGGCCGCTGAGGGCGCTGAATCGTCCCTGCCCACGGCCCGTGCCGTGAGGTGCCGGTGTGGGGTTCTCCGAGGTGGAACGACTCCCGTCCCGGCGGTCACGTCCGTAGAGTGGAGTGCGTGCCAAGGATTCGAGCGGCCTCTGTGGCCGAGCACCGGTCGATGCAGCGCGGCGCCCTGTTGGACGCCGCGCGGTCCCTGCTGTCCGAGGGCGGTACGGAGGCGTTGACCTTCCCCGCCCTCGCCGAGCGCACGGGGCTCGCGCGGTCGTCCGTGTACGAGTACTTCCGGTCGCGTGCCGCGGTCGTCGAGGAGCTGTGCGAGGTCGACTTCCCCGTCTGGGCGGCGGAGGTCTCCGTCGCGATGGAGCGGGCGGAGACGGCCGAGGGCAAGGTCGAGGCATACGTCAGGCGGCAGCTCGATCTGGTGGGGGACCGGCGGCACAGGGCCGTCGTCGCGATCTCCGCGGCCGAGTTGGACGCGGGGGCGCGGGAGAAGATCCGTGCCGCGCACGGTGGGCTTGTCGCCATGATCGGCGAGGCGTTGCGCGAGCTGGGACATGCGGAGCCCCGGCTCGCCGCGATGCTTCTGCAGGGTGTCGTGGACGCGGCTGTGCGGCGGATCGAGCTGGGCGCCGCGGAGGATCCGTCCGCCATCACCGAGGCGGCCGTCGTCATGGCGCTGCGAGGTGTGCGGGGCTGAGGCCTCACCCATCGGCGCCCGGCAGCGGGGCGCCGCGTCCGCCTGGTCCGCCTCCGGGGGCGCCTGCTCAGGGGACCCCCGCTCCGGGGATGCCTGCTCAGGGAACCCCTGCTCCGGGGGTGCCTGCTCAGGGAACCCTTGCTCCGGGGATGCCTGCTCAAGGGGCGCCTGGCCACCACGGCAGCAACCCCAGCAGCGGCACGTCAATCACCGGCAGCAGGCGGGACGCCCCGCGCCCCAGTAGCCACGGCGGCAGTAGTGACAGCGGGTTCAGGTACGCGTCGGCCCTCAACAGGCCCCAGTGCAGGCAGCTGCTCGGGCAGTGGGCATTGGGCGCCGTGGGTCCTGTGGGTCCTGTAGGCCCCGTGGGTCCTGTAGGTCCCATGGAGAGTTCCAGTACCCCCAGTGCCTCGCCCGTCGCCACCTCGGCGCCCTTCTTGACCGTGGCCCGCACCGGCCCGTACGTCGTACGCAGGGGCGGATCCCCCGTGCCCGCCAGCTCCACCGCGATCACCCCACGCCCCGCCACCCGGCCCGCGAACGAGACCCTGCCCGGTGCCACCGCCCGAACGACTGCGCCAGGCGCCGCCGCGAGGTCCACGCCCCGGTGCCCCCGGCCGTACTCCGTCGCCGGAGGCTCCCAGCCCCGTACGACAGAAGGCCGCACCCCCACGGGCCAAGCGCCCCCCACCTTCGGCACCGGCTCGCTAACCGGCTTGCTGACGGAGTCGGCAGCGGCGGCAGGCAGCACCGCCCCAGTGATCAGTGCCGCGGTGATCAGCGCCACGGTCAGCAGCGCAAGGCCAAGGCTTCTTCGCATGTGAGACATGCCAGAACGGTCCCGCGCCGGGCCGGTCCGCGGGGATCATGGACCGGATCTGTGGACGACCATCCGCTTGTGGACAGCGGCGTCACCCACTGCCTCGCGGGTCCCGTACACTTCTTGTGGCGATCCGGGTCACCGGGTCGACTTCGCACGCCCCGACACCAGGCCATCAAAAGCCAGGTGCCAGCGCCTCTCGGTCCTCTGTGGCACGGCGCATCGCGGGCGTCAGGACGCGACCGTCATCCGGCGGACGCGGCACAACCGAGAACACCTAGGAGTACGGCCATGGCCGTCGTCACGATGCGGGAGCTGCTGGAAAGCGGCGTCCACTTCGGTCACCAGACCCGCCGTTGGAACCCGAAGATGAAGCGCTTCATCTTCACGGAGCGCAACGGCATCTACATCATCGACCTGCTCCAGTCGCTGTCGTACATCGACCGCGCCTACGAGTTCGTCAAGGAGACCGTCGCCCACGGCGGCACGGTCATGTTCGTCGGCACGAAGAAGCAGGCGCAGGAGGCCATCGCCGAGCAGGCGACCCGCGTCGGCATGCCCTACGTGAACCAGCGCTGGCTGGGCGGCATGCTCACCAACTTCTCGACCGTCTACAAGCGCCTCCAGCGCCTGAAGGAGCTCGAGCAGATCGACTTCGAGGATGTGGCCGCGTCCGGCCTCACCAAGAAGGAGCTGCTCGTCCTCTCCCGCGAGAAGGCCAAGCTGGAGAAGACCCTCGGCGGTATCCGCGAGATGTCCAAGGTGCCCAGCGCCGTCTGGATCGTGGACACCAAGAAGGAGCACATCGCTGTCGGCGAGGCCCGGAAGCTCAACATTCCGGTCGTCGCGATCCTCGACACGAACTGTGACCCCGACGAGGTCGACTACAAGATCCCGGGCAACGACGACGCGATCCGCTCCGTCACCCTGCTCACCCGCGTGATCGCCGACGCCGTCGCCGAGGGCCTCATCTCCCGTTCCGGCGTGGCCACGGGCGACCAGAAGCCGGGCGAGAAGGCCGCCGGCGAGCCGCTCGCCGAGTGGGAGCGCGACCTGCTCGAGGGCGAGAAGAAGGCCGACGAGCCCAAGGCTGACGAGGCCAAGGCCGACGAGCCGAAGGCCGAAGAGGCCGAGGTTCAGAAGTCCGCCGAGACGGAGAAGGCCGCCGACGCCGAGCAGTCCGAGGCCCCCGCCGAGGTTGCCGCCGCCGAGGCCCCCGCCACGGAGACCGAGCAGGCCTGACCTTCACAGGTTCGGTAGTTGACGGCGGGGGCCGATCAGGCCCCCGCCGTTCACCCGTAGATCTTTCAGACCTTCGAAAGAGAATTTCAGGATCATGGCGAACTACACCGCCGCTGACGTCAAGAAGCTCCGTGAGCTCACGGGCGCCGGCATGATGGACTGCAAGAAGGCGCTCGACGAGGCTGACGGCAGCGTCGACAAGGCCGTCGAGGCCCTGCGCATCAAGGGCCAGAAGGGCGTCGCCAAGCGCGAGGGCCGCTCCGCCGAGAACGGCGCCGTGGTCTCCCTCATCGCCGACGACAACACCTCCGGCGTGATCGTCGAGCTGAAGTGCGAGACGGACTTCGTCGCCAAGGGCGAGAAGTTCCAGGCTGTCGCCAACTCGCTCGCCGCGCACATCGCCAAGACGTCCCCGGCCGACCTCGAGGCGCTGCTCGCGTCCGAGATCGAGGCCGGCAAGACCGTCCAGGCGTACGTCGACGAGGCCAACGCCAACCTCGGTGAGAAGATCGTCCTGGACCGCTTCGCGCAGTTCTCGGGCACCTTCGTCACCGCGTACATGCACCGCACCATGCCCGACCTGCCCCCGCAGATCGGTGTTCTGGTCGAGCTGGACAAGGCCGACGCCGACCTCGCCAAGGGCATCGCGCAGCACATCGCCGCCTTCGCGCCGAAGTACCTCTCCCGCGAGGACGTCCCGGCCGAGGTCGTCGAGTCCGAGCGCCGCGTCGCCGAGGAGACCACCCGCGCCGAGGGCAAGCCCGAGGCCGCGCTGCCCAAGATCGTCGAGGGTCGCGTCAACGGCTTCTTCAAGGAGGCCACCCTCCTCGGTCAGCCGTACGCGCTCGACAACAAGAAGTCCGTCCAGAAGGTTCTGGACGAGGCCGGTGTCACCCTGAAGCGCTTCTCGCGCATCAAGGTCGGCATCTGAGTCAGTACCGCGATCGACGGTAGACCCCGCTAGGGTCGACAGCGGTCGCCCGCGTACTCACGCAGTACGCGACGTACGACCGCAGGATCTGACGAGGAGGCCATTGCCGAGCATGGGATGCGAACGACACCCCACCGGCAGTGGCCTTCTTCGTATGTGCGCCGAGCAAAAAGAAGCGAGAACTCCATGACCACCAAGGCCGACACAAACAGTGGCGACGAAAAAGTCCCCGGTCGTTTCCTGCTGAAGCTCTCCGGTGAGGCATTCGCCGGCGGGGGCGGCCTTGGCGTCGACCCCGACGTGGTGCACGCGATCGCCAAGGAGATCGCCGCGGTCGTCCGCGACGGTGCCCAGATCGCGGCCGTCATCGGCGGCGGCAACTTCTTCCGCGGCGCCGAGCTGCAGCAGCGCGGTATGGACCGGGCGCGCTCCGACTACATGGGCATGCTCGGCACGGTCATGAACTGCCTCGCGCTGCAGGACTTCCTGGAGAAGGAAGGCATCGAGTGCCGCGTCCAGACCGCCATCACGATGGGCCAGGTCGCGGAGCCGTACATCCCGCTGCGCGCCGTACGGCACCTTGAGAAGGGCCGTGTGGTCATCTTCGGTGCCGGTATGGGCATGCCGTACTTCTCCACCGACACGACCGCGGCGCAGCGCGCCCTGGAGATCGACGCCGAGGCCTTGCTCATGGGCAAGAACGGCGTCGACGGGGTCTACGACTCCGACCCCAAGACCAACCCGGACGCGGTCAAGTACGACGCGCTCGGCTACGGCGAGGTCATCACCCGCGACCTGAAGGTCGCCGACATGACCGCGATCACCCTGTGCCGCGACAACAAGTTGCCCATCCTGGTCTTCGAGTTGCTCTCCACCGGCAATATCGCCCGTGCCGTCAAGGGTGAGAAGATCGGCACACTCGTGGGTGACGGGGGTACCCGCGCCTGATCCCGGGGACGCCCCCGGGGGATGGACAAAGCCCTGCCGGTCGGACACGGTGCAGGGAAAGAGACGCGACGCAGCCGACGCCCCATGGACTCCCCCTACTTCACCGTGTGGGGGCGCCCCAGCCCACTCACAACACCAGGAGCAAGTGGTGATCGAAGAGACCCTCCTCGAGGCCGAGGAGAAGATGGAGAAGGCCGTCGTGGTCGCCAAGGAGGACTTCGCCGCGATTCGCACAGGCCGTGCGCACCCGGCGATGTTCAACAAGATCGTGGCCGACTACTACGGCGCCCTTACGCCGATCAATCAGCTGGCCTCGTTCTCGGTGCCCGAGCCGCGGATGGCCGTGGTGACCCCGTTCGACAAGAGCGCGCTGCGCAACATCGAACAGGCGATCCGCGACTCCGACCTCGGCGTCAACCCCAGCAATGATGGAAACATCATCCGGGTGACGTTCCCCGAGCTGACGCAGGACCGCCGCAAGGAGTACATCAAGGTCGCCAAGACCAAGGCCGAGGACTCCAAGATCTCGATCCGTTCCATCCGCCGCAAGGCCAAGGAATCGATCGACAAGGCGATCAAGGACGGCGACATCGGCGAGGACGAGGGCCGTCGCGCGGAGAAGGAGCTCGACGACACCACGGCGAAGTACGTCGCTCAGGTGGACGAGCTGCTCAAGCACAAGGAAGCCGAGCTGCTCGAGGTCTGAGGGCTCGTGGTCTGAGGACTGAGGAATCCGATCCGTGAACGACTCTTCCTGGGGGGCGCCTCCCAGAGCCGGGTACTGGGGGCCGCCCGACCAGGGCCCTGCTCAAGGGGCTGCCCCGGCAGGTCCCGCGTACGATGCGCATGACGCCCTGTATCCATCAGAGACGCGGCCCATGCCCATCGTGCCCGACATGCCTGACGTGCCTGAAGTACCCCAGGAGCCCATGCCCAGCGCAGCATCACAGCCCGCCCCTGAGACGCCGCGAGCGCCTCGCGCGCCGCAGAAGAAGAGCGCGGGCCGTGACCTCGGGGCGGCCATAGGAGTCGGCGTGGGGCTCGGCGCGGTGATCGTCGCGTCGCTCTTCATCGTGAAGGCCGTCTTCATCGGCGTCATAGCGGTCGCCGTCGTGGTCGGTCTCTGGGAGCTCACCTCGCGGCTCGAGGAGCGCAAGGGCATCAAGGCGCCGCTGGTCCCGCTCGCGGTGGGCGGCGCCGCGATGGTCGTCGCCGGATACGTCCGCGGGCCCGAGGGCGCCTGGGTCGCCATGGCGCTCACGGCGCTCGCGGTGCTCGTCTGGCGGATGACCGAGCCGCCCGAGGGCTATCTGAAGGACGTCACGGCGGGCGTCTTCGCGGCGTTCTACGTCCCGTTCCTCGCTACGTTCGTGGCGATGATGCTCACCGCGGACGACGGCGCGATGCGGGTGCTCACGTTCCTGCTCCTGACCGTGGTCAGCGACACCGGGGCGTACGCGATCGGCTGGCGCTTCGGCAAGCACAAGCTCGCCCCGCGCATCAGTCCCGGCAAGACCCGCGAGGGCCTGGTCGGCGCGGTGACGTTCGCGATGGCGGGGGGCGCGCTGTGCATGGAGTTCCTGATAGACGGCGGCACGTGGTGGCAGGGGCTGCTCATCGGCCTCGCGGTCGCCGCGAGCGCGACACTCGGTGACCTCGGCGAATCCATGATCAAGCGTGACCTCGGCATCAAGGACATGGGCACGCTGCTCCCCGGCCACGGGGGCATCATGGACCGCCTCGACTCCCTGCTGCCGACGGCTCCGGTGGTGTGGCTGCTGCTGGTCGTCTTCGTGGGGTCCGGCTGACCTGCGTGTGCGTACGTACGTGAGGGGCTCGTCGTCCATGGGGGCGGCGGGCCCCTTTTCGTATGCCGTATGCCGTATGCCGCCTCTCGGCTGCCAGGCCCGAAGCTGACGCCTCTCAGCGGGCGTCCTGCCCGAGGGTCAGTGGTGCTCCGACGCCGTGCGGGTGGATTCGGGCGCCGGGGTCTGCGACGCGTCGGTGCCCGGTCCGGGGGCCCGCGGAGCGTCCGCATGCTCGACGTGGAACCGGTGTCGGCGCGGGTGTGCGTCAGCGCCCACCGTGCGCACCCCGGATGCCAGCTCGTGGGTCCAGAGGTCCGGCCTCCGCCTCCGGGCCATCAGCACGTACCCGCCGATCAGGACCACGACGAGAACGATCAGCAACACCTGCGGAAAGTGGTCGATCAGCTTCCACTGGATCGCGCGCGTGTCCGCCGCCGTAGCGTCCCGGACCCGGCGCACCACCCACGACGGCCCGTACAGCAGGACCATCGACGCGGCCACGAGGGTCGCCATCAGCGGGAGAGTCACCACGCCCAGCAGCGACGCGCGGACCCCGATCCGCCACAGCGCCGGCCGTCCGTCGCCCTCGGTCGGCGCCAGCTTCAGCAGGAGAAGCCACTTGCCCGGGGTTGTCCTCGTCAGCCAGGGCAGTACGACGAACCACACGGCGAAGACCGCGACCATCACCTGCGGTATGGGATGGGAGTCGCTGTACACGTCTTCCGCCGTGGCCAGGAGCACGAGGACGGTGACGGCCGAGACTCCAGTCAGGTCGACAAGGAGCGCCACCAGGCGCCGTCCGAGGGTGACGGACTGTCGGGCCGGCGTCGTGTGATCCAGCGTCTCCCACGTCGGGAGCAGTCGGGCCAGCGGCCCGGCCACGTACCAGCCGAGCAGCGCTCCCGCGGTGTTGAGCAGCAGGTCGTCGACGTCGAACAGACGGTACGGGCACGGGTAGGCGCCCCACAGCGCGGTGCCCTGCGTGACCTCGAAGAACAGCGAGGCGCCGAAGCCCGCGACGGCCGCGGCGGCGACGCCGCGCCGCAGGTGGTAGCGGACGAAGACGCCCAGCGGAAGCAGCAGGGCCAGGTTCAGGACCGCACCGCTGACTGCGGGGTTCTGGAGCACCAGCGCGTTCAGCGTGACCTTGTGGTGCGCCTCCTTCCAGATGTCGCTGAAGGTGTTGCCCGGGATCCACTGCGGGCGGGCGGCCGCCGCGAACGTTTCGCACATGTCCGCTGTCCGCTTGGGCAGCGGGACGAGCGTCATGCACAGGGCCGTGATCGCGTAGTAGAGGAAGCCGAGGAGCGATAGGACACGCCACTGCGACAGGGTGCCGTGGCGGCGGTACAGGACGACCGCCGTAGGGAGGAAAAGCACCAGCGCGAGGAGCGGGAAAAGCGCTGCTGCCGTCTTCATCGGCAAAAGGTACGCAGAAGGCATGCGGGAGACTATACACAGTCTCTATACATTGCATGTATAGGCGGGTGAGCTGCGGCTTTGCGTAGGAAGAGAGGATTACGCGGTCTTTGACCGCCACTAGGCCACCCAGTCGCGTCAGTAGGCCACCCGGTCGTGCCAGTAGGCGACCCAGTCGTGAGCGAGGTGGCCCATGCGCTTCTTCCAATCCTGCGGATCGCTGCGGGCGATCTCGCCCCACGTCCGGGCGTTCGCTTCGGAGAACGCGGCGACGGATGCCTGCGGGGCCGCTGCCCATGACGGGAACTGCCGACGTGCCCAGCTGTCCGCGGCTTCCGCGGTGTGTCCGGCTTCCATGAGCCGCGGGATGAGAACGGCGGGGTCGATCCATGCGGCTCCGCGGGTCGGCCATGCCCAGTCGATCAGGTGGGCGCGCTCGGTGACGAGCACGTTGTGCGGCGCGAGATCGGTGTGCAGCAAGGTGTCACCGACGAGCTGCTCGACGCCGGCGGCGCCCGCGTAGCCGCTCCACCGATCCTCGGCGCGCTTGAGGTCGATGTCGGGGCACGGCATGTTCTGGAGCTCGACCAGGGCGCGGGCGACGAGCGGCAGATCGGGGGAGCCGGGTGCGTAGTCGGCGTGCCGGGCGACGAGGTGCTCGTATCCGAGCAGGTCCCATCCTGCGACCTGCTCATGCCAGAGCAGACGCGGGGAGGCCGGGGGGAGGTACGGGTTGATGGCGACCTCGCGCTGCTGTGTGCGGGCCTGTGGGTGGTCGGTGGGCACGCCCTTGATGAACAGCGCTGCGTCGGCGGTGTACACGGTGGCAGCGATCCCGGAGTTGGCGCCCGCCTCGGCTGTGCGGGTGCGCAGAATCGGGCCGGTGCGCTGCTCGATGGTCTCGCGCGCGGTGAGGGGCAGGTCGTCCCAGTGGATACGGGTTACGGGCATGTGGGGTTCCTGGGTGGACGGACGAGCCGCCCTCGACCTTATGGCGGGTGAGGGCGGCTCGGTGCGCGTGTCGGTTCAGTACGGCTGGTCGTCATCGGCCTGGCACGAGCAGCCGAGGCTCTCGGAGAACGTGCCGATCTCCTGCGTGATCCGGAACTCGTGATCGCCGATGGGCCGGGATGTGATCGCGACGGGGAGCGGTAGCGGTCCGGCAGTCGGTACGGTCGGGCGGGGCGTGATCGCGAGCATCACGGGGCCGGGGGATCGGGTCTCTTCCGTGGTGTGGAGCTCGACGGCAATTGCCATGGATTTACCTCACTTGTTCGGGCTCGGGGTGCTGGCAGTACATGTTTCGAGGTGCCTTCGCCTCCTGGTAGAGCTTGGCCATGGGGCGGCAGGTGGTGCAGCCGCCCGGGTTGCCGTCGGCGTCCTTCTGACCGAACGTGCAGCTGGCGCAGCCCCCGGTACGAAGTTGTAGGCCGTCGGCGATGCCGCCGAGGCGTTTTAGTCCCTCGATCCCTTCCTGCAGCAGGGGGATGTGCGGGTCGCGGCCGATCTTGCATATGGACGCGTGGCCGAACGGATCAGCGTGAAAGAAGGTGTGTCCGGCATTGCAGCCGGTGAACGGCTTCCGCTTGCGCAGGTACTTTGCGGCCTGCTCAGGGATCGGGGTCGCGTCGCCCTGGATCGTGGGCGACATGTTCGTGAACACGAACACCTGCCCGTAGGGCTCGCTGAGCTGTTCCATGGCGGCGAACTCGTCGGCGTTGTCCTTGGTGATGACGATGTTCAACTGCAAGCGCAGGCCGGCCTCGCGGGCGGCGTCGAGTCCGCGGATGAAGCGGCCGAATGCGCCCCGGTTGCGGGTGAATCCGTCGTACGTCTCTTCGGTGGCGCCGTAGACGCTCAGGGACAGGTGGTGGGGAGGGCGTTCGGCGAGAGTTTCCAGGATCTTCTGTTTGTGGAGCTGCGATCCGTTGGTCGAGATTGTCAGCATAATGCCGAGGTCGTAGGCGTATGAGTACGCCTCGGGGAACTCGCGGTCGATAAGCGGTTCGCCGCCTGTGATCTGGAGCCAGAGCACGCCGACGTCGCGCATGATGTCGAGTAGGCGAACCTTGTCGGCCCACGGCAGCCCCTCGAACCGCTTCAGGCCCAGGTAGCAGTGTGAGCAGTCGTAGTCACAGCCCTTGTTGATCTCGTAGGACGCGCGGGCCATGCCGTACGGAGAGGGTGCGCGAACGAGGACGGTTTCGCCCAGGGGCCGATGTGCGGGAAGGTCGAGCCCCCATGCTTGGCGGGCGCCGTCGAGGAGCCACTGCGGCGCCTCGGTGCCGGTGCTCGCAGCCTTGCTCAGTTCGAGGAACCGGGCGAGCGGGATCTGCACCCCGTTGTCGTTGCCGGGGCGTAAGACGAGGTACTCGTCGAGGAACGGACTAGCGATCAGTTCGTGCGTGGGTGGGGGCATGGTTCCCTTCCGGCGAGGGGAATGGGCGAGCGGCGGCGCTTCCCTGCATCAGTTCGTGGAGGACAGCCCGGGCTTTGCTGCCCATGGCGTCGGCCAAGTGATCAGCCAGCAGCTCGGCCTCTGAGGGCAGCAGGACCATCTCTGTGTCTGCTGTATGCAGACCGTTCTTCGACAGCCACACCGGAATCCGAATGCGCCCCGCATTGTCCTTGTAGGCCGTGCGACTGGGGATCGGCTCCACGCGCCAACCCCGTGGGGCAGACGATTGTCTCGGCGACTCCGGATTGGTCGGCATGGCTTCATCGTCGACCCGGCGAGGACGCGGATCTAGCGCTATTCGCGTTGAGGACTAAAGATCAACGGCGGAACGACCAGGCCCAGGCGGTCAATTGCTCGCGCGCGTCCTCTCCAAAAGTGGCGTGTTCCTCGTAGCCGGTGAACCGGTCGAGGAGTGAGCGAACGTCCTTGGGGTCGCGAAAGACAGCCGCACCTAGGTCTGTCTCGATCGTTGCTAGACGGTCGTCGTAGATCGTGAACGTACTCAAGGGAGTGTTGCTGAACTTCCTACCCATGGGTAGCACGCCAATCCGAATGTTTGCCTGGAGGGCGAGCGAGGCCAGCCGGTCAATCTGCATGGCCATTGCGTCTGGTGAGACCAGCGGGTATCGGATGGCTTGCTCCGTGAGCAGGAATGTGAAGCGCTTCGAGCGGTCGAGTAGAACTGCCTGCCGTTCAAGCTTCATACCAACGGCCTTGGCCTGTTGAGTCGGTGGCGTGTGCGCGATGCTCTCCCGGATGTAGTCCGGTGTTGCCAGTAGGGCCGTGGTCATCGACAGCAGGAAGTACCGGAACTCTCTGGTGGCTGCTTCGATTCCGGCAAGTTCTAGCTGCTTCTTGTCCAGCCCTTTCCGGTGCAGGGCCTTGCGGTCCTGCCATTCCGTCTGCGCTATGCGAGCCATGGCCATTACTTCGGCTGCGGCAGCGGGGGAAACGCTCAGAGCCCTGAGGATCTGCTCGACGTCGACCAGTGACGGGCGGAGCTTGTTCCCTTCGATGCGGCTGATCTTGGACTGAGACATGTTGCAACGCGCAGCAAGCCGGACCCCAGAGAGTCCGGCTTGATTGCGGAGGCGTTTGAGCATGGCTGCCAGTTCGAGGCCAGACTGGTCAAGCTCGTCAGGCTCTATGGCCACCGTTCACGTACTCCTCGAAGGGCACCGACTCGGCCATCGCGATCCGCTGGTATTCGAGGAACGGGGACGCGTCCCCTGCGAACACCTCGCGATTGATCTGCGTGCCGTCGTCCTCATAGTTCATGAGGACGACTTCCGCGCGGTCGAACATCCAGAAGTCCGGGGCCCCATCAAGAGGGTTGGGGCGGTTGGTCACATCGAGGATGCGGATTTCTTCCCCTGCCCGAGCATGCACCTCGTAGAACCGGGCGAACTCGAACCGCAGGTAGTCGGAGAGCGGCTGCGTCACGATGTGCACGCGGCCGTTGTGCTTGCCCTCGGCGCGCTGCCGTGAGACGCGTTCTGTGTATGAGGATGCGGTGTAGGGCGTCATGGGCCGACCTTCGCGGAAGGCTGTGAACTCACCCGCTTCCTGCGGTACGAGGTACTGCGGAAGAGTCTCAAGCCGCCAGGCTTCTTGATTGATCTCCGCGAATCGACGACGCCACTCGTCACCATCCAAGAGCACGTACGGCCTCCCTCAACACTTCCTCCGGGATCTCCACCAGGGCCTCACCGGACGGTGGTGTGAATGCCTCTGAGACGCTCCCTTGAACGACGACCGAGCCGCTTGCTGTCCTGTAGACGTTCGGGCAGTCCTCCTCGCCACACGTGCCGTTGCCGTTGCCAGTGAGCCGGGTCAATTCCTCGCGTGCCATGGACGACGAACCCCCTAGTCCTGGGCCCCTGCGGGCCGGTCCCCTTGACGCTACGGGGGTGGTTTGAAAGGCGTCTATGCGAGTGCGCGTTTATGCGCGTACTCGCATAAAGAGGCCTCCAGCCTGCCGAGGCGGACAGGAGGCGTTGCTACGCGGTGAGATGGTCGAACTCGCCTGCTTTGACGCCCGTGATGAAGGCTGCCAGGTTGGCGCGACTGGTGACGAGGATGTTGTCGGGAACGTCGCTCTCGCGCATCACGATCCCGCCCTCGTGCTGCGCCATCTCGACGCAGTTGGGTCCATCGCCGCCTGAGAACGACGACTTCTGCCACTGTATGGATCCGCTCATGCCTACGTGTCTCACAGTTCCCGTGCGATGTGATGGATGATGCTTCGCGATTCGTCTGGATCAAGGGACGCATGCTCGGCGATGTCGAGCAGAGTCGTGTACTTCAACAGGTCGGCCTCGGCATCTAGGAACTGGTTCCCCGAGGCACTGTCGAGCTGCACGGTGTCGAGTTGGGACACAACGCCCGTGGCGTACAAGACCGGTTGAGTGACCTCGATGAAGTCCTCGCTCGTGAAGGGAATCACTCGCACGGTGATACTGGGGCTGCGTGAGGCCGCCATCAGGTGTTCAAGCTGCTCACGAGCAACCTTGCGGCCGCCGAAGCGCATGCGCAGTGCCGCCTCGTGGATGATCGCCATGAACGTTGGCGGGGACTCGCGCTCGAAGATGGCTGTCCGCTTCATTCGGTGCTCGACGCGCAGTTCGACCTCGTCGAGCGGCAGCTTGGGGCGGACCCCCGAGAACAGGGCGTGCGCGTATCGCTCGGTCTGAAGCAGACCGGGAAGGGTGACGCTCTGCATTGACCGGAGGTGTAGGGCATGGTGCTCGAGTTCGGCGATGTCCAAGAAACCAGGGACAAGGATGCCCCGGTACTCGTCGAACCAGTACTGTCCGCGACGCTCGCGTGCGATGGCGCACAGCGCATCGATCAGCGCCTTGTCGTCGCATTGATAGAACGTGCATAGGCGGCGGATGCGTTCATCGCCGATGCCGACGCGTCCCGCTTCTATGTGGCTGATCTTGGCTTGGTCGGTGGACAGCAGTCCAGCGGACTCACGCGCAGTCTTGCCTGCGCGGTCGCGCAACTTCCGCAGTTCCGTGCCCAAACGGGCCTGACGTGCGGTGGGGTTGTCCCTCGGCGGCATAGTCCCTTTCCCCTTGTCTGCCCTGAGTGTGTCGCGTAATCGCTCCACTGGTCCACCCATTAGGGCCATAGTTACGGAACACCCTTGCTCCGGAGCATAGTTGCCCCCTAAGTTCCCGAGTGGCACCACGCAGCACGCCGGTAATCCCGCAGTGCAGCCGCTGACGCACGCCCTCGTGGGTGCGTCATCCCTCAATCCATGGGGCGGCCAGAGCCACGGTGGCGAGCAGCGCACACTACAACCGCGTTGGGAGACGAAAAGATGCCTGCAGCCTTAGCACCTGCTGCGCTCCACGCACCAAAGTCCTCTACGACCTACCGATTGACCGCGGCGAACGTACCGACAGCCGCTGTCGTGCTGCGGAACCTGGTTGTCACCCTGTTCTGCACGACGGGGCACGAGGCGCTTGCACAGACCGCACGCCTCTTGACGAGCGAGATCGTCACCAACGTCTATCGCCATACGGCGACGCGCATTGTGCACGTCGAGGTGACGGTCGACGAACGCCAAACCTGGGTCTGTGTGCACGACGACAAGCCGCGCTACAGCCTGACGCCCCAGTCGGTGGTAGACGGCGAGGGCGGCCGTGGCCTATCCATCGTCGACGCCTGCGCCGACGCTTGGGGAATCACATACTTCGGCGAACCAGAGCCGACATCAAAGGCAGTGTGGTTTCGCCTCGTTGAGTGCGACGGGGGCGACTTGTGACCACGCCGAGCATGGTGCATGTCTCCGTGAACGGACGCACGGGCGCTCCGGATGAACTGTGGCTCCACTTCGATATGACTCTGCTCGTCGGACAGCCTCCTGACCTTGCCCGGTGTACCACCTATCAAATGGGCGATGATGTCAGGCTGTTGGAGAGTCGGCTGCTCGACGCGGGGAGACGGCCCCTTTAATGCCGAACGGGCATGTGGGGAATCGTCGATCCCAGCTTCTGGGAGCCCGGTACGCACGGAGGCTCGTCGGTACCTTGTTCAAGGCGCCCCCTCGCCATGACGCCACTGCGTCTGCCCAGAGCCCCACGTGTCCCACTCGGGGGCGGGCTGGCGGAGGGGTACAACCCTGAGCACGTTGAGGGAACTCGTATCGTCGATCCGACGCCCGGTCCCGCAGGCCGTGACGGCGGGTACCGAGTGCTCTACGACGCGGGCTACGAGATCGACCACATGCGGGAAGAGATCTTTGCCCGGACCCCGAGCGCTGCCGAATCCAAGCTCCTGCAGCTCCCCGCTGGGGAGTGGGTTGTCGAGCTGCATCGCACGACCTACACGGCGGATGACACCGTGGTGGAGTTCGCCATTGGCGTTCATGCGGCTAAGCGTTTCGCGTGGTCCTACGACTTCAAGGTGCCTGACTCGGCGCAGGAAGAAGGCGACAAGGCGTGATCTCCGTACAGGCGTGGGCCGATGCGCAGGAACTCTGGGACTTCCAACTCATGGGCCACGAACCCAGGCGATGCTCGGTGGCGATCGGGCTCGGCAGTCACGACCTCGGGGTAGCTGACGTCACGGCTGACCTGTATCGCCGTGGCTTGGCCCCGCTGATTGTCTTCACCGGGGCCACCAGCCGTACGACGCGGGAGGTCATGCCGAAGGGTGAGGCCGAGCACTACCGTGAGCGGGCCTTGCAGCTTGGAGTGCCGGCGGACGCGATCCTCGTTGAGCCGCGGGCTCGGAACACAGGCGAGAACATCGCGCTGTCGCGGGCCCTGCTGGAAGAGCGCGGGGTGTGCGTCGAATCTGCGCTATTGGTCAGCAAGCCGTACGAAGAGCGTCGGTCCTACGCCACAGCGTGCAAGATCTGGCCGGACGTGACGTGGGTGAGTGCATCTGCGGCCATGACGTTCGCGGAGTACGTCATGCTCGTTGGGGCACAACAGCGGCTCATGGTCTATCCGGAGCAGGGATTCATGATCAGCCACGAGATTCCGCAGTCTGTCATCGAGGCATTCGAGCGCCTGCGAGCGTCAAGGTTCACCAGCTGCTTGATTCGCGACCGGTCGGACAAGGATCTCAAGCAAGGGTGAGTGTCTGGGACGGCCGTCGTCGTTGGCCGCGACTAACCGGTGCAGCGCGTCGGAGTTGTCACGCTGCCCCCACTCGCGCCGGAAGCTGTCGGCTGGATCAGCCGATCGGCTCTCTATCGACGCAACGGTCACTCAAGCCCAGCGGAGCCATGGCGAAGCAACCCACGTTCTCCCTTCATCTCGCCGTAGTTCCCAGATCAGAGTTCTTTCGGCGTAACTAGTGTGGTGTGGTTGGTCTCGGCGCATAATGGATGGAGCGAATCGATCTCTATCCTGTGAGGGTCACTGTGCCGGATCGCTCGTACATGACTCCACGCCCCTGGAACAGTCGCGCTTTCTCAATGCCTGCGCTGCAGGGGGGTGGCGAGAATCAAATCAAGGTACTTGAGACTCTTCTGGTGGCCCTTTCCTCCGGGGTCGATGTTGATGCCCCGATCGATCTGCCCGGAGAAACTGACGCGCAAGTTTCCTTCTCCTATGTAGGGCAGCGCTTGCAACCCACAGGCCTTATTACGCGTACTGGGCAACGCTCTTGGGTACTTGCTAAAGCGGCAGAAGAGTGGTTGCAAACGAAAGATAACGGCTACCTGATTTCCGTTCTGCACGCTCATATAAAATTTATTGGAGAACTTCTAAGTGAGGCCCGGGAGGGTGTCACCCAATCCGATCTCCTTGCGATTGCGGAAGAGAAGTATAACTGTTCCTGGAACTCGCTTGATCAGATAAGGCGACGGACCGCTTGGTTGCGGTCAGGCGGTTTTGCGACTCTCGACTTTAATCACATGATTCATCCGACTGGAGCTGGACTGGAACTCCTCGATAATTTGGAACTGGCTCAGCCTGGAACTTTCCGTCGAAAGGGTGCGGGTCGAGTCGACGTAGATTCGTCCGTCGTGCCTGATCCTCATTCTTCGATCAGGGAGGCCCTCAGTCAAGCTGACCTGAGTGGGCGCAAACATAATATTGGTTATATCCCTCGAAGTGACGGTGATGCTTTCATATCCATTCGCAAGTTCGTTGAGGCCTTGAGCAACGAAACGAGCCGCGAAGATATAGATGAGTTTGCTGCATCGGAGCTTGGCTTGCGGCCGTCATCATCTGCGGCTGCGCTGAGTAATCTCAAGAATGCTGGCCTTGTTGAGCAAGTCGGCTTTAGCCTTTACAAGTCGACGGATATCGGTAAGGCCTGTACGGAGGCTACGCATGATCTCGACCTACTGCGTGTCATGCACTGTAAGTTCGCTTTCGTCGGGGAGATACTTGAAGCTCTTGAAGAAGTCGACACCCCTAGGGATCTAGCAGCGATCGGCAGGACACGTTACGGGTTGCCGACGGAGGCTATATCTGAGGTGCGGACCCGGCTGCAGATGCTTCGAAAATGCGCCCTTGTTGAAGAAGTGGCTTGGGGGCGCTACCAGCTCCTGCCGCTTGGTCGCGCGCTTGCTAGGGAACTCCCAATGGCATCGCCTCTGGAGGGAGGGAACGCGACTCAAGCTTCAGAGCGCGGCCTACTAAAGGAAACTGTTGACGTCTCCGCTGAGCTCTCTGAAGAATTGGCGGCAACAGCCCGTGATTCTTCGAAGCCTGAGCGCTTCGAAAAGGCTGTTGCTGACGTGTTTAGGTTTCTGGGCTTCGACAGTCAGCTTCTAGGCGGCTCCGGGCAGACCGACGTTTTGGCCTCGGCGAAGCTTTCCGGCGAGATGAAGTACAGCATTATCGTGGACGCGAAATCGTCGGCATCGGGTAAAATCCCCGAGACGCAGGTAAATTTCGACACGCTGAAAGAGCATCGGGCGGAGAACGCTGCGCAGTACGCCTTGGTAGTGGGGCCAAGTTTCCCGAGTTCCAGGATGGCGGATCGAGCGCAAACGCACGGTATTGGGTTGGTCGAGGTCCCGGAGCTGATCGAGTTGATTCGGCAGCATAATCTGGCTCCCTTATCACTCCCAAAGCTCCGTGAATTTATGCAAGTCACTGGAATGGTTAAAGCGGCGACCCTAGATAAAGCATGGGCGCGAGAAAAGCGACTATTTTTGTTGTGTGATCGCGTAATTCGCCAACTTGAAGCTGAGGCGAAGAATACGGACCAGGTCACGTCGGGGGCTCTGTCCGCTCATGACCTCTACTTGATTCTGCGGGCTGAGGTGGAAGATGCGCCTTCGCCGGATGAGATCGAGTCTGTCCTTTCGTTCCTTTCTTCATCCTTGGTGCACGCAATACAGAAGAGTGGCTCCCAGTACGCGATCCTGGAGAGTTCTCGAATCACGGCAAGGCGTCTTGAGGTTCTCGCTAGTAACTTCTCGACGCATGACGAGTAGTAGCTCATGCCGCGTGGTTTGGAGATCCAGCTGACGCGTGCGGAGCATGACGGGCTGTGCTCACTGGCGGATGATGCGACGCGGGCTGAGGGCTGTTGGCTTCGAACCGCTCTCCTCTTCCCGGTTGGGTGCTCGTGGGTCCAGTCCCGGCGCCCTTGATCATTTTCCGCAATGTGCGCAGCGACTACTTGTCTGGCCGTGTGTTTCAACCTGTACGCCGCGCTCCTGCATACGGCGAAGGCGGTAGGCGACGGACGAGGTGCTGGATAGCCCAACCTGGTCGCCGACTTCCCGGACCGAGGGGCTCTCGCCGTACTCGGCGACCCACTCCTGGATGCAGCGCAGGATGCGCTCTTGCTGTTCGGTGAGTCCCTGGCTCATGACGTGTGTCCCTCTGAACGTGCGGAGGCGAGGCGGCGCAGCTCCACGCGGGCTGCTGGCGACCTGCCTGCTTCTGTGGACCAGAACGGGTGCCACATCAGCCGAGTGGAGAGCTGCTGTAGAACGCGGCGCAGCCTCGCGGGGTGGGCCGGTTGAGGATCGGCGAGCGCCTCGTACGTGCGGGTCCAGGCGGTCTGGAGCTGGATCAGGTCGTTGGGGAAGGGGGGCGACGCCATGACAGCGATTAGGTCACGTGTTCGAATGTCTCTGCAAGTGGGCCGCGCACCGTGGCGCTGAGCCGTGATTCGTCATCTAGCGGTGCCTTCTGACCTGCGTTGAGACGCTTGAGTCGCGTCGTACAGCAATACGGGCGCCGCTCCCGACGTACGTCTGAGGGTCGTGGCGGCATGAGGTCCAGGCACGGTGCATGGGCTTCTTCTCGCACGTCATCCGGGGAGCCGCCGGGCCGTCTGTGGGCCGTCCAAGGAGGGCCCATACCCACCACTGGCGACCATCAACGACCACCACCCATAGCCGGTGACCCGACCGGGCCCCAACCGTCTGCGACACTGGAAGAACCATGCCTGTACCCGGAGAACTCACCTTCGTCGCGCCCCGCGGAGCCAAGAAGCCGCCGCGGCATCTCGCCGACCTCACGCCCGCCGAGCGCAAGGAAGCCGTCGCAGCCGTCGGCGAGAAACCGTTTCGCGCCAAGCAGCTCTCGCAGCACTACTTCGCGCGGTACGCGCACGACCCGGAGCAGTGGACCGACATCCCCGCCGGTTCGCGCCAGAAGCTGCAAGAGGCGCTGCTTCCCGAGTTGATGTCCGTGGTGCGGCACATCAGCTGTGACGACGACACCACCCGCAAGACGCTGTGGCGGTTGTTCGACGGGACGCTTGTCGAGTCCGTGCTCATGCGTTATCCCGACCGCGTGACGATGTGTATCTCGTCGCAGGCCGGATGTGGGATGAACTGTCCGTTCTGTGCGACGGGGCAGGCCGGTCTCGACCGGAATCTGTCGACCGCCGAGATCGTGCACCAGATCGTCGACGGGATGCGGGCGCTGCGGGACGGGGAGATTCCCGGCGGGCCCGCCCGGCTCTCCAACATCGTGTTCATGGGGATGGGCGAGCCGCTCGCCAACTACAACCGCGTGACCGGTGCCATTCGCAGGCTCACGGATCCCGAGCCCGACGGCGTCGGCCTCTCGCAGCGTGGGATCACCGTGTCGACGGTCGGCCTGGTGCCCGCCATCCACCGGTTCGCCGACGAGGGCTTCAAGTGCCGCCTCGCCATCTCGCTGCACGCGCCCGACGACGAGCTCCGCGACACCCTCGTACCCGTGAATACGCGGTGGAACGTGCGTGAGGTGCTGGAGGCCGGGTGGGAGTACGCCGCCAAGTCGGGGCGTCGGCTTTCCATCGAGTACGCGCTGATCCGGGACATCAACGACCACGCGTGGCGCGGTGACCGGCTCGGGCGGTTGCTCAAGAACAAGCCCGTGCACGTGAACCTGATCCCGCTGAACCCGACGCCGGGTTCGAAGTGGACCGCATCGCGGCCGGAAGACGAGAAGGCCTTCGTGGACGCCATCGCCGCTCATGGGGTGCCTGTCACGGTGCGTGACACCCGTGGTCAGGAGATCGACGGGGCCTGCGGTCAGCTCGCCGCGTCCGAGCGCTAGTCTGCCGGGCGTTAGTCTGGCCGGAACACAACTTCATAGCCGGAACACATCTTCATATTCCGACAGGGGAGCGCCACAGCGCTGAGAGTGCGGCACCAAGGACAGGTTGGCCGCAGACCCTCTGAACCTTGCCCGGGTCATTCCGGGTAGGAAGTTCGGACATCACTCAAGCTGTTGCGCCCTGCCCGCAGCCCCTTCAAGGCTGTGGGCAGGGCCGCGTCTCTTCCTGGTCACTCCAGGAGGAATCAATTCAGTGAGCACCACCCAAGTGAGCACCACCAAGAAGGTCACGGTCACCGCTGTTGCCGTCGGCCTCTCGCTCGTCGCGCTCTCCGCGTGCGGCAGCTCGTCGGGCAGCGGCGACAAGGCCGCCGATTCCAAGAGCGTCACGCTGGTCAGCCATGACTCCTTCAACGTCTCCAAGGACGTACTGAAGGCGTTCGAGAAGAGCTCCGGCTACAAGGTCAACGTCCTCAAGGACGGCGACGCGGGTGCCGCCGTGAACAAGGCGATTCTCTCGAAGGACAACCCGCAAGGGGACGTCTTCTTCGGCGTCGACAACACCCTGCTCTCGCGCGCGCTCGACAACGGTCTCTTCCAGTCGTACGAGGCCAAGGGCTCGGACCAGATTGCTTCGAAGTACCGCGTCGACCAGGACAAACACCGGGTCACGCCCGTCGACAGCGGAGACATCTGCGTCAACTACGACAAGAAGTACTTCGCCGACAAGAAGCTCGCCCCGCCGAAGTCCTTCGCCGACCTGGCCAAGCCCGCGTACAAGAACCTGCTCGTGACCGAGAACGCCGCGACCTCGTCTCCCGGTCTCGGTTTCCTGCTGGGGACGGCCGCCGAGTACGGCGACGGGGAAAACGGCTGGGAAAGCTACTGGAAGAAGCTCAAGGCCAACGGCGTCAAGGTCGTCGACGGCTGGGAGCAGGCCTACAACGAGGAGTTCTCCGGGTCCGCCGGGGGCAAGAAGGCCAAGGGCGACCGGCCGCTCGTCGTCTCGTACGCCTCGTCGCCGCCCGTCGAGGTGCTCTACGCGAAGCCGCAGCCCAAGGAGGCGCCGACCGGCGTCGCGACCGGCACCTGCTTCCGGCAGGTCGAGTACGCGGGCCTGCTCAGCAACGCCAAGAACGAGAAGGGCGGCAAGGCGCTCCTCGACTTCCTGATCAGTGACAAGTTCCAGGGCGACATGCCGTTGAACATGTTCGTGAATCCGGTGCGGAAGAACGCCGAGCTGCCCGAGCTGTTCGTCAAGCACGGGGTCAAGGTCGACGATCCGGAGACCATGGACCCGAAGAAGATCGCCGACAACCGCGAGCAGTGGGTCAAGTCGTGGACCTCGCTCGTACTGAAGTAAAGAGCCCGGCCCGCGAGAGGGCCGGACGCGGGGGCGCGGCGCGGCTCGGTCTCATGGCCGTGCCCGTCGCGTTCTTCGCGCTCTTCTTCGCCTATCCGGTCGCCGCGATCGTCGCGCGCGGCCTGAAGGTCGGCGGGGAGTGGCAGTTCGGACGGATCGTCGACGTCATCGGGCAGTCCGACGTCCGGCACGTGCTGTGGTTCACCACCTGGCAGGCGTTCGCGTCGACCGCGCTCACGCTGCTCATCGCGCTCCCCGGCGCGTACGTCTTCGCGCGCTTCGAGTTCAGGGGCAAGCAGGTTCTGCGGGCGGTCGTCACGGTGCCGTTCGTGCTGCCGACGGTCGTCGTCGGGACCGCGTTCCTCGCTCTGCTCGGCCGGGGCGGTCTGCTCGACGAGATGTGGGGCGTGCGGCTCGACACGACCGTGTGGGCGATCCTGCTCGCGCACGTCTTCTTCAACTACGCCGTCGTCGTACGGACCGTGGGCGGTCTCTGGTCGCAGCTCGATCCGCGGCAGGAGGAGGCCGCGCGGATGCTCGGCGCCTCGCGGTGGACCGCCTGGCGGACGGTGACGCTGCCCGCGCTCGGGCCCGCGGTCGCCGCGGCGTCCCTCATGGTCTTTCTGTTCACGTTCACCTCCTTCGGGGTCGTGCAGATCCTCGGCGGACCCGCGTACTCGACCCTCGAAGTCGAGATCTACCGGCAGACCGCCCAGCTCCTCGACCTGTCGACGGCCGCCGTCCTGACGATCGTGCAGTTCGCGGCGGTCGGCCTGATCCTCGCCGTGCACGCGTGGACCGTGCGCAGGCGGGAGACCGCGCTGAAGCTGGTCGACGCCTCCACGGTCGCGCGGCGGCCACGCGGCCCGGGGCAGTGGACGCTGCTCGCCGGGGTCATGGTCACGATCGCCGTGCTGATACTGCTGCCGCTCGGAGTGCTGATCGAACGGTCACTGAGCGGCCCCGACGGCTACGGCTTCACCTACTACAAGGAGCTGACATCGGCGGAGGGCGGGGCCTTCCTCGTACCGCCGATCGAGGCCGTCTGGAATTCACTCCAGTACGCGTTCGCCGCCACCGCCATCGCCCTGGTGATCGGCGGGCTGGCGGCGGCGGCGCTCACCCGGAAGGCCGGTCGCCTGGTGCGCGGTTTCGACGCGCTCCTGATGCTGCCGCTCGGGGTCTCCGCTGTGACAGTGGGCTTCGGGTTCCTGATCACGCTGGACAAGCCGCCGCTCGACCTGCGCTCCACGTGGATCCTGGTGCCGCTCGCGCAGGCTCTGGTGGGCGTGCCCTTCGTCGTACGCACCATGCTTCCCGTCCTGCGGGCAGTGGACGGACGTCTGCGCGAGGCGGCGGCCGTGCTCGGGGCATCGCCGCTGCGGGCGTGGCGGGAGGTCGACCTGCCGATGGTGCGACGGGCCCTGCTCATCGCCGCCGGGTTCGCCTTCGCGGTGTCCCTGGGGGAGTTCGGCGCGACCGTGTTCATCGCCCGGCCGGACAACCCGACGCTTCCGGTCGCCGTGGCGCGGCTCCTCGGGCGGGCGGGTGAGCTCAACTACGGCCAGGCGATGGCACTTTCGACGATCTTGATGGTGGTGTGCGCGGTGTCGCTGCTGCTGCTCGAACGACTCCGTACCGACCGCACGACCGGGGAGTTCTGATGGGCGTGAGCGTGAACAAGGGTGTGGATGTGGGTGTGGGGCTGCTGACGTTGGCGGACGCGACCGTGCGGTTCGGGGCGCGGGCCGTCCTCGACGAGGTGGGCCTGGAGGTCGCGCAGCACGAGATCGTGTGCGTCCTCGGGCCCAGCGGCAGCGGCAAGTCGACCCTGCTGCGTGCGGTCGCCGGGCTCCAGGAACTCGACGCCGGGCAGGTCCTGCTCGACGGCCGCGACCAGCGGGGCGTGCCCGCGCACAAGCGTGGGGTCGGCCTGATGTTCCAGGATCATCAGCTGTTCCCGCAGCGCGATGTGGCGGGCAACGTCGCCTTCGGGCTGCGGATGCACGGGGTGTCGAAGGGGGAACAGGCCGATCGGGTGGCCGAGTTGCTCGACCTCGTCGGCCTTCCGGGGGCGCAGCGGCGGGCCGTCGCCTCGCTCTCCGGCGGCGAGCAGCAGCGGGTCGCTCTCGCGCGGGCGCTCGCGCCGAGGCCGCGCCTGCTGATGCTCGATGAGCCGCTCGGGCAGCTGGACCGGTCGCTGCGGGAGCGGCTCGTCGTCGAACTCCGTGAGCTGTTCGACGAGTTGGGTACGACCGTGCTCGCGGTCACGCACGACCAGGGCGAGGCCTTCGCGCTCGCGGACCGGGTCGTGGTGATGCGGGAAGGGCGGATCGCCCAGTCCGGTACGCCCCTTGAGGTCTGGCGGCATCCAGCGGACGAGTTCGTCGCGCGGTTCCTCGGCTTCGACAACGTCGTCGACGCGACGGTGGTCGGGGAGGCGGCCGACACCGCCTGGGGAAAGATTCCGGTGCCGCAGGACGCGGAGGACGGGCCGTGCCGACTCCTTGTACGGCCGGCCGGGGTACGGCTCGTGCCCGCCGACGAGGGGCTGCCGTGCGCGGTGACGGCGCGTACCTTCCGGGGTACCCATGTCGCCGTGCGTCTGGAGCCTCGGTCGGGGCCGCGCCTTGAGGCGGCTTGTGCGCTGCGGGACGCACCCGGAGTGGGGGAGACGGTGGGGGTCGCGTTCGATGCGGGGGATGTCGTGGTGCTTGGCTGACGAGGTGGCCTGGAGCGGGGCCGGGCGGAGTGGGGCGGAGCGGGATGGCCATTGCGCCGCGGCCGTGCGCACCGTTGATCACCGGCTCCGCCGGGTTTCTCCTCGAACGCCGGACGGGCTGGACTGCCCGCCGGACGCTGAACCACCCACCGGACGAGCTGGACTGCTCGCCAGACGAGCTAAGAGGTCCGCCGGACGAGCTGAGAGGTCCGCCGGACGAGCTGAGAGGTCCGCCGGACGAGCTGAGACGTCCGCCCGGCGGGCTGAACTACCCGCCTGACGCGAGGGACGCCAGCGCGCCCGGAGCCTCATCCACCCTGTCCACCAAGGCGATCCTCGACTCCATCGACCGCCCCCGCGCCAGCGCCCGCAGCAGCGGCCAGGCAGGGAGGTGTTCCGTCCAGTGCGCGCGGTCCACCAGGACCATCGGGGCCGGTTCGCCACGCGACTCGTAGTAGTTCGGTGTCGCCGCGTCGAAGACTTCCTGGACCGTGCCCGCCGCGCCGGGCAGGAAGATTATGCCCGCGTTCGAGCGCGCGAGCAGGCCGTCCTCGCGGGTGGCGTTGGCGAAGTACTTGGCCAGGTGGGTGGCGAAGGCGTTCGGCGGCTCGTGGCCGTAGAACCAGGTGGGGATGCCCACCGACGCGCCGCCGGACGGCCAGCGCTCACGGATGTCGAAGGCGGCCCGCGCCCACTCCGTGACCGAGGGGGTGAAGGACGGCGCCTTCCCGAGGAGTTCGAGCGCCTCGTCCAGCATCTCGTCGCGGAAGACGGACGCGTACGCCCCCAGGTTCGCCGCCTCCATCGCGCCGGGGCCGCCGCCCGTGGCGACCGTGAACCCGGCGCGGGCGAGCGAGCGCCCGAGCCGGGCCGCGCCCTCGTACTCCTGCGTCCCGCGGGCCATCGCGTGGCCGCCCATGACGCCCACCACCCGGGCGCTGACAAGGAGTTCGTCGAGGGCGTCCGAGACCGAGTCGTCGTGGATCGAGCGGAGCATCGAGGAGAAGATGTCGCCGTCGGCCTTGGTCTCCTGGAACCAGGCGTAGGCGCGGGCGTCAGGAGTCGCCTCGTACCCACCCTCGGCGAGCCCCGCGAACAGTTCCTCCGGCGTGTGCAGAAGTCCGCGGTACGGGTCGAACGGAAGGCCGGGTACGGGCGGGAACACCAGTGCCCCGGCGGCCCGGACCGCGTCCACCGCTTCCTGCTCCATCGCGCAGCCGAGGAACACCGTGCCCGTGGCGTCGCGGTCCCGCAGCGAGGACGTACGCCGCGTCAGGTCTATCGCCTGGATGCGGCAACCGGCGAGCGAACCGTGTGCGGCGACCTCGTCGAACTCCTCCAGCGACTCGATCTCGCGGTCGCCGCCCGGGAGCCGGGGCGAGGGCTCGGCGGCGGATGCGGATGCTGACGCTGACGCGGATTCGGGAGTCGGCTGCATCCGCCCATGCTAAGCAGATCGCGTCGGGCTCCGGTCGTCACCCCGCGAGCCCATCACCGGCGGCTCTCAGCCCTGCACCTCGGACGGGTCCATCCACATGATCTCCCAGGTGTGGCCGTCCAGGTCGTCGAAGGCGCGGCCGTACATCATGCCGTAGTCCTGCGTCGTGCCCGCCGTGCCACCGGCCGCCACGGCCTTGTCGACCAGCTCGTCGACCTTCTCGCGGCTCTCGGCGCTCAGACAGAGCAGCGTCTCGCTGGTCGTCGTCGAGTCCGCGATCTCCTTCTTGGTGAAGTCCTTGTAGCGCGGCTTGCTCAGCATCATCGCGACGATCGTTTCGCTGATCACGACACAGGCGCAGTCGTCCGTCGAGAACTGCGGGTTGATCGTGTAGCCGAGCTCCGTGAAGAACTTCCGCGAGCTGTCGACGTCGTTCACGGCGAGGTTCACGAAGATCATCTGCTGGTACATGAGGTGTCTCCCGTTGCGGTGAGTTCTGCGTGGCGCGTGCGTTCGTGCCGGTGCCTGCGCCTGCGCCTGCGTCTGTGTCTGTGTCTTACGGAGGGGTAGACGTACGTTCGACGCAGAACTCATCGCCCGTCGCGGAATTACTTCTCGCGAGTTCGGCGAGGGCCACCGACCCCCGTCTCTCACCTCGTGAGCGGTACCGCCGCCAACTCCGCGACCACCCAGGTCAGCGGCCCGAACACGGCCGCGAGCGCGCCCGCCCGCAGCGCCGCCGTGCCGCGCAGCATCGACGTCGGCGCCCCGAGCTGGACCAGCGCGGACGTCGTGTCCGCGCGCGCGTGCTTGGCCTCGATCGCGACGGTGATCACGGTCAGGGCCGCGCAGCCCGCGACGAGCAGCGAACCGAGCATGGTCAGCGGGCCGATGGCGGGCCGGTCACCGGAGTAGAGCGTGAGCGCCGCGTACGCCCCGGAGCCCACCGCGCAGAGCACCCCGAGCGGACGCCCGATCCGCCGCGCGTCCTCCTGCAGCCCTCGCCCGGCGAGCAGCCGCATCGCGCCGGGCCGCACCGATTGCAGAACCCGTCCGCACAGATACGTGAGGCCGGGACCCGCGAGCGCGAGGCCGATCGCCGTGAGCGACCACCCGGCGAGCACCCCCGCGGGGCTGCCGGCCAGGCCGCCCGGCATCGCGAGGTCCGACGTACCGGAGGAACGGCTCGCGTACGACTCGACGGCGAGTCCCGCCGCGAGCAGCGCGACCCCCCAGGGAAGCCCGCTCGGCGGCGCGGCCGGTGTCTCCGGCCGCGCCGTTCCGTCCTGCTCGTCACGTGGCTTGGGCGGCCGGGGCCGCAGCGCGGCGGCGCTCGCCGCGGAGGCGGTCAGCGGGACGACGGCAAGGAGGGTGAGCGCGGCGGCGAGGGGCAACGGGTACCGGGCGGCGAGCAGCTCGGCCGCGGCGCCGTCGAACGGCAGGCCCGTCAGATCGCCGCGCAGGTGCAGGAAGAACAGGAGCGCCACCATCGAGCCGAGCGTGCACGCGACGGCCGTGGAGATGGCGGCGAGCACCGTGAGCTTGGCCGGGCCGAGGCCCACCGCCGAGAGCCCGGAGCGCGGCAGGGTCGCCGGATCGGTGCGGGCGACGGTGACGGCGAAGTACACGGTGGCGGCGATCGGTGCGACGCACCAGGCGAGGCGCAGCAGGGCGCCGCCCGACGCGTCCGCGTGTCCCATCGCGTACCCCAGCGTGCACAGGAGCAGGAAGCCGGTGCCCGCCGAAGCGGCGGCGACGAGCAGTCTGCGCAGCTGGACCATGGGGTGGGCCCCGCGGGCTAGACGGAGAGCGAGCACGCGGCCCGGCCTTCCGAGTCGTCGCTGTCGCCCTCGGCTGAGGAGCCGTCGGCCGAGGAGCCGTCGGCGGAGGCGCCACCGGTTGAGGAGGCACCATCGGCGGCACCGCCATCCGCGGCAGGCTCGCCGCCCGCCCCCGGCAGATGCACCGTGTTGACGCGCCGCCCGTCGAGCAGTGTGACCGTCCGGTCGGCGAGGGCGGCGACCTCCGCGTCGTGCGTGGCGAGGACGACCGTGATGCCGTGCGAGCGGGCCGCGGTCGTCAGCGTACGCAGGACGTGGGCGCGGTCGGCGCGGTACAGCGGCGCGGTCGGCTCGTCGGCGAAGATCACGGACGGCATCGTGACCAGGGCGCGGGCGATGGCGATGCGCTGGCGCTGGGCTTGGAGCAGCGCGTGTGGCCGCTTGCGGGCGCAGTCGCCGATGTCGAGGCGGTCGAGCCACTCCTGGGCGGTGTTCTTGGACTCCCGGTGCGACGCGCCGCGCAGCATCAGCGGCAGTGCGACGTTCTCGCGGGCGGTGAGCTCGGGCACGAGGTGCGGCTCCGGGTCGATCCAGCCGAAGCGGTCGCGGCGCAGGCGCTCGCGGACCACCGGGCTCATCGTGTGCACCGGCGCGCTGTTGAACCAGACCTCGCCCCGCTCGGGCAGGAGCTGGCCACAGAGGCAGCGCAGGAGAGTCGTCTTGCCGCTGCCGCGCGGCCCGGTGACGGCGAGGATCTCGCCCTCGCGCACGCCCAGGGACACGCCGGTGAGCGCGGGCGAGCCGTTGTGTGTGATGTGCAGGGCGCGTGCCCACAGCACGTCGTTGTCCGGCGGGGCCACCATCACGTACACCTCGGTTCAGATCAGTTTGCCTCCCCGTACGGGGGAACGAAGGCGAGGCCGATCGGTCACTGGGCACGCTAGGGATCCGGGCCGCGCTGCCTGGAGACGACGCGGCCCCCGGGCGCCCGTCTCACTCGAACGGGCGCCCGGGGGCCGGTGTTGATCACTCGATCACACGATAGAGGTGATCGTGCGACGGATCAGAGCTTCGTCCACGCCTCCGTGAGGACCTGGCGCAGGATGCCCTCGATCTCGTCGAAGGTCTCCTGGGTGGAGATCAGCGGCGGCGCGAGCTGGACGACCGGGTCGCCACGGTCGTCGGCGCGGCAGTACAGGCCGTTCTCGTACAGCGCCTTGGAGAGGAAGCCGTACAGGACGCGCTCGGTCTCCTCGTCGTTGAACGTCTCCTTGGTGGCCTTGTCCTTCACGAGCTCGATGCCGTAGAAGAAGCCGTTGCCGCGGACGTCGCCGACGATCGGCAGGTCGTGCAGCTTGCGCAGGGTCTGGTAGAACGCGTCCTCGTTGTCGAGGACGTGCTGGTTGAGACCCTCCTTCTCGAAGATGTCGAGGTTGGCGATGCCGACCGCGGCCGAGACCGGGTGGCCGCCGAAGGTGTAGCCGTGCAGGAAGGTGTTGTCACCCTTGTAGAACGGCTCGGCGAGCTTGTCCGAGATGATGCAGGCGCCGATCGGGGAGTAGCCCGACGTCATGCCCTTGGCGCAGGTGATCATGTCCGGGACGTAGTCGAACTTGTCACAGGCGAACATCGTGCCGAGACGGCCGAAGGCGCAGATGACCTCGTCCGACACGAGCAGCACGTCGTACTTGTCGCAGATCTCGCGGACCCGCTGGAAGTAGCCGGGCGGCGGCGGGAAGCAGCCACCGGCGTTCTGCACCGGCTCGAGGAACACGGCGGCGACCGTCTCGGGGCCCTCGAAGAGGATCTCCTGCTCGATCTGGTCGGCGGCCCAGCGGCCGAAGGCCACCGGATCATCGGCGTGAGCGTGGCTCGGGGCGCGGTAGATGTTCGTGTTCGGCACCTTGTGCGCGCCCGGGACGAGCGGCTCGAAGGGGGCCTTGAGGGCGGGCAGACCCGTGATGGACAGGGCGCCCTGCGGGGTGCCGTGGTAGGCGACCGCGCGCGAGATGACCTTGTACTTCGTGTGGTTGCCGGTGAGCTTGTGGTACTGCTTCGCCAGCTTCCACGCGGTCTCGACGGCCTCGCCGCCACCGGTGGTGAAGAAGACCTTGTTGAGGTCGCCGGGCGCGTAGTCGGCGAGACGTTCCGCCAGCTCGACGGCGTTCGGGTGGGCGTAGCTCCACACCGGGAAGAAGGCCAGCTCCTTCGCCTGCTTGTACGCCGTCTCTGCGAGCTCGTGACGGCCGTGACCGGCGTTGACCACGAACAGGCCGGAGAGGCCGTCGAGGTACTTCTTGCCCTTGTCGTCGTAGATGTAGGTGCCTTCGCCACGCACGATGGTGGGCACGGGTGCGTTCTCGTAGTCCGACATGCGGGTGAAGTGCATCCACAGGTGGTCGTACGCGGTTCGGCTGAGGTCCTTGCTCACGGCTATCGGGTTCCCCACATATAGGTCTGCTTCTTGAGCTTCAGATAGACGAAGCTCTCGGTGGAGCGCACGCCGGGGAGGGCGCGGATGCGCTTGTTGATCACTTCGAGAAGGTGGTCGTCGTCCTCGCAGACGACCTCCACCATCAGGTCGAAGGAGCCCGCGGTCATGACCACGTACTCACACTCGGCCATGGCCGTCAGCGCCTCCGCGACCGGATCCAGATCGCCCTCGACGTTGATGCCGACCATCGCCTGGCGCCGGAAACCCACGGTGAGCGGGTCCGTGACGGCGACGATCTGCATCACGCCCTGGTCGAGCAGCTTCTGGACGCGTTGACGCACTGCCGCCTCGGAAAGGCCCACGGCCTTGCCGATGGCTGCGTACGGACGGCGTCCGTCCTCCTGAAGCTGTTCGATGATCGCCAGGGAGACGGCGTCGATGGAAGAAGAGCCGTTCCCCTGTCGGGAACTACTGGAATCTGCGCTGCGACTGGCCACGACCCCATGGTGCACAGGACTCGACAGTTCCGCAAGGTCAGATCGATGAAATTCGTTGTCTGAAGCTTCAATAGTCACGGATTTCGCAGCTACGGGCCCCCGGGTATGTTGAAAGCGTCGGTGCACCGACTAGGGTGGGTGTCTCATCCACTGGACATCTGACTGGAGGGCCGGACGTGACCACCGAGCTGCGCCGCCTGCGTAACTACATCGACGGAGAATTCCGGGACGCCGCCGACGGCCGGACCACCGAGGTGGTCAACCCCGCCAACGGCGAGTCCTACGCCACCGCGCCCCTGTCGGGGCAGGCCGACGTCGACGCCGCCATGGAGGCGGCCGCCGCCGCGTTCCCCGCCTGGCGCGACCTGACGCCGGCCGAGCGCCAGAAGGCCCTGCTGAAGATCGCCGACGCGTTCGAGGAGCGCGCCGAGGAGCTCATCGCGGCCGAGGTCGAGAACACGGGCAAGCCGACCGGGCTCACGCGGTCCGAGGAGATCCCGCCCATGGTCGACCAGATCCGCTTCTTCGCGGGTGCGGCCCGGATGCTGGAGGGCCGCGCGGCCGGCGAGTACATGGAGGGTCTGACCTCCATCATCCGCCGCGAGCCGATCGGCGTCTGCGCGCAGGTCGCGCCGTGGAACTACCCGATGATGATGGGCGTATGGAAGTTCGCCCCGGCGCTCGCCGCGGGCAACACCGTCGTCCTCAAGCCCTCGGACACGACCCCCGCGTCGACCGTCCTGATGGCCGAGATCATCGGTTCCATCGTGCCCAAGGGTGTCTTCAACGTCGTCTGCGGCGACCGTGACACCGGCCGCGCGATGGTCGAGCACCACACCCCGGCGATGGCCTCCATCACCGGCTCGGTGCGCGCCGGCATGCAGGTCGCCGAGTCCGCGTCCAAGGACCTCAAGCGGGTCCACCTGGAGCTGGGCGGCAAGGCGCCGGTCGTCGTCTTCGAGGACGCCGACATCGCCAAGGCCGTCGAGGACATCTCGGTGGCGGGCTTCTTCAACGCGGGCCAGGACTGTACGGCCGCCACGCGCGTGCTCGTCCACGAGTCCATCCACGACGAGTTCGTGACGGCGCTCGCCAAGGCCGCCGCCGACACGAAGACCGGCCAGCCGGACGACGAGGACGTGCTCTTCGGCCCGCTCAACAACGCCAACCAGCTGAAGCAGGTCTCCGGCTTCATCGACCGCCTTCCGGCGCACGCCAAGGTCGAGGCGGGCGGCCAGCGGGTCGGCGAGAAGGGCTTCTTCTACGCCCCGACCGTCGTCTCCGGCCTCAAGCAGGACGACGAGATCATCCAGAACGAGGTCTTCGGCCCGGTCATCACCGTCCAGTCCTTCACGGACGAGGCGCAGGCCGTGTCGTACGCGAACGGCGTGGAGTACGCCCTGGCCTCCTCGGTCTGGACCCAGAACCACGCGCGCGCCATGCGCATGGCCAAGGTCCTGGACTTCGGCTGCGTCTGGATCAACACGCACATCCCGCTGGTCGCGGAGATGCCGCACGGCGGCTTCAAGAAGTCCGGCTACGGCAAGGACCTCTCCGCGTACGGCTTCGACGACTACACGCGCATCAAGCACGTGATGACGTCGATCGAGGGTTAAGCCCCCTCGTCCCTGGGCTAATTGGGATGCCCGGACTCGCCGCCCCCGCGTACCGTCAGGCACGCGGGGGCGGCTCCGTGGTGTGCTTCCTTCTTTCTCATCTCTGCAAAAGATTCGTAGCGCACCCACTCCCCGCCCCCGCGCCTGTGCCCCACGGGGGCGTACTACGGGGGTGTGACCTGATGACGACGGCCGATGACCTCGCGGGCCTGCTGCTGCGCCGCAGGCAGAGTGTGTACGTTCCCTCTCCCGCCGGTGCTGAACGGTCCGCCGTGACCGACGCCGCCGTGGTCGTCCTCGAAGCCGAACTCGCCGACCGCGGGCACCTCCTGACCGCCCCGCTGCGCCGGGCGCTGACCGCGCTCCCCGTCCCCGACCTCGCCGCGACCGGCCGCAAGCTGCTCGCCGACGTCGACGCGCTGATGGGCTCCGACCGCCATCACGCCCCGCTGTTCCAGGCCTTCCCCGACAGCACCCCGTACCAGCCCGCGTACGACCGCTACACCTCCCTCATCGTCGAGCGTCTCGCCGCCCAGCCCCATCAGCCCTGCATGAACTGCGCGGGCACCAAGGCACGGGTGCGCGCGCTCTCGCCGTGCGCGCATCTGCTGTGCGACGACTGCCACGGCAAGGAGCTGGACACGGGTTGCTGCGACCTGTGCTGCGTCTGGTACGCCTGCCCCGTCTGCGAGAACCGCTACGAGACCGACGGCCCCACCGACCCCTGGATCGACCCGGGCTCGGGGCTCGGCGGCGACGGCGGTGAGATCCTGCGCGCGCTGACCCTGGCGGCTCCGGGTGACGCCTCCGCCGAACTCGCGGCCCTGCTCGCCCGCCGTACGCCGCTGAGTCCGCAGGACCACGACGACCTGGTCCTGCTCCTCGGGCACCTCGACCCGGCCGACGCCGCCGACTGGCTCCCGTCCGCCGTCCCGCTGCGCGAGAGCAAGGCACTCGCCCTCGTACCACTGCTGGACGCGCCGGACGTGCGCGCGCTCGTGGGGCAGTACGCGGACACCGCCACGGATGTGCTGCGGATACTCGTCGTACGTTCCGGGGGCGACCCCGACCTGCTCGAACTGCCCCGCCTGCGCGGGCTCCCGCGTCCCGTCCGCCGTGAACTCCTCCGCCTGCTCGACGGGTTCGACCTGCGTCGCCTGGCCGAGGACATGGCCCGCAACCCGAGCGCCTGGAAGCGGGTCGGTGAAATCCTGCACCCCTTCGAGCAGGCGCACCGCCACGCGCGCGTGGCGCTCGCCTTCGCCGTCCTGCGCGGGACACGTGTCGGCGAGTCCGCCCTGGGGGAGATGCTGCTCGCCGAGGCCGCACGGCACGAGGACGTGCGCCTCGAAGGCGACCGGCTGCGGATCGTCACCTGGCAGGGGCGCGTCGAGGAGGCACTCGCCCGCTGGGACACCACGGCGGCGGCCGGGCTCCTTCGCGAGCGCCCCGGTGAACTCCTGCGCCGCCTGGACCTGTTGCTGGCCCGTTCGGGCTCGGTGACCCTGCCGGACGCGGTGGGCGATGCGCTCGCGGAGGCCCTGCCCCGCTCGGGACCCGGGCCGCTGCTCGGTGCGTACGGCCGTATGAAGGTCCGTCACGTGCCGGGGCACCGCCGCGTCTTCTTCCCGCGCGGGCGCGTCACCCAGGCGTACGCGGTCGAGGACCACCGGCCGCCGCTGGCGTCGCGGGTGGCGGGGCGTGCCGGTGAGCTGATCGAGGCGGAGGCGGTGCGGCGGCTCGCCGAGGGGGACGGGGCGGGCGAGGGCGAGCGGTACGACGTGGCCGTCCTTGACACCTCGCTCGCCGACCTGCCGGTGCCGTTCGCCGAGCGCGCGTCGGCGGCCTCGCTCGTCGCGGTGCCGCGCGGCAGCTCGCTGCCCATGCCCGCGGACAGCGAGACCGTGCGGCTCTTCCTGCACTGGCTGCAGCCCAAGGGCGTACGCGTCGACCTCGACCTGTCCGTCGCGCTCTACGACGACCTGTGGCGCTTCGTCGGCCTGTGCGACTACACGCATCTCACGTACGCGGGCGGCGCCGCCCGGCACTCCGGGGACCTGACGTCGGCGCCCGCCCCGCACGGCGCCACCGAGTACCTGGACCTGGACCTGCCGCGGCTCGCTCACACGGGGGTGCGCTTCGTCGTGCCCGCGGTCCTGTCGTACAACAACGTCCCTTTCGATGAACTCCCGGACGCCTTCGCGGGGTTCATGGCGGTCGGGGACAACGGGGGCAACGGGGGGCGGGCGACGTACGACCCGCGCACGGTCCGGCAGCGCTTCGACCTCGCGGGTGACGCGGCGCTGCGCGTGCCGATGATCGTCGACCTGCGGTCGCGGCGCGCCTGGTGGACCGACGTCACTCTCGCCACGAGGGAGGGCAACCACGACGTGTGGCGCTACCGCAAGCAGCTCGGCCGCATGGGCAACGACCTGCTCGACACCTTTCAGCCGTGCGGCCGGGCCACCCTGTGGGACCTGGCCTGCTGGACGGCGGCGGCTCGCACCGAAGGCCCCGTGTACGTGCGCGGCCGGGGCCACGTCCTGTGGGGTTACCGCCGCGGTGAGGACGAGCCGCGCGCCGACTTCGCGCTGCGGGTACGGGACGGCTGGGAGCCGGACGAGCTGCGCGCGGAGCCGGATCTGGCGGGCCGCCGGGCTCTCCTGGCGCTGCTTCACGGCGAGTTGGAGGGCGTGGAGGACGCCGCGTCCGGCACGGTGTACCGGCTCTACCCGGGGCCGGTCGACGCGGCCGCGCTGGCGCGGATCACGGCGGGGGACCTGGCGGGGTGGCTGGAGCCCGCGTGATCGACAGGGTGTCGCTTCCCGACCGCCCGGCTCGACGCAGCGTCCATTGCCTGTACGTGACACGCGGGCGCATGCTGCCGGGGTGCGAGCGAACCCCAGTGCCTCCTCAGTCTCCCGCCGGTCCCTGCTGCGTGCCATCGGCGGCGGGGCGGCCGTCAGTACGCTCGCGGGCTGCGGTGTGCCCGCCGCGTACATCGGACCCGGCGAGCGCGCGGCCGGGGACCGCTCCCGGCGGGACAAGGCGCTGACCTTCGCCAACTGGCCGCTGTACATCGACACCGACGACGATGACTCGGCCAAGCGGCCCTCGCTCGACGCCTTCGAGAAGCGGACCGGCATCGACGTCCGCTACACGGAGGAGATCAACGACAACGACGAGTTCTTCGGCAAGATCAGCCCGTCCCTGATGAACCACCAGGAGACCGGCCGCGACCTCATCGTCAT
Organism: Streptomyces sp. NPDC031274; assembly: GCF_055570235.1. Classification (NCBI taxonomy): domain Bacteria; kingdom Bacillati; phylum Actinomycetota; class Actinomycetes; order Kitasatosporales; family Streptomycetaceae; genus Streptomyces; species Streptomyces sp. NPDC031274. The sequence continues at coordinate 74,453 of NZ_JBVIHP010000005.1, read as the reverse complement.
CAGTGACTGGATGTGCGCCCGCTTCGTGCGGCTCGGCTGGGTGCAGGAGATGGACCGCGCCCGGCAGCCGAACGTCACCAAGTACCTCGACCCGCTGCTGCGTTCCCCCGGCTTCGACCCCGGCCGCAAGAACACGGTGCCCTGGCAGTCCGGCATCACCGGCATCGCGTACAACAAGCGCAGGGTCGGCCGGGAGATCAAGCACGTCTCCGACCTGTGGGCCGACGACCTCAAGGGCCGGGTCACGCTGCTGTCCGGGCTCGACGAGTCGTTCGCGCTGCTCATGCAGGGCGACGGCGTCGACATCACCAAGTGGAAGGCCGACGACTTCCACGCGGTGTGCGACCGGGTGGAGAAACTGGTGGCCTCGAAGCACATCCGCCGCTTCACGGGCAACGACTACATCAAGGACCTGTCGAGCGGGGACGTCCTCGCCTGCCAGGCCTACAGCGGCGACGTCATCCAGCTCCAGGCGGACGACCCGGACATCGAGTTCGTGGTCCCCCAGGAGGGCGCCGAACTGTGGGCCGAGTCCCTGATGATCCCCAACCTGGCCCGCCACAAGCGGAACGCGGAACGGCTCATCGACTACTACTACGAACCCGAGGTGGCCGCCGAGCTCGCCGCCTGGGTCAACTACGTCTGCCCCGTACCGGCCGCGCGCGACATCCTCGCCTCCTCCAAGGACAAGGAGCTGGCTGAGCTGGCCGAGGACCCGCTGATCTTCCCGGACGACGTGATGCGGAAGCGGCTCGCGATCGCGCGGGACATCACGTCGGAGGAGCGGACGGAGTTCGCGAAGAGGTGGAACGCGATCGCGGGGCTGTAGGGACGCCGCAGGTCAGGGAGCGGGTGCCCGCTGGTCTGGAGCGGCGTTCACTGTTCAGGATCGCGTGCCCGCTGGCCGGGAGTGGCGTCCGCTGTTCAGGGTCGCGTGCCCGCTGTTCAGGAGCGGCGTTCACTGTTCAGATCGCGGGCCCGCCGTTCAGGAGCGGTTTCGGCGCAGGGACTGACAGGCGTCCCCGATTGCCTCCACCGACCGGATCCACCGGCCCACCAGCGTGTCCCGCACTCCCGTCCACACCTTTCGCCACTTGAGCCAGGGCGGCAGCTCGCGGAACGGTACGAAGGTCAGGGTGTCGTCGATGGCGTCTCCGGCGAGGCCCGCGTGCCCTTCCGCGCGCAGCGCCTCGTACAGCTCCGGCGTCAGTTCGCCGTTGAGCCGGGCGGCTGCTCCGGCCGCGGTGAACGCGAAGCCTTGCTCCGCCCTGTCCGGCAAGCGCATCGCCTTGACGATGCGGGGCGAGGCCTCGGTCAGGGGGCAGTTGAAGGCGAGGCCGATCGCCGCGGAGCCCATGCGGTGGACTCTGCCGCGCTCATGTGCGGCGTCCCATTCGGATGGGGCGTGGAACCGCAGCAGGTTCTCGTCGCCGTCCCAATCCCATCCGGCCGCCATGGCAACTCTCTTCTCCATCAGCTCTGTCGGCTCCGTCGGCTCTGTCGCCTCTGGCAGCTCCGTCGGCGCACAGCCTTCCAGGCGTCCCGTCCGGCCCGGCGACTGTATCGCTCTGGCAACGCGCGGCGCGGCCTCCGCCGGTGAGCACTCCCTCGCTTTGAACACCCAGGAGTCGCCTTGCGTTCCATAGGTAACTGCGACGTGCGGCCGTCCCGTTCGGGCGCCGCGGAATAGGAACGAACGTGATGCCCAAGCGAACCGGCCTTCTCGCGGCGCTCGCCGCTCTGCCCGTCGCCCTCCTCACCGTGGCCGTCTCGTCCCCGGTGTTCGCGGCGGACACCCCGGCCTACCAGATCGACCTGGCGCAGCTGAACGACTCCGGTTCCACGGGGACGGCCCTCCTGAGCCTGCGCGGCAACGCGCTGACCGTGTGGATCAAGTCCGAGGGCATGGTGCCGGGGCAGCCCTCCGCGCAGCACCTGCACGGATCCACCGACGGGCACGACTTCCAGTGCCCCGACGACGGCGACGACACCAACGGCGACGGCATCCTCGACAACACCGAGGCCACCGTCCACTACGGCGACATCAACATCTCGCTGACCGTCTCCGGGGGCACCGACGCGGGCAGCGGACTCGCCGTGGACCGGATGCCGGTGGCCGACGCGCAGGGCAAGGTCTCCTACAAGCGGACCATCACCGTCGGGCAGGACGTGGTGGACCACATCAAGGACCTGCACATCGTGCAGCACGGCGTCGACCGCAACGACAACGGCACGTACGACTTCGAGGGCGCGGGCAAGAGCGAACTCGACCCGAAGCTTCCCCAGGAGGCCACCGCTCCGACCGACTGCGGTGTGGTCAAGGGCGCGGCGGTCGGTTCCGTCCCCGTCGGCGGAGTCGAGACCGGTGGCGGCAACGGTCAGGGCACGAACCCCGTTGCCGTGATCGGTGGCGCCGGGGCCGCGTCGGTGGCGGCCGCCGGTGTGCTGGTTCTGGTGCGTCGACGGATGACGCCCGCGCCCGTCGCCGCGGTCACGGCCACGGTCGCGAAGAACGGGGATGCCCAGTGAGCCGCTCGGGCTCGGTCCGGCGTACCTGCGCCCCCGTGATCGCCGTCTTCGCGACGGCTCTGCTGCTCAGCGCATGCGCGGGCCAGGACACGGCTGCCCCGCGGGCGACCCCGGCCCGGAGCGCGGATCGGAGCGCTGATCGGGGGGCGGACGGGGGCGGCGCGGAAGAGGGCGGCAGGACACCGGCCACGGGGTCGGGTCAAGCTGCCACCGACCTGGCCCGGTCGGTGCCCGAGCGGGTTGTCATCCCCTCCCTCGGCGTGTCGAGCGAGCTGGAGACGCTGGGGCAGAACGGGGACGGGGCGATGACGACGCCGAAGAACCCCGAACTGGCGGGCTGGTACGAGCCCGGCCCCACCCCCGGCTCTCGGGGGCCCGCGGTGATCGCCGGACACGTGACCTGGAACGGCGCGGACGCGGTCTTCAAGGGGCTGAAGACGATGAAGGCCGGAGACACCGTCGAGGTGACGCGCGAGGACGGGAAGACGGTCACTTTCACGGTGGACCGTGTCGAGGAGTACCCGAAGAAGGAATTCCCCACCCTGAAGGTGTACGGGGACATCGACCACGCGGGTCTGCGCCTGATCACCTGTGGCGGCGATTTCGACGCGGACCGGCATTACTACCCCGACAACGTCACCGTGTTCGCGAGGATGACGGGCGTGGGCTGAAGGCGGCCAGGGCGATCCGCTCCGCGATCGGGTTCATGTCCGTGCCCTTGGCGTCGGTCGCGTTGACCGAGTGGACAAGGGTGCGTGAGCCGTTCTCGGTGGAAGCGATGATGTTCGTATAGCCGTAGCGGGAGCCGGTCTTGAGCCAGATCACCTGGCCGCCGACCTCGAACCGCTGGAGCCCGGCGCCGAACGTGGCTTCCGGGATGCCCGGCCCCAGCTTCGGCAGGGTGAACATCTCCTTCAACTGGGCCTCGGGCACCACCTCTCCGCCGAACAGCGCCTGCGTGAAGGCCTCCAGGTCGGCGGTGGAGGAGATCATGTCGCCCGCCGCGAAACGGTCGAACTGGTTCCACTCGGTGACGTCGACCAGGCGCGTGGTGCCGTCCGGCTGCTTCATGCTCTGGTAGCCGCGGTTGTGCGGGCCGCGGATGCGGGGATCGGCGCCGGGAAAGTAGGTGTCGTGCAGGTGGAGGGGTCTGAAGATCCGCAGGTCCGCCTGGTCGGCGAACGAGTCGTCGGTGATCCGCTCGATCAGCAGGCCGAGCACGGTGTAGCCGATGTTGCGGTAGTGCTGCTGGGCGCCGGGGGCGTGCTCGGGCCCCTTGGCGATGGCCGACGCGACGACCTTCTGCGGCTCCAGCGTGTCGTAGCGGTGGGCGTATTCGTCGTCGAAGCCGTCGCCGGACTTCAGGCCGCTGGTGTAGTTGAGGAGGCTGCGGACGGGGATGGGCTTGAACTCCTTCTCCTTGTCCTCCTGCTTCGGGAACAAGTCCGGCATGTAGTGCTGCACCGGCTTGTCGAGGTCGAGATCGCCATCGGCGGCAAGCTGGAGCGCCACGGCCGCGGTCACGATCTTGGTTATCGACCCGGCGCGGAAGCGCCCGTGCGGATCGGCCTTCCGCCCCGTGACCAGGTCGTGCACGCCGGAACTGCCGCGCCAGGTCCCCGCCGGGCCACCGACACGGACGAGAGCGGCGGTCGCGTCGGCGTTCGGGAGCCCCTTGATCGCGTCGCGCAGCGCCTTGCCGTCGGGCGCGGAGGCATCGGTGGACGCCGTCACGGCCGACGTGTGGGCGTGGGAGTGGGAGTGGGCGAGGGCGGGGGCGGTCGCGACGCCGGTGAGGCCGAGGACCAGGGCGGTGGCGAGAGCGGTGCGGGCGGTGCGGGTGCGCAACTGCACGGTGGGACTCCAGGTGGGCTGCGGTGCGGAACTCGTGCTGTCCATCCTGGTGATCGGCCGTGCGGGGCGGATCCTCACTGGGGAGGGCGGGGGCCGGTGCCCCCCTGAGGGGTCAACACCCATACACGTAAGGGGTTTTGGCCCTGCCTCCCCTAGGGGGGCCTCGCCCGTCGGACGGTCGGCGTGCTCCTGTGCCGCCATCACCTCGTCACCATGGTCGAAGGCCCAGGCGCCGGCCCAGGCCCAGGTGCCGAAAGCCTCGATCGGGTCCAGCAACCACCGCCGGGCTATGCCGCAGGCGCCCCTCGGGCAGGGGCGGCCGTCACGTCGACATCAGCAGAATGACGAGGACGATGCCGACCACCAGAGCGATGGTCAGCATGCGGCCGACGGGATGCCGCGGATTGAGCCGGTGGCCGCGGTAGCCCCGCTCGTCGCGCTCGTACACGAAGAGCGGCTCTTCGTGCTTGTCGTACTCGCTGTTCCCCATATCCCACAAGCTAGTTGAGGGATCGTCCGGCTACGAGAGTGCGCCGCCAGGCCGTGCGAGCAAGGCGTGCAGCGTGTCGACGCGGTTGGTCGTGATCGAGTCGACGCCGATGTCGAGGAGGCGGCGCATCGAGCGCTTCGTGTCCGGGGTCCACGCCGAGACGAGGAGCCCCTGACGCCGCACCTGGACGGCCAGTTCGCGGTGGAGCAGAGAGAAGCGGTAGTTGAGCCAGCGGGGCTTGACGGCGTCGAGCACGGCGCGGCGCGGCGGGGCGAGACTCGTCCAGGTCAGAGCGATCTCGGCGGCGGGATCCGCCGCGCGCACCGCGAGCATCGTCCGGGCGCCCGCGCAGTAGTACGTCCGTTCCGCCGCCCCGCAGTCGGCGACGGCGCCGACGACCGCGCGCACGGACTGCGGCGTCGCGCCCGGCAGATCCACCATGAGCCGACGCCCTTCGGTCGCCGCGACGGCCTCCTCCAGGGTGGGTACGCCGCCGTCGGTGAGGCCGCGCACCTCGTCCGCGGAGAGCGTGGAAAGGGGGCGGTCGATGTCCCACAGGCGTTTGAGGGTCGCGTCGTGCAGCAGGACGGGGACGCCGTCACGGCTGAGACGGACGTCGATCTCCACCGCGTCCGCACCCCGCTCCAGCGCGGAGCGCAGGGACGGCAGGGTGTTCTCGCGGACGCGGTAGGGATCGCCTCGGTGGGCCACGGCTGTCACGGTGCGCATGGGCCCATTGTGGTGCCGGTCGTGGTGCCGGACCTAGGGAGCGAGCCAGGTCCGCGTGTACGTGTCGATCTCCGCGACCAGCTTCGCCTTGCCCGCCGGGTCGAGGAAGGAGGCCTCGACGGCGTTCTTCGCCAGGTCCGCGACGCCTCGCTCGTCGAGGTCGAGAAGGCGGGCGGCGACCGCGTACTCGTTGTTGAGGTCGGTGCCGAACATGGGCGGGTCGTCGGAGTTGATGGTGACCGGGACCCCGGCGGCGACGAACTGCTTGAGGGGGTGCTCGTCGAGGGTGGCGACGGCGCGGGTCGCGATGTTCGACGTCGGGCAGACCTCGAGCGGGATGCGGTGCTCGGCGAGGTGGGCGAGGAGCCCCGGGTCCTGGGCGGCGCTTGTGCCGTGGCCGATGCGCTCGGCGCGCAGATGGGTGAGGGCGTCCCAGATGGTGCCGGGCCCCGTGGTCTCGCCCGCGTGCGGGACGGAGTGCAGGCCGGCCGCGATCGCGCGGTCGAAGTAGGGCTTGAACTGCGGCCGGGCCACGCCGATCTCCGGCCCGCCGAGCCCGAAGGAGACCAGGCCCTCGGGGCGCAGCGTGTCGGTGGTCGCGAGCCGCACCGTCTCCTCGGCGGATTCGAGCCCCGCCTCGCCCGGGATGTCGAAGCACCAGCGCAGTACGACACCGAACTCGGCCTCGGCGCCCTTGCGGGCGTCCTCGATGGCGTCCATGAAGGCGCGGTCGTCGATGCCGCGGCGCACGGAGCTGAAGGGGGTGACGGTCAGCTCGGCGTAGCGGATGTTCTGCCGGGCCATGTCGCGGGCGATCTCGTACGTGAGCAGCCGCACGTCGTCCGGGGTGCGGACCAGGTCCACGACCGAGAGGTACACCTGGATGAAGTGGGCGAAGTCCGTGAACGTGAAGAAGTCGGCGAGGGCCTCCACGTCGGTGGGCACCGTGGAGTCGGGGTGGCGGGCGGAGAGGGCCGAGACGATGCGGGGGGATGCCGAGCCGACATGGTGCACATGCAGTTCCGCCTTGGGCAGTCCGGCGATGAAGGCATGCGGGTCGCGTCGGTCGTGCGTGTCGCGCTGGTCGCGTGGCTGGTCGCGGGCGCTGCTCGGATCGGTCACGGTTTCCTCCCCAGGAACGGATGTGATCGGCTGATCGGGTAAGTCGGGATCATCCTAGGCCGGAGGCTTCGGCCGAGGGCGGTGGCCGTAGCATGACGGAACGTACGAAAGAGGTGAGCGCGGCATGTCCGACGGTTCGGCGGGGTCGGGTGCGTCCGAGGGGCGGGACCCTTGGGCTCCGCCGGCGGATGAGGCGGGGCCAGGGCCGGGTTCGGGGTCGGTGCCGCTGGAGAAGCGGAATCCTTGGGCGGCGCCGTACGCGCCGTCTGCGCACGAGCAGTCGACGCCCGCCGCTCCTGTTCCGGGGACGGGGACGGGGCCGGGTGCCGGTGCCGGTGCCGGGCCCTATGCGCCTCCAGTGGGTCCTCCGGCGGGTCATCCGGCGGGTGGTGAGCCGGTGCCGCCGCCTCCGGTCGGGCCCGAGGGGCCGGGTCAGATGCCGTACGGCTACCCCGAGTTTCCGGGCGGCCACCAGGGCTACCAGGGCTATCAGGGCTACCAGGGGCAGGGCCCGCCCGGGTACGGCTGGCCCGCGATGCCGATGACGCCCGCCAACGGGATGGGCGTGACCGCCCTTGTCCTCGGGATCATCGCGGCCGCCGGTTTCTGCCTGTGGCCCTTGGCGATCGTGCTCGGCATCCTCGCGATCATCTTCGGGGCGATCGGGCGCGGCAGGGCGCGGCGCGGCGAGGCGACGAACTCCGGGCAGGCGCTGGCCGGGATCATCTGCGGTGTCGCGGGCATCGTCCTGGCGGTGGCGTTGCTGGTGGTGCTGATCGTGACGCCGGACGACGCGTTCGAGGAGGACGGGGCTTCGGGGGAGGGCGGTTACTCGACCTCCGTCTCCGGGGCCGTCAGCCCCTGACCTGCTTTGTACTGGCGGGGGCGCCTTCTGCGTCGGCCTGAACCGCCCGCTTCGCGGCGGATGTCTCCCGCCCACCCGCCCGATTGCCCCGCGTAATCATCTGGTGGGCGTACGGGCAGGGTCCGCCCCAAAGCCCCCGCCTAGCGCAACCGCTCCCGCGCCTCCATCAACGCGAACCCCAGCAAATTCAGCCCCCGCCACTTCTCCGGCTCCTGGGCCCGCTCATCGTCGGCCGCCAGGCCGATGCCCCAGACGCGGTCCATCGGGCTCGCCTCGACAAGGACCCGCGACCCCGTGCCGACCAGGAACGAGCGGAGCGCATCGGTCGACGCGAACTTGTGGACGCTGCCCTCGACCACGATCCTGAACCGCTCCCGCTCCCATATCGCCTCGTCGAAGCCCCGCACCAGGCGCCCCGCCTTCTTCGCCTCGGCGGGTGTCCGCGCGGTGAGGGCCGCGGTCTCGGCCTCCGGGTCGGCGAAGAGGCGGGCCTTGGCGGCCATCATCCAGTGCTCGGCCGTCCCGTACTCCACGCCGTCCACGGTGAACGGCGACTGCCACCACTGGCTGAAGCAGCTCGCGCCGAGCGACCCGTCCCGGCGCGGGGTGTGACCCCAGAAGTGCAGGTACTCGACCTGTTCCCCCGCACGCACCGCGCGGACCAGCGCGTCCACCGAGTCGATCTTCGTCATGCACGCGAGTCTGGCACGCACCACTGACACTCCGTCCTGGGTTTTCCAGGACGACTCGACACCTGGTCGACAGATTCCGTCGCGTAACCAAAAGGCAACAACGGAATCACTTGTTGGAGTACCACTGCTCTGTCAGGATCGGCACTCAAATCGATCTGGAGCTACGCCGACCCCTGGGACGGGGACGACGGCGGAGGAGAGCGTCATGCACAACTTCCAGGCGCAGGACCACTTCGCGGCAGGCGCGCAGTACATCGCGGGACGGCTGACCCAGGGCACATCGGGGCGCACGCACGCCGTCGTCGACCCGGCCACCGGCGACGAGGTCCACCGTTACGAACTCGCGGGCGAGAAGGACGTCGACACCGCTGTCGCCGCCGCCGCGCACGCCTTCCCCGGGTGGGCGGGCGCGACCCCCGGCGAGCGCTCCGACGCCATGCACCGCTTCGCGGGCGTGCTGGCCGAGCGCGCCGAGGAGTTCGCGCAGGCCGAGTCGCTCCAGTGCGGCAAGCCGATCAAGCTCAGCCGGGAGTTCGACGTACCGGGCTCCGTCGACAACGCGGCCTTCTTCGCGGGAGCGGCCCGGCATCTGCAGGGCCAGTCGGCCGGTGAGTACTCCGGCGACCACACCTCGTACGTACGGCGTGAGCCCATCGGTGTCGTCGGGTCCATCGCGCCCTGGAACTATCCCCTCCAGATGGCCGCCTGGAAGGTGCTTCCCGCCATCGCCGCGGGCAACACGATCGTCCTCAAGCCCGCCGAGCTCACCCCCTTCACCTCGCTCCTCTTCGCGCGGGCGGCCACCGATGCGGGCATCCCCGACGGTGTCGTCAACATCATCAGCGGCGCCGGACGCGACGCGGGCGAGCGGCTCGTGGGGCACCCCGACGTCGCCATGACCTCCTTCACCGGGTCCACCGCCGTCGGCAAGCGCGTGGCCGAGATCGCCACCTCCACCGTGAAGCGGCTGCATCTGGAGCTCGGCGGCAAGGCGCCGTTCGTCGTCTTCGACGACGCCGACCTCGAAGCCGCCGTGCACGGCGCGGTCGCGGGCGCGCTCATCAACACCGGGCAGGACTGCACGGCCGCCACGCGCGCGTACGTCCAACGGCCGCTCTACGACGCCTTCGTAGAGGGCGTCGCCGAGCTCATGGAGAGTGTCCGGCTCGGTGATCCCTTCGCCGAGGACACCGACCTCGGGCCGCTCATCTCGCACGTCCACCGCGACCGCGTCGCCGGTTTCGTCGACCGGGCGCGCTCCTACGCGCGCGTGGTCACCGGTGGCGAGGCGCCCGACCACCCCGGGGCCTTCTACAAGCCCACCCTCATCGCCGACGCGGCGCAGGACAGCGAGATCGTGCAGGCCGAGATCTTCGGTCCGGTGCTCGTCGTGCTGCCCTTCGACTCCGACGACGAAGGCATCAGGCTCGCGAACGACACTCCGTACGGTCTCGCCGCCTCCGCCTGGAGCCGCGACGTCTTCCGTGCCAACCGGGCGACGCGCGAGATCAAGGCGGGCTGTGTGTGGGTCAACGACCACATCCCGATCCTCAGCGAGATGCCGCACGGCGGATACAAGGCATCCGGCTACGGAAAGGACATGTCCGCCTACTCCTTCGAGGAGTACACCCAGATCAAGCACGTCATGTTCGACAACACCGCGGTCGTCCGCAAGGACTGGCACCGCACGATCTTCGGGGACCGATAGCCGACAGCTGGAAGGCCGCCCGACCAGTGGCCGCCCATCCTCCCGAAAGGGCAACCAAGCGCATGGAGCAGTACGAGCCCGACCCCCTCTCCCCGGCCCAACTGGCCGCCATGCACCGCAGCCTCAGGAACGGCCGGGCCTCTCTCACCCGCCGTTCCCTGCTGCGCGCCTCCGCGGGCGGCGCGCTCGCCGTCGGCGGTCTCGGCGCACTCAGCGCCTGCGGGATCCCGGCAGCGAGCAAGGGGCAGGGCGACGTCTCGTCCGACGACCACTCGGCCAAGGAGAAGCAGATCAGCTTCTCCAACTGGACCGAGTACATGGACGTCGACGACGATCAACGCCGGCCCACCCTGGACGCGTTCACCAAGCGCACCGGGATCAAGGTCAAGTACACCGAGGACATCAACGACAACGTCGAGTTCTTCGGGAAGATCAAGCCGCAGCTCGCGGCGGGCCAGGAAACAGGCCGTGACCTCATCTGCGTCACGGACTGGCTTGCGGCCCGGCTCATCCGCTTCGGCTGGGTCCAGAAACTGGACCCGGCCAACCTGCCGCACGCGTACACCAACCTGTCCGCCCAGTTCCGCGACCCGGACTGGGACCCGGGGCGGTCCTACTCGTACCCCTGGACCGGCATCTCCACCGTCATCGCGTACAACAAGAAGGCGACCGACGGCGAAGACATCACCTCCGTGTCGCAGCTCCTGGACAACCCCAAGCTCAAGGGGCGCGTCGGCTTCCTCTCCGAGATGCGCGACAGCGTCGGCATGACGCTCATCGACCTGGGCAAGGACCCGGCGAAGTTCACCGACGACGACTTCGACGCGGCCATCGCCCGCCTCCAGAAGGCCGTCGACAAAAAGCAGATCCGCCGCTTCACGGGCAACGACTACACGTCGGACCTCGACAAGGGCGACCTCGCCGCGTGTCTCGGCTGGGCGGGCGACATCGTCCAGCTCCAGGCCGACAACCCCGACATCGCCTTCCACATCCCCGACCAGGGCTACATCACGTCCACGGACAACCTGCTCGTCCCGAACAAGGCGCGCCACAAGCGCAACGCCGAACGGCTCATCGACTACTACTACGAGCCCGAGCCCGCCGCGCGCCTCGCCGCGTACATCAACTACGTGTGCCCCGTGGACGGTGTGCGCCCCGAGCTGGCGAAGCTCGACAAGGAGGCCGCGGCGAACCCGCTGATCCTGCCGGACAAGGAGATGGCCGCGAAGTCCCACGGGTTCCGCTCGCTGACGCCGAAGGAAGAGACGGCGTACGAGGAGAAGTTCGCCAAGCTGACCGGTGCCTGACACTCCCCGTGGCCCTGTACTCCCCGCAGTCCCTCGACTTTCCCCTCGACCCCCTGGACGCACCATGACGACTGCTACAGAACACGGCGGCGACGTCCGCCTCACCGGGATCAGCAAGACGTACGGCTCCTTCACCGCCGTACGGCCGCTCGACCTCACCGTGCCGCAGGGCTCCTTCTTCGCGCTGCTCGGCGCGTCCGGCTGTGGCAAGACCACCACGCTCCGCATGATCGCCGGCCTTGAGGAGCCCAGCTCGGGCACCGTGCACCTGGGCGAGCAGGACGTCACGGCGCTGCCGCCGTACAAGCGGCCCGTCAACACCGTCTTCCAGTCGTACGCGCTCTTCCCGCACCTCGACATCTTCGAGAACGTCGCCTTCGGCCTGCGCCGACGCGGCATCAAGTCGGTGAAGGGCCAGGTCGGCGAGATGCTCGACCTCGTCCAGCTCGGCGAGCAGGCCCGCAAGAAGCCGCACCAGCTCTCCGGCGGCCAGCAGCAGCGCGTCGCCGTCGCCCGCGCCCTGATCAACCACCCCAAGGTGCTGCTCCTGGACGAGCCGCTCGGCGCACTCGACCTCAAGCTGCGCCGCCAGATGCAGCTCGAACTCAAGCGCATCCAGACCGAGGTGGGCATCACCTTCATCCACGTCACGCACGACCAGGAGGAGGCCATGACGATGGCCGACCAGGTCGCGGTGATGAACGCGGGCGGTGTCGAACAGCTCGGCGCACCCGCCGACCTCTACGAGAACCCCCGCACCACCTTCGTCGCCAACTTCCTCGGCACGTCGAACTTCATAGAGGCCGAGATCGCAGGCCGCAGCGGCGACGACCTCACCCTCAAGGCAGGCGACGGCAAGCTCACGCTGCCCGCCGCGCGATGTACGGCGCCCACCGGCACCGGCGGCAAGGTCATCCTCGGCGTACGCCCCGAGAAGATCTCCCTCACGCACGCCGACGACGCGGGGCGGATCCCCGAGGGGCGCAATCGCATCACGGGCCGCATCGCCGACAGCAGCTTCATCGGTGTGTCGACGCAGTACGTCATCAACAGCCCGCGCTGCGACGCGTTCGAGGTCTACGCCCAGAACATCGAGCGCGACACCCGCCTGGTCCCCGGCGTCGACGTCGTCCTGCACTGGAACCCGGCCCACACCTTCGGCCTCGACCCCGCCCAGGACATCGACGCGGGAGTCGAGAAGGTCGAGGAGGACGCCTCCGCATGACGACGACCCTCACCGACGCGACGCCGCCGACGAAAGAGCCGGACGAGGCTCCGCGCAAGGTCCGCAAGCGCGGCCGCCTCGTCCCCTACTGGCTGCTGCTCCCCGGCATCCTCTGGCTCGTCGTCTTCTTCGCGCTGCCGCTGGTCTACCAGGCGTCGACGTCCGTCCAGACCGGCTCCCTGGAAGACGGCTTCAAGGTCACCTGGCACTTCGCCACCTACTGGGACGCCCTGAGCGACTACTGGCCGCAGTTCCTGCGCTCGGTGCTGTACGCGGGCGCCGCCACGATCCTGTGTCTGCTGCTCGGCTACCCGCTCGCGTATCTGATCGCGTTCCGCGCGGGCCGCTGGCGCAACCTCATCCTGGTCCTGGTCATCGCGCCGTTCTTCACCAGCTTCCTCATCCGTACGCTGGCGTGGAAGACGATCCTCGCGGACGGCGGCCCCGTCGTGGGCGCCCTCAACACGCTGCACGTCCTGGACGTCACCAGCTGGCTCGGCGTCACGGACGGCGACCGGGTCCTTGCCACCCCCCTCGCGGTGATCTGCGGACTCACGTACAACTTCCTGCCGTTCATGATCCTGCCGCTCTACACCTCGCTCGAACGCATCGACGGCAGGCTGCACGAGGCGGCGGGCGACCTCTACGCGAAGCCGTCCACGACCTTCCGCAAGGTGACCTTCCCGCTCTCCATGCCGGGCGTCGTCTCCGGAACGCTGCTCACCTTCATCCCGGCGGCGGGCGACTACGTCAACGCGGATCTGCTCGGCTCCACCGACACCCGCATGGTCGGCAACGTCATCCAGACGCAGTTCCTGCGCATTCTGGACTACCCGACGGCCGCGGCTCTCTCCTTCATCCTGATGGCGGCGATCCTCGTCATGGTCACTTTCTACATCCGTAAGTCCGGGACGGAGGATCTCGTCTGATGGCTGCCTTCTTCCGCTGGCTCCGCGGCAAATTCGTCGTCATCGCGGGTCTCCTCACGCTCGCGTATCTGCTGCTCCCGAACGTCGTCGTGACGGTGTTCTCCTTCAACAAGCCGAAGGGGCGCTTCAATTACGCCTGGCAGGAATTCTCGCTCGACGCCTGGAAGGACCCCTGCGGCGTCGCCGACATGTGCGGTTCGCTCAGCTTGAGCCTGCAGATCGCGGCCTGGGCGACGATCGGCGCGACCGTGCTCGGCACGATGATCGCCTTCGCGCTCGTGCGCTACCGCTTCCGGGCGCGCGGCGCGGTCAGCTCGCTGATCTTCCTGCCGATGGCGATGCCCGAGGTCGTCATGGCCGCCTCGCTGCTCACGCTCTTCCTCAACATGGGCGCGCAGCTCGGCTTCTGGACGATTCTCATCGCCCACATCATGTTCTGCCTCAGTTTCGTGGTGACCGCCGTCAAGGCGCGCGTGATGTCCATGGACCCACGCCTGGAACAGGCCGCGCAGGACCTCTACGCGGGCCCCGTGCAGACCTTCGTCCGGGTCACGCTGCCGATCGCCGCACCGGGAATCGCGGCGGGCGCGCTGCTCGCCTTCGCGCTCTCCTTCGACGACTTCATCATCACGAATTTCAACGCGGGCTCGACCGTGACGTTCCCCATGTTCGTCTGGGGATCGGCGCAGCGCGGTACGCCCGTTCAGATCAATGTGATCGGTACGGCGATGTTCCTCGTCGCCGTGATCCTGGTGCTCGGCGGGATGATCGTCTCGAAGCGCCGCAACAAGCAAGCCAATTGAGAACCAACCCCGCGCATTCTGAAGGAGTGGAAATCATGGCCCCAGGCGCCATGACCCGTTGGACCAAGTCGCTCTCCGACGCCCAGCCCCTCTCGTACTGGCTGGACGACCCCGGCAAACCCCGCGCCGAGCCCGCCCTCACCGGCGACGAGCAGTGCGACCTGCTTGTCGTCGGCGGCGGCTACAGCGGCCTGTGGACCGCGCTGATCGCCAAGGAGCGCGACCCGCACCGCGAGGTGGTCCTGGTCGAGGGCCGCGAGGCGGGCTGGGCCGCCTCCGGCCGCAACGGCGGCTTCTGCGCCGCGTCCCTCACGCACGGCGTCTCCAACGGCCTGTCCCGCTGGCCCGGCGAGATCGCGAAGCTGGAGGAGCTCGGCGCCCGCAACCTCGACGAGATCGAGGCGGCCGTCAAGCGCTACTCCATCGACTGCGACTTCGAGCGCACCGGCGAGATCGACGTGGCCACGCGGCCCCATCAGCTCACCGAACTGCGCGAGGTGTACGAGGAGATGGCGGAGCACGGCCTCGCCGACGGCTCCGAGCTGCTCGACGCGGACGCCTTGCGCGCACACGTCGACTCACCGACCTTCCTCGGCGGCCTCTGGGACCGCGAGGGAGTCGCCATGCTCCACCCGGCGAAGCTGGCCTGGGGCCTCAAGCGGGCCTGTCTGGAGAAGGGCGTACGCGTCTACGAGCACACGCCGGCGCTCGCACTCGTCTCGTCCGGCGCCGGGATGGCCGTACGCACCCCGTACGGCCGGATCCGCGCCCGCCAGGTCGCGCTCGCCACGAACATCTTCCCCTCGCTGGTCAAACGCGTGCGGGCGTACACGGTCCCGGTCTACGACTACGCCCTGATGACGGAGCCGCTGACCGAGGAGCAACTGTCGGCGATCGGCTGGAAGAACCGCCAGGGGCTCGGCGACAGCGCCAACCAGTTCCATTACTTCCGGCTCTCCGCCGACAATCGCATCCTCTGGGGCGGCTACGACGCGATCTACCCCTTCGGCGGCAAGCTGCGGGCCGAGCACGACGACCGCCCCGAGACGTACGCGAAGCTGGCGGGCCACTTCTTCACCTGCTTCCCGCAGTTGGAGGGGGTCCGGTTCACGCACGCGTGGGGCGGCGCGATCGACACGTGCTCGCGCTTCTCGGCGTTCTTCGGCACGGCCCACGCGGGGCGGGTCGCGTACGCGGCGGGCTACACGGGGCTCGGTGTCGGGGCCACCCGTTTCGGCGCCGACGTCATGCTGGACCTGCTCTCCGGCGAGCGCACGGAACGTACGTCCTTGGAGATGGTGCGTACGAAGCCGCTGCCGTTCCCGCCCGAGCCGTTCGCGTGGACGGGCGTCGCTCTGACCAAGTGGTCCCTGGCCAGGGCGGACGAGAACGGCGGCAGGCGCAATCTGTGGCTGAAGACGATGGACAAGCTGGGCCTGGGCTTCGACAGCTGACCACTTCGACCGGCCCCGGGGCTCGCTCTATCGACGGTTCGTCAACAAGTTCCCGGAACCCGCGTAATGCTCCGGTCCGAGCCCCCTCTCTCCTGTGACAAGCAAGCACAGCTGTTGCACAGGAGAGAGGGAGGCCCCGCCATGACTGGCTCGGAGGCGAAGTCGGCGGTCGAATGGCTTGTGTCGGTGGCGCCGGAACCGGATGCCTGCCGCTGGGAATGGGAGCGCAACCCCATGGGGGTCGCGCTCCTTCCTGCGGGCAAGCTCTGGGACGTACTGATCCTTCCCGGTGAACTCGGATATCCCACGCTCGACGTACTGACCTGCTGCATCGACCGTCCGGGCCCGGTACTCGCCGACTTCGGCGACTCCCGCATGGGGTTCTTCGTGCCCGCGGGCACGGTGGCCCGCTGGATCGGCACGGGGGTGCGCGGCGCGGGCCTCGGCACCTGGATCGTGGTGCCCTACCCGGGGCGTTCCACGGGCGGCGTCCGCTGGCTGGTCCCGCCCGATGGGTCGGGCACGCTGACGGATCCGGCACTTCTCGAACTCGCGATGCACGAGGCGGCGGCGCAGCTGGCGCCGCGGGAGCAGCCGGAGGAGTCGCGGGAGGAGCCGAGGGAGGAGCCGAGGGAGGAGTAGTTCTTGACGGACGGTTCTTGATGGACGGTCCTTGACGAGACCTTGACAACTTGATTGGTCTGGACCAAATTGAGCGGCCCACCCTCCCATCGCCCCATGCCCGGAGGCAGTTGTGGACCGTTCATCGCCGCGTTCCCTCAGGCGTTCTCTCAGGCGTCCCCTCACGCGCCGCATCAGACGTCTCACCGTGGCAGCGGCCACGGCCTGCGCGCTCGCCGCGTCCGGCCTGCTCGCCGCCGAGGCGTCGGCGGGCACCTCGACGGCCTCCTCGACGGGGCCCTCGACGGGGCCGGTGCCGAAGGCCGCCGCCGGCCACGCCCTGGTCGGCTATCTGCACACGAGCTTCGCCAACGGGTCCGGCTACACGCGGCTCTCGGACGTCCCCGACAGCTGGGACATCATCGACCTCGCCTTCGGAGAGCCGACCTCCGCCACGTCCGGCGACATCCGCTTCAGCCTCTGTCCGCAGGCCGAGTGCCCGGGCGTCGAGTCCAAGGACGAGTTCAAGGCCGCGGTCAAGGCCAAGCAGGCGGCGGGCAAGAAGGTCCTGATCTCCATCGGCGGCCAGAACGGCCAGGTCCAGCTGACCACCACCCGGGCCCGCGACACCTTCGTCTCGTCGGTCTCCGCGATCATCGACGCGTACGGACTCGACGGCCTGGACATCGACTTCGAGGGCCACTCCCTCTCGCTGAACGCCGACGACACGGACTTCAAGAACCCCAAGACGCCGTCGATCGTGAACCTCATCTCGGCCGTCAAGACCCTCAAGGCCAAGTACGGCAGCGGTTTCACGGTCACGATGGCCCCCGAGACCTTCTTCGTGCAGCTCGGCCACCAGTTCTACGGAACCGGCAAGTGGGGCGGCCAGGACCCGCGCGCCGGCGCCTACCTCCCGGTCATCCACGCCCTGCGCGACGACCTCACCCTGCTGCACGTCCAGGACTACAACTCGGGCCCGATCATGGGCCTCGACGGCCAGTACCACTCCATGGGCGGCGCGGACTTCCACATCGCGATGACCGACATGCTGCTCACGGGCTTCCCGGTGGCGGGCGACACGAACAACGTCTTCCCTGCGCTGCCTCCGGAGAAGGTGGCCATGGGCATGCCCGCCTCGACGAACGCGGGCAACGGCCATGTCTCCACGGCCGAGGTCAACAAGTCCCTGGACTGCCTGACGAAGGGCACCAACTGCGGCTCGTACAAGACGCACGGCACGTGGCCGGGGCTGCGCGGCCTGATGACCTGGTCGATCAACTGGGACCGCCACAACAACTGGGAGTTCTCGAAGAACTTCGACGGCTACTTCGGCTGAGCCGCGTCCGTCTCCTCTTCCTCGGCGCGGCGTCCGTACCGCGCCACCACCCTCACCATCAGCTGGAGCACCATCCCGAACAGGCACCAGCTGGCGACGACGTCCAGCGGCCAGTGATACCCGCGGCGCACGAGCCCGAGTCCGACCCCGAAGTTCAACAGGGCGCAGGCGATGAGCAGTTCACGCCGTGCGTACGTGCCGTGCAGGTAGGGGAGCAGGAGCAGCGCCGCCCCGCCGTAGGCGACCATGGCGGTGGCGGTGTGGCCCGAGGGGTAGTAGCCGCTGCCGTCCATGCCGGGCGGGGCGGTGCGGCCGATGAGTTCCTTGAGCGGGATCACGAGCGCCGGGACCGCCGCCATGGCCACGGCGGCGGCCACCGGGGCCAGCCACCAGCGGAACGTACCGGCAGCGCGGGCGCGCCATCCCGCGTAGGCGATGACCACGGCGAGGAACGGCACGGCGACGGTGACTCCGCCCAGATCGGCGAGGAGTTCCGCCGCGCCGTCCGGGAGACGGCTTCCGGTGATCCAGGGGCCGAGCCGCTCGTCCGCGTCGCGGAGGGGGCCGTCGGCAAGCACTTGCCAGGTGATGAGCGCGAAGAGCAGCGCGCAGAGGCAGAAGAGGAAGAGGAAAGTGGTCGGCCGCCCGGGAACAGGGGGGGTAGTTCCGGGGCGGCCGTCCTGACCGGTGTGCCGCGCGCCCCGGGGGGTGTGGGGCGGGCGGCGATCCGATCGGTGAGGAGTTCCGAAGCCAGAAGCTCCGGGGGTGTGCGCGATGGCACGACCAAGACGGGGCTGGGGAGGCTCCGTCCCGGTGTCACCCACAGTCCCCTGTGGGCGGGGTGTTTCTCTCATCTGCAGAAACCGTACGTCAGGTAGGGGCGGGCCGACAGGCGGAACAGGAACCCGACATGGGGCCCGCACACCTTCTTCACACGCCCTGACGGTCACCCCAGGTCACGACTCTGGCACCGCACGAGGTACGTACACGTCAGGGCGCACGCGTATACATACGGAGCCGGGATCTTTCCCCCTTTGGGGTGATCCCGGCTCCGGTGAGCGCTCCTGAAAGACCACGAAAGACCGCGAAAGACCGCGAAAGACCGCGAAAGGCCGCGAAGGGGCGCGATCAGATGCGGGTGAACGCCGCCTCGATGATGTCCAGGCCCTCGGACAGCAGGTCATCGCCGATGACCAGCGGCGGCAGGAAGCGCAGGACGTTTCCGTACGTGCCGCAGGTCAGGACGAGCAGGCCCTCCGCGTGGCAGGCCTTGGCGAGCGCGGCCGTCGCCTCGGGGTTCGGCTCCTTGGACGCGCGGTCCTTGACCAGCTCGATGGCGATCATCGCGCCACGGCCGCGGACGTCGCCGACGATGTCGTACTTCTCCGCGATGGCGGCCAGGCGGGCCTTCATCGTCGCCTCGATGGCCTTCGCCTTGGCGTTGAGGTCGAGCTCCTTCATCGTCTCGATGGCGCCGAGCGCACCGGCGCAGGCGACCGGGTTGCCTCCGTAGGTGCCGCCGAGGCCGCCGGAGTGCGCGGCGTCCATGATCTCGGCGCGGCCCGTGACGGCGGCGAGCGGCAGGCCGCCCGCGATGCCCTTGGCGGTCGTGATCAGGTCGGGCACGATGCCCTCGTCCTCGCACGCGAACCACTGGCCCGTACGGCAGAAGCCGGACTGGATCTCGTCCGCGACGAAGACGATGCCGTTGTCGTTGGCGTACTTCACGATCTCGGGCAGGAAGCCCTTCGCGGGCTCGATGAAGCCGCCCTCGCCGAGCACCGGCTCGATGATGATCGCGGCCACGTTCTCCGCGCCGACCTGCTTGCCGATCTGGTCGATGACCTGCTTGGCGGCCTCGGGCCCGGCGTTCTCCTCGCCCGTCGGCCAGCGGTAGCCGTAGGCCACCGGGACGCGGTAGACCTCGGGCGCGAACGGCCCGAAGCCGTTCTTGTACGGCATGTTCTTGCTGGTCAGCGCCATCGTGAGGTTCGTACGGCCGTGGTAGCCGTGGTCGAAGACGACGACGGCCTGGCGCTTGGTGTGCGCACGGGCGATCTTGACGGCGTTCTCGACGGCCTCGGCGCCCGAGTTGAACAGGGCGCTCTTCTTGGCGTGGTCACCCGGCGTCAGCTCCGCGAGCTGCTCGGCGACGGCGACGTACCCCTCGTACGGCGTGACCATGAAACAGGTGTGGGTGAAGTCGGCGAGCTGCGCGCTCGCACGGCGTACGACGGCCTCGGCGCTGGATCCGACCGACGTCACGGCGATGCCGGAGCCGAAGTCGATGAAGCGGTTGCCGTCGACGTCCTCGATGATGCCGCCCGCCGCGCGCGCCGCGAAGACGGGCAGCACGGAACCCACGCCGCCGGCGACCGTGGCCGTACGGCGGGCCTGCAGCTCCTGAGACTTCGGCCCGGGGATGGCGGTGACGACGCGGCGCTCCTGCGGAAGTGCGGTCATGGGGTGCTCCTGGGGGTGGGGCGAGGCGGACGCTCGAATGCTTGCTTTCTTGCTTGCTTTCTTCGCAGGTTAGGGGCGGAGGGTGGGGGCGGGCATGCTCCACGGGGGAGTTGTTCGGCGTGGCGGTTGTCCGTGATGGACATAGCGGCGGGTGGGCGGGGTGCGGCTTTCGTCCCCTTCGGCGGCGGGTAAGGGGCATGGTGTTCCCGCAGGTCCCGGGCGCGTATTTCGTGAACTCCCCCTGCGGGGGCACTAGATTGACGGCTGAACCGACAGACCGGCAGGTCAGGGGGGAAGGGCCATGGACTCCGAAGGCACGGGCACGCACGACGCTCGCGGCACACACGCCACACCGGTGCCGCGGCCTGCGGCGCCCGCGGTCCCGGCGGCACCCGCGGTCCCGGCGGCGCCGCCCACCGTCCCCGGGCCGCAGCCCACCGTCCCCGGGCCGCCGCCGATGCCCCGAAAGGCGCCCGGCGCCGAGCGCCCCTCATCCGTCGCCGACTGGCTCGCCGCGCCCCGCCCCGAGGTGGCGCCGGGCATCTGGCGCTACGGCTACCGGCCGCCCGCGCCCGAGTCCGAGACCGAAGGAGTCACCCGGCGCCTGGCCGTCGGCATGGTCATCTCTGCCCTGCTCGGTCTGCTGTTCTGGTCGCTGTGGCGGCAGGGCAGCATCCCCTACCAGTGGGTCCCGCTGAAGCTGTTCACGCCGGGCGACTGGTGGTGGACGGGCAGCGCCACGCCCAAGAAGTTGCAGGCCACGGACGCCCGGATGGTCTACGACGGTCTTGTCTTCGGCGCGGTGATCTACAGCGTCGGGCGGCTCGGTGCCTGGCCCGACGCGATCCGGCACTTCGTGACGCGCCGCCCGCAACCGGCCCGTGCCGTGATCGCCTCCGTCGGTGCGGTCGGCGCCCTCGTCTACGTCTGGCCGAGCGCCCTCGGGTTCGACCTGCGGCCGCTGCCCGTGGTCGACCCCGTCTTCTCCCTGATCGCGCTCGTCGCGGGCTACGAGATCTTCGACTCGCGCGTGGTCAACGACACCCTGTACATCCTGATCACCCTCGCCGTGCTGTGGCCCTTCGCCCGCATCGGCGGATGGTGGCAGGCGATCCGCGACGGCAGAGCGGCGACGGCACGGCAGCGGCCGACCGTCACCCCGCCCCGTCCCGCCGACGCCCCCGCGCACGGCCACTGGCCCGAACTGCGCGCGGCGGGACACGACAAGTCGGCCGACCTGCTCTCCGCCGAGCTGGTCAGCGGACGCATGAACGACGTCGACTGCGCCCGCGTGGCCCACGCCTGGCGCACGGCCGGTTCCGACCCGAACGCCCTTGCCACCTTCGTGGACACGGTCGCCCGGCAGGGTTCAGCCGCCTGGGCCCACCCCTCGGGCCAGCGCGACCTGCCCGCTCGCAGCGCCGTGCACGACCTGCTCGTCGGCCAGGTCAGGATCGGCCGTTTCGCGAAGGACGAGCGCAATCCCCGCGCCGTACGCGCCGCCGCCGCCGCGCTCGACCCCGCCGTGCTCGGCACCTCCCTGCTCGCTGTGGGCCCGTCCGGCGCGGGCAAGACCGGCAGGCTCATGCGCCCGGTGGCGGAGTCGCTCGCCCTGGGCGCCCTGACCGGACAGTGCGCGGTCGTCGCCGTGTGCGCGGCGGGCACGTCGCTCGGTGCCGACCAGACGTACGACATCGTGGTCAGGCCGGGCGATCCGGCGTCCGTGCACGACATCGATCTGTACGCGGACTGCGCCGACGCGGACGAGGCCGCCGCCTTCCTCGCCGAAGGCCTGGTCGGCGACCTCGAAGCCGTCGACACGCGGCGCGCCGCCACCACCCTGGCCCAACTGCTCGGCCCCTACCGCGCCCTGCACGGACGCTTCCCGTCCGTGCCCGTACTGCGCGAACTCCTCGAAGGGGATCACGCCGGGCTCGCCGCACTCCAGGCGGGCCTCGCCACGGACGGGCACACCGCCATGCGCCGCGAACTGGACGCCCGCATCCGCCAGTCGGGCTCTCCCAACGACCCGGGCCCCGCCCTGGCCGACCGGCTCGGCCTGCTCGACCGGCCCGTCTTCGCCGACTTCTTCGACCCCAGCGGCGAGGGGCGCCCCTTCTCGATGCGCGCCGTCGTCAACCACCCGCTCCGGGTCAGGGTGGACCTGCCCGAGCAGGGACACGAGGAGGCGTCCAGGCTGCTTGCCCGGCTGCTGCTCGCCCAGTTCACGTACGTCGTGCGCGACCCGGCCCGGCGCCCGCACTTCGCCTGCCTGATCCTCGATGACGCCGCGCGCACCCTCACGGGCGAGAGCGTGCGCGCCATCCAGCGGCTGCGGTCGCTGAACGCGGGCGTCGTGCTCGGTCTGCGCACCATCGGCGAGGTGCCGGAGTCACTTCAGGGGCCGCTGTACGCGGCGGTCGGCTGCCGGATGGCCTTCTCCGGCGTGACGACCTGGGACGGGCGCCGGTTCACCGAGGCCTGGGGCACCGAGTGGATCGAGACCAAGGAAGTCGCCCAGCACACGGTCTTCGCCGATCAGCCGATGACGCGGGCGCTGCACTCGCTGCGCAAGCTCGTCACCGGCAAGGCGGTCACGACGGACGCCGTCACCGTGCGCAAGGTCGAGCGCGAACGCTGGTCCGCCTCCGACCTCGCCCACTCCCTGCCACCCGGCCACGCGGTGCTCTCGTTGACGGACGTGAAGGGGGAGCACGCGCCTCCCCTCCTCGTGGATCTTCGGGGTTAGTCAACAGGGCGCACGCAGGGATATGCGTATGGGGTATTCGGTCCCGTACCTACCGTACGGTGAGGCAGAATCGGCACAGGTCGTTCATACGTACCGGCCAAAAGATCCACATCTCGTCCGGGATTCAATGGCCGACACCGGGACGCGTGCCTCATCGCCGCTGCCAGACCTGCCGCCCTGACCTGCTGACCAGACCTGAAGGTCCCATGCCGCCCACGCTCGCCTCCCTCGTCCACCACTCCGCGCTGAAGCTCACCGTGCGCGCGGGTGAGGAACATCTGGACGTGCCCGTGCGCTGGGCACACGCCAGCGAGCTCACCGACCCCGTGCCCTACATGGAGGGCGGCGAGCTCCTCATGATCACCGCGCTCAAGCTGGACGCGGAGGACCCGGAGGCGATGCGCCGCTACGTGAAGCGGCTCGCGGCGGCGGGGGTCGTCGGGCTCGGGTTCGCGGTCGGCGTGCATTACAAGGACATCCCGGAGGCCTTGGTCGAGGCCGCCGCGGACGAAGGGCTTCCGCTCCTGGAGGTGCCGCGGCGCACGCCGTTCCTCGCCATCAGCAAGGCCGTGTCCGCCGCCATCGCCGCCGACCAGTACCGCGCGGTGACGGCGGGCTTCGCGGCCCAGCGCGAGCTGACCAAGCAGGCGCTGAGCGACGGCCCGGAGGGGCTGCTCGGCGCGCTCGCCGCACAGGTGGACGGCTGGGCCGCGCTGTACGACGCGTCCGGCGCCGTCGTCGCCACGGCGCCCGAGTGGGCCTCGCGCCGGGCCGCCCGGCTCACCACCGACGTGGAGCGGCTACGGGACAGAGCGGCGCCCGCGAGTGCGGTCGTCGCGGGCGCCGAGGACCGGGTGGAGCTGCACTCGATCGGTACGGGACGGCGGCCCCGCGCCGCGCTCGCCGTCGGCACGGCATCCACCCTCGGCACCGCCGAGCGGTACGCCCTGCACTCCGCCATAGCGCTGCTCACCCTCACCACCGAGCGCAACCGCTCGCTCCAGGCCGCCGAGGCCCGGGTCGGCTCCGCCGTCCTTCGGATGCTGCTCGCCGGGGAGCCGGACCACGCCCGCACGGCGGCGGGGGAGTTGTACGGAAGCCTGCTCGACGCGCCGTTCCGTCTGGTGGTGGCGGAGGTGCCGGCCACCGCCGCGCCCTCCTCCTCCACGGAGGAGGGCGACCCGTTCGCCGGACTCACGGACGCCGTCGAGTCCGCCGCCGCACGCGCCGGTGAAGCACTCCTCGTCGTTCCCTACGGCGAGCGGCTCGTGCTGCTCGTCGTGGACGGCGGCGCGGGCGCGGCGGCGTGCGTCGCGTACGCGCGGGCGTTGGAGGCCGGACGTTCCGAGGCGCCGGAGCAGGGTGCGGACGAGGAGACCTCCCTCCTCCTCGGGCTCTCCGCCCCCGCGGGACCGATCGCGGCGGCCACCGCGTACAAGCAGGCCGACCAGGCCCTTTCCATCGCCAGGCGCCGGGGCCGCGCGATGGTCGAGCACGAGGACCTCGCGGCGGGCTCGGTCCTGCCGCTGCTCGCCGACGACGCGGTGCGCGCGTTCGCCGACGGTCTGCTGCGCGCCCTGTTCGAGCACGACGCCACCGGGCGCGGCGACCTGATCGCCTCGCTGCGCGCCTGGCTCTCGCGCCACGGCCAGTGGGACGCGGCGGCCGCGGACCTCGGCGTCCACCGCCACACGCTGCGCTATCGCATGCGCAGGGTCGAGGAGATCCTGGGCCGTTCGCTGGACGACCCGGACGTGCGCATGGAGTTGTGGCTCTCGCTGAAGGCGACGTCGAGCGGTTCGGAGTAGACGTCGAGCGGTTCGGAGTATTCGAGCGGTTCGCAGTAGCCGCGTACGAAATGCGCCCCTGCCAAAGAGGCGCGGGCCCCCCGGCCAGTACTCCGCGTCGGACAAACGTCCCGGACCCGTCTCGCCCCTACGGTGGGGAACGTACCCCCCAAGACACACCTTCGCGGAAGGGCCGGGAATCGACATGACTTCCATCCACGCCTTCTGGCTCGCCGGTCGCCAGACCACCGGTGAGACCACTCTCGACGTCACGTCCCCCTGGGACGGGCGGATCGTCGGCAAGGCCGCCGTTCCGACCGACGCCCAGGTCGAGGAGGCCGTCGCCGCCGCGTACGCCGTGCGCGACGAGTTCGCCGCGACCCCGGCGCACGTGCGGGCCGCGGCCCTCGACCACGTGAGCCGCAGGCTCGTCGAGCGGACGGAAGAGATCGCCCAGCTCATCTCCGCCGAGAACGGCAAGCCGATCAAGTGGGCCCGCGGCGAGGTCGGCCGTGCCGTGTCCGTCTTCCGGTTCGCCTCGGAGGAAGCCCGCCGCTTCAACGGCGGCGAGGCCCAGCGCCTCGACACCGACGCCGGTGGCCAGGGGCGTCTCGCCTTCACCCGCCGCTTCCCCAAGGGCGTCGTCCTGGGCATCGCGCCGTTCAACTTCCCGCTGAACCTCTGCGCCCACAAGATCGCCCCCGCCATCGCGTCCGGCACGCCGATCATCCTCAAGCCGGCGCCCGCGACCCCGCTCTCCGGACTCCTCATCGGCGAGCTCCTTGCCGAGACCGAGCTGCCCGCCGGGTCCTGGTCGGTCCTTCCGGTCGCGAACGAGAAGATGCCCGCCCTCGTGCAGGACGAGCGCCTTCCCGTCATCTCCTTCACCGGTTCCGAGAAGGTCGGTTACGCGATCCTGGACTCGGTGCCGCGCAAGCACTGCACCCTGGAGCTCGGCGGGAACGGCGCCGCCGTCGTCCTGTCCGACTTCTCCTCCGACGAGGACCTCGACTGGGCGGCCGCGCGCATCGCGACCTTCTCCAATTACCAGGGCGGCCAGTCCTGCATCTCGGTGCAGCGGGTCATCGCCGACGCCTCCGTGTACGACCGGCTCGTGCCGCGCGTCCTGGCGGCCATCGAGGGCCAGGCCACCGGCGACCCGTCCGACCCGAAGACGGACGTCGGCCCGCTCGTCAACGAGGACGCTGCCAAGCGCGTGGAGTCCTGGGTCGACGAGGCCGTCCAGGCGGGCGCGCAGCTGCTCGCGGGCGGCAAGCGTGACGGCGCCTCGTACGCGCCGACCGTGCTCGCCGACGTACCGGCGGACGCGACCATCGCCGTCGAGGAGGTCTTCGGC
Source organism: Streptomyces sp. NPDC031274 (assembly GCF_055570235.1). Classification (NCBI taxonomy): domain Bacteria; kingdom Bacillati; phylum Actinomycetota; class Actinomycetes; order Kitasatosporales; family Streptomycetaceae; genus Streptomyces; species Streptomyces sp. NPDC031274. The sequence goes on along the minus strand of NZ_JBVIHP010000005.1, from coordinate 48,430 downwards.
CCGGTCCTCACGATCAGGAAGGTGGACGGCGAGGCGGAGGCGTTCGCCGCCGTCAACGACTCCAAGTACGGCCTCCAGGCGGGCGTCTTCACGCACGACCTGCAGACCGCCTTCCGCGCCCACCGCGCCCTGGAGGTCGGCGGCGTGGTCATCGGCGACGCCCCCTCCTACCGCGCCGACCAGATGCCGTACGGCGGCGTCAAGCAGTCCGGCGTGGGCCGCGAGGGCGTCCGCTTCGCGATGGACGACTACACGTACGAGCGGGTCATGGTCATGACGGGCCTCGACCTGTAAGCCGGACCTCGAACCGAACGGCCGGAGCCCACTGTGCGGGGGCTCCGGCCGTTCTCGTACATGAGGACGCCCTGCGCCGAACGCTGCGCGAGGACTGGTGGGCTACGGACGAATCGGGTACATACGATCCATACGATCGAGTAGCACCAGTCAGTAACCGACCGGGTCGAGATCGGGTCAACCGGAGCCGATCGGCCCCACTTCGCGGCGAGGTGAGCTCCTCAATGCCCGAACAACCCACACCCCCTTCCGGGGCGTCCGTCAGCGAACGCGAGGCCCGGCAGGTCGCCGAGGCCGCCCGTGAGCAGGACTGGCGCAAGCCCAGCTTCGCCAAGGAACTCTTCCTCGGCCGCTTCCGGCTCGACCTGATCCACCCGCACCCCATGCCCGCCGACGAGGACGCCCGGCGCGGCGAGGAGTTCCTCGCCAAGCTCCGCGACTTCTGCGAGACGAAGATCGACTCGGCCCGCATCGAGCGCGAGGCGAAGATCCCCGACGAGGTCATCAACGGGCTCAAGGAGCTCGGCGCGCTCGGCATGAAGATCGACACCAAGTACGGCGGACTCGGGCTCACGCAGGTGTACTACAACAAGGCCCTGGCCCTGGTCGGATCAGCCAACCCCGCCATCGGTGCGCTGCTCTCCGCCCACCAGTCGATCGGCGTACCCCAGCCGCTCAAGCAGTTCGGCACCCAGGAGCAGAAGGACGAGTTCCTGCCGCGCTGCGCGCGTACGGACATCAGCGCGTTCCTCCTGACCGAGCCGGACGTCGGCTCCGACCCGGCGCGCATGGCGATGGCGGCCGTGCCGGACGGCGACGACTACGTCCTTGACGGTGTGAAGCTCTGGACCACGAACGGCGTCGTGGCGGACCTTCTGGTCGTCATGGCGCGCGTACCGAAGTCCGAGGGCCACAAGGGCGGCATCACGGCCTTCGTGGTGGAGGCCGCGGCGGACGGCATCACCGTCGAGCACCGCAACGCCTTCATGGGCCTGCGCGGCCTGGAGAACGGCGTGACCCGCTTCCACCAGGTCCGCGTCCCGGCCGCGCACCGCATCGGCCCGGAGGGCGCGGGCCTGAAGATCGCCCTGACGACCCTCAACACCGGACGCCTCTCGCTGCCCGCGATGTGCGTCGGCGCGGGCAAATGGTGCCTGAAGATCGCCCGTGAGTGGTCGGGCGCACGCGAGCAGTGGGGCAAGCCGGTCGCGTTCCACGAGGCGGTCGGCGCGAAGATCTCCTTCATCGCGGCGACGACCTTCGCTCTCGAAGCCGTACTCGACCTGTCGTCGCAGATGGCCGACGAGGACCGCAACGACATCCGCATCGAGGCGGCGCTCGCCAAGCTGTACGGCTCGGAGATGGGCTGTCTGATGGCCGACGAGCTCGTGCAGATCCGCGGCGGCCGCGGCTTCGAGACGGCGGAGTCCCTCGCGGCCCGCGGCGAACGCGCGGTCCCGGCGGAGCAGGTCCTGCGCGACCTGCGCATCAACCGCATCTTCGAGGGCTCGACGGAGATCATGCATCTGCTCATCGCCCGCGAGGCGGTGGACGCGCACCTCAAGGTGGCGGGCGACCTGATCGACCCGGACAAGTCACTCTCCGACAAGGCGAAGGCGGGCGCGAAGGCAGGCGGCTTCTACGCCCGCTGGCTGCCGAAGCTGGTCACCGGTCCGGGCCAACTCCCGCGCTCGTACGCCGAGTTCCACCCCAGCGGCCACGCGGACCTCTCCCCGCATCTGCGCTACGTGGAGCGGGCCGCCCGCAAGCTGGCCCGCTCGACGTTCTACGCGATGTCGCGCTGGCAGGGAAAGATGGAGACCAAGCAGGGCTTCCTGGGCCGCGTGGTCGACATCGGCGCCGAACTCTTCGCGATGAGCGCGGCGTGCGTACGCGCCGAGCTCCTGCGGACGACCGAGGACTACGGCCGCGAGGCGTATCAGCTGGCCGACACGTTCTGCCGCCAGTCCCGCATCCGCGTCGACGAGCTCTTCGACCGGCTGTGGACCAACACGGACGACGTCGACCACAAGGTGGTCAAGGGCGTCCTGTCCGGCACGTACACCTGGCTGGAATCCGGCGTCGTCGACCCCAGCGGGGAAGGCCCCTGGATCGCGGACGCCACACCAGGTCCCTCCAAGCGGGAGAACGTCCACCGCCCGATCCGCTGAAGCGGCGGCCGGGGGCGGGGTTCAGGACCCGTCCCCGGCCGAAGGTCCCGCCCGCAGTCGAGGGGGGCCGCCTCGCAGTCGAGGGAGGCCGCCCGAAACCGAAGCGCGAGAGAGGCTGCCCGGAACACGATCGACACCGCCCGGCACACGATCGAGACCGCCAGGAACACGATGGCGACCGCCCCGGAACACGATTCCGACCGGCCGGATCGGGGAGCGGTGCACCCATACACAGCCGCCCAGGCAAGAATGGGGGGATGAGCGACAGTCCAGCCCCCCTCGCCGACCCGCATCTCGTCTTCGACCCCGTCGTCACGGACGGACCGCGGGACATCGTCATCCTCGGGTCGACCGGGTCGATCGGCACCCAGGCCATCGACCTCGTCCTGCGCAACCCCCGTCGCTTCCGCGTCACCGCGCTCTCCGCCGCAGGGGGCCGCGTGTCGCTGCTCGCCGAGCAGGCACGGCAGCTGCGGGTACGGACGGTCGCGGTGGCCCGCGAGGACGTCGTACCGGCGCTGCGCGAGGCGCTGAAGGGGCAGTACGGCACTGAGCCGCTCCCCGAGATCCTCGCCGGGCCCGAGGCGGCCACCCAGCTCGCCGCCTCCCAGTGCCACACCGTCCTGAACGGCATCACGGGATCCATCGGGCTCGCGCCCACCCTCGCCGCACTCGAGGCGGGCCGCACCCTCGCGCTCGCCAACAAGGAGTCGCTGATCGTCGGCGGCCCGCTGGTGAAGGCGCTCGCCAAGCCGGGGCAGATCATCCCCGTCGACTCCGAGCACGCCGCCCTCTTCCAGGCGCTCGCCGCGGGCACCCGCGCCGATGTGCGCAAGCTGGTCGTCACGGCGTCCGGCGGCCCGTTCCGTGGACGTACGAAGGCCGATCTGGCGAACGTCACACCGGACGAGGCGCTCGCGCACCCCACCTGGGCCATGGGGCCGGTCATCACCGTCAACTCCGCGACGCTCGTCAACAAGGGCCTGGAAGTCATCGAGGCGCACCTCCTCTACGACATCCCCTTCGAGCACATCGAGGTCGTGGTCCACCCCCAGTCCTACGTGCACTCCATGGTCGAGTTCACCGACGGATCGACCCTGGCCCAGGCCACGCCGCCCGACATGGGCGGCCCGATCGCCATCGGCATCGGCTGGCCCGAGCGCGTGCCGGACGCGGCCCCCGCGTTCGACTGGACGAAGGCGTCGAGCTGGGAGTTCCTCCCCCTCGACAACGACGCTTTTCCGTCGGTCGGGCTCGCCCGACATGTGGGGAAGCTCGCGGGCACGGCCCCGGCGGTGTTCAATGCCGCCAACGAGGAGTGCGTGGACGCGTTCTTGAAGGGCGCCCTGCCCTTCAACGGGATCATGGAAACCGTCACGAAGGTCGTCGCCGAACACGGCACACCGTCCGCGGGAACTTCCCTGACCGTCGCGGACGTCCTCGAAGCGGAGACCTGGGCGCGTGCCCGGGCACGTGAACTGACGGCGAAGGCGACCGCGGAGGCCCGCGCATGACGACCTTGATGATGATCCTCGGCATAGTCGTCTTCGCGGTCGGGCTGCTGTTCTCGATCGCCTGGCACGAGCTGGGCCACCTGTCGACCGCCAAGCTGTTCGGCATCCGCGTGCCGCAGTACATGGTCGGCTTCGGCCCGACGATCTTCTCGCGCAAGAAGGGCGACACCGAGTACGGCGTCAAGGCCATCCCCCTCGGCGGCTACATCCGCATGATCGGCATGTTCCCGCCAGGCCCTGACGGCCGCATCGAGGCGCGTTCGACGTCCCCCTGGCGCGGCATGATCGAGGACGCGCGGTCGGCCGCCTTCGAGGAGCTCAAGCCCGGCGACGAGAGCCGTCTCTTCTACACGCGCAAGCCGTGGAAGCGCGTGATCGTGATGTTCGCGGGCCCGTTCATGAACCTGATCCTCGCCGTGGCGATCTTCCTCGGCGTGATGATGACGTTCGGCATCAGCACCCAGACGACGTCCGTCGGCAAGGTGTCCGACTGCGTCATCCAGCAGAGCGAGAACCGCTCCAAGTGCGAGAAGGGCGACACGGTCGCGCCCGCCAAGGCGGCGGGACTGAAGCTCGGCGACAAGATCGTCGCCTTCCAGGGCAAGCCCGTCGACGACTGGTCCGCGCTCCAGGGAAAGATCCGCGAGACCATCGGCCCGGCCACCATCACGGTCGAGCGCGACGGCAAGCAGCTGGACCTGCACGCCAACCTCATCAAGAACCAGGTCAGCAAGACGGACGGCGACGGCGGCTACGTGGAAGGGAAGTACGTCAGCGCCGGCTTCCTCGGCTTCACCCCCGCCACCGGCATCGTCCAGCAGGGCTTCGGCGACTCCGTCAGCCGCATGGGCGACATGATGGAGAACGGCGTCGAGTCACTTGTCGCGCTGCCGTCCAAGATCCCGGACCTGTGGGACGCGGCCTTCGGTGACGGCGACCGCAAACAGGACTCCCCGATGGGCGTCGTGGGCGCGGCCCGTGTGGGCGGCGAGGTCTTCACCCTTGACATCCCGCCGGAGAACCAGATCGCGATGATGCTGTTCCTGGTGGCGGGCTTCAACCTCTCCCTGTTCCTGTTCAACATGTTGCCGCTGCTTCCGCTGGACGGCGGGCACATCGCAGGAGCACTTTGGGAATCGCTGCGACGCCACGCGGCCAAGCTCCTGAAGCGGCCCGACCCGGGCCCCTTCGACGTCGCGAAGCTGATGCCCGTCGCCTACGTGGTGGCTGGAATCTTCATCTGCTTCACGATCCTCGTCCTGATCGCGGATGTGGTTAATCCAGTCAGAATTTCCTGATTGCGCAAAGTTTGCGGCGGCCGGGCACTGTATGTGGCTGGCCGCCCACTATTGGGTGGACTCGGGGGCGTGATGTGCTCGGGCCCTTCGGGGTGCCGTAATCTCGAAGCCTGGAGCCCGCCGATCTCGGGACCATGATCCACACCTTGGGGATGCACGCCAGATGACTGCCATTTCTCTCGGAATCCCGTCCGTTCCGACCAAGCTCGCCGACCGCAGGGTCAGCCGCAAGATCCAGGTCGGGACGGTGGCTGTCGGCGGAGACGCACCGGTGTCGGTGCAGTCGATGACCACGACGCGTACGTCCGACATCGGGGCGACGCTGCAGCAGATCGCGGAGCTGACCGCGTCCGGCTGCCAGATCGTGCGGGTCGCCTGTCCCACGCAGGACGACGCGGACGCGCTTGCCACGATCGCGCGGAAGTCGCAGATCCCGGTGATCGCGGATATTCACTTCCAGCCGAAGTACGTCTTCGCCGCGATCGACGCCGGGTGTGCCGCGGTGCGGGTGAACCCGGGCAACATCAAGCAGTTCGACGACAAGGTCAAGGAGATCGCGCGGGCCGCGAACGACGCGGGTACGCCGATCCGGATCGGTGTCAACGCGGGTTCTCTGGACGCGCGTCTGCTCAAGAAGTACGGCAAGGCCACTCCGGAGGCGCTGGTCGAGTCGGCGCTGTGGGAGGCGTCGCTCTTCGAGGAGCACGGCTTCCGTGACATCAAGATCTCGGTCAAGCACAACGACCCGGTGGTCATGGTCAACGCCTACCGTCAGCTCGCCGCGGCCAGCGATTATCCGCTGCACCTCGGTGTGACGGAGGCCGGTCCGGCCTTCCAGGGCACGATCAAGTCGGCAGTGGCCTTCGGTGCGCTGCTCTCCGAGGGCATCGGCGACACGATCCGGGTCTCGCTCTCGGCCCCGCCGGTCGAGGAGATCAAGGTCGGTCTCCAGATCCTGGAGTCGCTGAACCTCAAGCCGCGCCGCCTGGAGATCGTCTCCTGCCCGTCCTGCGGTCGTGCCCAGGTGGACGTGTACAAGCTGGCCGAAGAGGTCACCGCGGGCCTGGACGGCATGGAGGTGCCGCTGCGCGTGGCCGTCATGGGCTGCGTCGTGAACGGCCCCGGCGAGGCCCGTGAGGCCGACCTCGGCGTCGCGTCCGGCAACGGCAAGGGGCAGATCTTCGTCAAGGGCGAGGTCATCAAGACCGTCCCCGAGTCGAAGATCGTGGAGACCCTCATCGAAGAGGCGATGAAGATCGCCGAGCAGATGGAGAAGGACGGAATCCCGTCGGGCGAGCCGACGGTCGCCATCGCGGGCTAGCGGTTGCGCTGAGCTGCGCTGCGTTGAGCGTGGGGCTTGATACGTGGCTTGATACGTACCCTGGGCCCCGCCACCACTCTTGGTGGCGGGCCCAGGTTCTGCCTGGAGGCGAAGGAAAGCCCCGCCCGCAGGAGTAAGCAGAAGTAAGGCGACAAAGCCCCGCCCGCAGAAGTAAGGCGACAAAGCCCCCTCCAAGCCACCCCGAGTCACAAGGCGCCCCCGACAGGTACAGTGCGGAGATCTAGCAGACCGTAATGGTGAGGCCCTCGCACGTGTTGACTCAGACCACCACCAGGGTCCTCGAACCGAGTGACCTGGACGCCGCGCTCGCTGTCCTGGACCGCGAGCCGGTGGCCAACGCCTTCGTGGCCTCGAGGGTCCGGGTCGCAGGCCTGGACCCATGGCGCCTCGGCGGCGAGATGTGGGGCTGGTACCAGGACGGCATGCTGGAGTCCCTCTGCTACGCGGGCGCCAACCTCGTCCCCATATGCGCGACCCCGCGAGCCGTACGCGCCTTCGCGGACCGCGCCCGCAGGGCAGGCCGCCGCTGCTCCTCCATCGTCGGCCCCGCCGAACCCACCGCCCAGCTGTGGCGGCTCCTGGAACCGTCCTGGGGCCCCGCCCGCGAGGTCCGCGCCCAGCAGCCCCTGATGGTCACCGACCGCCTCCCGCGGGACATCGCCCCCGACCCCCACGTCCGTCGCGTCCGCAAGGACGAGATGGAGACGATCATGCCCGCGTGCGTGGCGATGTTCACCGAGGAAGTCGGCATCTCGCCCCTCGCAGGCGACGGCGGCCTCCTCTACCAGGCGCGGGTCGCCGAACTGGTCGGCGCCGGGCGGTCGTTCGCGCGCCTCGACCGCGACGGCAAGGTCATCTTCAAGGCCGAGATCGGCGCGGCCACGGCGCAGGCCTGCCAGGTGCAGGGCGTCTGGGTGGCCCCCGAGTACCGGGGTCAGGGATACGCCGCGCCGGGCATGGCCGCCGTCCTCGGCTACGCCCTCGCGGACGTCGCCCCGGTCGTCAGCCTCTACGTCAACGACTTCAACACCGCGGCCAGGGCGGCGTACCGCCGGGTCGGGTTCCAGGAGGTCGGGGCGTTCATGAGCGTCCTGTTCTAGCTCCGTCACGTCTCACACCGCGCTCCTCGCGTACCCGCGTCCGCGAGTTAAAGTTCGGCGCATGACTGACGACGTCGTGATCGGGCCGCTGGACCTCGCCACGCACGTGGACGAAGCGCTGCGGGTGCAGGCCCACGCCTTCGGTCTCAGCGACGACGAGGTGACCGTGCGGCGGCAGATCGTGCTGCGGCACATCACCTACCCCGGCGCCCGCGCGCTCGGCGCCACCACCCCCGAGGGACGGCTCGTCGGCTTCGTCTACGGCATGCCCAACGATCGCGGCCACTGGTGGTCCACGGTCGTCGAGCCGTATCTGCGCGCCGGAGGCGTGGACGGCTGGCTCGACGACTCCTTCGTGATCACCGAGCTCCACGTCCAGCCCGGATACCAGAACCGCGGAGTCGGCCGCACCCTGATCACCACCATCACGGAGACCGCCGACCAGCCCCGCTCGATCCTCTCCGCGATCGACACGGAGAGCCCCGCACGCGGCCTCTACCGCTCCCTGGGCTACGCCGACCTGGCCCGCAACGTCCAGTTCCCCAGCGCCCCGAGGCCGTACGCGGTGATGGGTGCGCCCCTGCCGCTGAGGCGGCTCGGCACCTGACCGATTTCCGCACGCGCCCGCGCCCCAAGTAACCTCCTGGCATCACCCTCCCCCAGGCTCTCGGCTTCGCCGGAGCAGGGGGGACCCCCATACGCAGGAGTTCACCATGGCCCAGGTCCAGCGCATGTCCCGATTGATGATCAAGACACTGCGCGACGACCCGGCGGACGCCGAGACGCTCAACCACAAGCTGCTCGTCCGGGCCGGATACGTCCGCCGCACCGCCGCCGGCATCTGGTCCTGGCTGCCGCTCGGCAAGAAGGTCCTGGAGAACATCTCGCACGTCGTGCGCGAGGAGATGGACGCCATCGGCGCCCAGGAAGTCCTGCTGCCCGCGCTCCTGCCCAAGGAGTCGTACGACGCGACGGGCCGCTACGACGAGTACGGCGACCTGCTCTTCCGCCTCAAGGACCGCAAGGGCGCGGACTACCTCCTCGGCCCCACGCACGAGGAGATCTTCACCCAGATCGTCAAGGACCAGTGCTCGTCCTACAAGGACCTGCCGGTGATCCTCTACCAGATCCAGACGAAGTACCGCGACGAGGCCCGCCCCCGTGCCGGTGTGCTCCGTGGCCGCGAGTTCCAGATGAAGGACTCGTACTCCTTCGACACGACGGACGAGGGCCTCGCCGAGTCCTACGCCCTGCACCGGGCCGCGTACATCAAGATCTTCGAGCGCCTCGGCCTCGACCACCGCATCGTCTCCGCCGTCTCCGGCGCGATGGGCGGCTCGGCCTCCGAGGAGTTCCTCGCGCCCGCGCCCGCCGGTGAGGACACGTTCGTGGACTGCCCCGCGTGCGACTACGCGGCCAACACGGAGGCGGTGTCCTTCGTCGCCCCCGAGGCGGACGGCTCGGCGCACGGCCCCGTCGAGGAGCTCGACACCCCCGACACCCCGACCATCGAGACGCTCGCCGCCCACCTCGGCGTCCCGGCGTCGGCGACCCTGAAGAACCTCCTGGTCAAGGTCGACGGCGAGATCGTCGCCGTGGGCGTCCCCGGCGACCGCGAGGTCGACCTCGGCAAGCTCGGCGAGCACCTGGCGCCCGCCGTCGTGGAGCTGGTGACGGCCGAGGACTTCGAGGGCCGTGACGACCTCGTACGCGGCTACGTCGGCCCGCAGGGTCTGGAGAAGGTCCGCTACATCGCCGACCCGCGGGTGGCGGCGGGCACGGCCTGGATCACCGGTGCGAACAAGATCAACACGCACGCGAAGAACGTCGTCGCGGGCCGTGACTTCGAGGTCGACGACTACCTCGACGTCGTGGTCGTCGAGGAGGGCGACCCCTGCCCCAAGTGCGGAACGGGCCTGAAGCTGGACCGCGCCATCGAGATCGGCCACATCTTCCAGCTGGGCCGCAAGTTCGCCGACGCCTTCCAGCTCGACGTCCTGGGCCAGCAGGGCAAGCCGGTCCGCGTGACCATGGGTTCGTACGGCATCGGCGTCTCGCGCGCGGTGGCGGCGCTCGCCGAGCAGACGGCGGACGACAAGGGTCTGTGCTGGCCCAAGGAGATCGCCCCCGCCGACGTCCACGTGGTGGCCGCGGGCAAGGCGCTCCAGACGGAGCTCGCCCTCGACGTCTCCGAGCAGCTGAACGCGGCGGGCGTACGGGTCCTGGTCGACGACAGGGCGGGCGTCTCGCCCGGCGTGAAGTTCACGGACGCCGAGCTGATCGGCGTGCCTCAGATCCTGGTCGCGGGCCGCCGCTCCGCCGAGGGCGTCGTGGAACTGAAGGACCGCAGGACCGGGGAGCGCGAGGAGCTGACCGTGGCTGAGGCGGTTGCGCGGCTTACGGGCTGAGTGAGGCGGGGGCCGGGACCCTGCGGGGCTTTCCCCGATCCGGCCCCTTCCCCGGACCATGGGGCTTCGCCCCTGGAACCCCGGCAAGTTGTCCTCAAACGCCGGCCGGGCTGAATGAGTTCAGCCCGGCCGGCGTTTGGGCGGGCAGGGCGACCCCGCCCGCTACAGCCACCCCGCGAACTCCAGCAGAAGCTCCGCGTCCTGCTCACGGCCGACCCGGCGGGCGCGTACGCCCGACTCCACCGCCCGGAACAACGTCCACCCCCGCAACCGCTCCTGATCCACATCCAGCGACTCGGCGAGCTTCTTGACCCGACGGCGGGTGATCGACGCTCCCGACGGCGAGGCGATCAGGTCCTCCACCCGGTCCCGCACCAGCCGCGCCAGGTCGAACGCGCACTCGCCCACCACCGGATCGGGCCCCACGGCCAGCCACGGCAGCCGCTCACCCGCGAGCACCTTGCTCTGCCGGAACGTCCCGTGCAGCAGCCGCACCTCCGCGTCCGCGCCGAGGAGTTCTTCCCGCGCGGCGAGTGCGGCCTCGACCAGCGGTGCGACCTCCCCGTCGGCGGACGCCCGCATCGCGTCGGCCTGCCGCCCCGTGCGCTCGGCGACCGTCTCGAAGCGGTGGTCCGACGGCGGCTCCACCCACAGCCGCCGCAGCGTGCCCGCTGCCTCCAGGAGGGCCTTGGCCTCGGGCAGCGAACGTACCGACACATCGCGGTGCAGCCGCTCTAGGAGGAGGGCGGCGTCAGCGGCGGACGGATCGAGGAGGCGTACGGCACCGAACCCGGCCCAGTGCGCGAGCGCGGCCCGCTCGCTCTGCGGCCGAGACCTCGGCGGCACCAGCTTCAGGACCGCGGGCGTGCCGTCGGCGAGACGTACCAGGATGACGAGGCCGCTGCGTCCACCGGGTACGTGGACGCGCTCGACGGTCAACTCGCGTAGTGCGACGGCCTGTTCGGCCGCCTCGGGCAGCCTCTCCAGCCAGTCGTCGCCGTCCTGCGCCGTCTCACCGAGTGCGGTGACAAGGCGCTGGGGCGGTTCGAGAGCCATACGCGAGTCGTTCCCTTCCTGACGGCCAAGAGCATTACTGCCAAGAGCGCGCTACGCCTTGGGGGCCGCGGACGCGGAGGTGTCCGGCCGCGTGGCCCGCTCGGCGAGACCAGGGAAGGTTACGCTCCCGCCGCGCCACCGCGCCGCGCGGACCGCCGCCTCCCGCAGCGCCTCGGCGGCGCTCCCGCGCCGGGCGCCGGTGGAGGCCCGTACGAGATCCGAGTAGACCCCCGCGACCCGCTCCTCGAGGTCCGTCGCGAGCCGCACGGCCGCCGCGGAGTCCGGCACCGCGAACGGCAGCGCGTAGGCGGCCGCCGACGGCTCGGGCTCGCCGCCCAGGTCGCGCACGGCGCGCTGCAGCTCGTCGCGCCGGGCGCGGTGCGTGTCGTACGCCGTGCGCGCCTCGGCCCTGCGGCCCTCGCCGATCCTGCCGCCGACGACCCCGAAGCCGTACACGGCGGCGTGCTCGGCGGCGAGGGCGGCCTGTACCGCCTTCAACTCGTCCTTGGAATCGCTCACTTGGGGTCCTCCGTCAGCAGATACGCGTGCGCGGCGCCCGCGGCGGCCACCGACGCGAGCAGCCTGGCCAGCTCCGCGGGCGCGTCGAGCAGCGCGCTCCCGCGCCGCTTCGCGAGATCACGCTCGGCCTTGGCGAGCTCGCGCACGGCGTCCTTCTCGTCCTTGGGGACGGAGGACTTCGGTGCGGGCGAGGCGGAGGCGGACGGGGAGCCGGACGAAGGCGGGGGAGTGGAGCCCTCGGCCAGGACCGTCTCGTGCCGCTTCACCTCCGCCCGCAGCGGATCGAGCCGTCCGGCGAGCGCGGGATGCGCGGCGAGGACGGCGTCGTACCGCCCGAGCAGCTCACCGCTGTCCTTGGCGGCTAGGGCGCGCAGCCGCGCGGCGGCGGAAGGACGCTCGTCCGCGTCCGCGGAGTCGGAGCCCGAGCAGCCCGAGAGCAGCACGGCCCCCGCCGCTCCGGCGGCCCCGGTCAGCAGACTCCTGCGGCGCGGCCCCGAGCGGGCGTGCGAGGGGGTGGGATACGACGGCACAGCAGACGTCCTCGGCAGGAAGGCCAGAAAGGCAGGCAGTCAGAAAAAGGCAGGCAGAAAGAGGCAGGCAGTCAGAAGGCGGGCGGGCGAAGCCGGGCGGGAGCCCGGTGATCACCGTACCTTCGCGCGGCCCTCGTACTCGTGAGCGGCTCGAAGCCGGGCGTGCGGCGGTCGGACTGCGCCGCACGGCGGCCGGGCGGCAGCCGGGCAGCGGCGGCAACACCTCTCCGGACCGGATACCCTTTGACCTGACACACGACGATCCCACAACAGCACACGCGGCCGAGGAGTCACCCGGATGAGCACCACCCAGAGCGAGAGGCTGCGAGAACTGCTGGAACCGCTCGTCAGCTCGAAGGAACTGGATCTCGAAGAGATCGAAGTGGCCTCGGTCGGACGCAAGCGGGTGCTGCGCGTGGTGATCGACTCCGACGACGGCGTGGATCTGGACCAGATCGCCGAGATCAGCCGCGAACTCTCCGAGAAGCTCGACGAGAGCGACGCGATGGGCGACGGCGAGTACACCCTCGAAGTCGGCTCCCCGGGCGCCGAGCGTGCGCTGACGGAGCACCGCCACTACCTGCGCGCCGTCGGCCGCCTGGTGAAGTTCCAGCTGACCGAGGGCGGCGACGACTTGATCGCCCGCATCCTCGAGGTGGACGACGAAGGCGTGGATCTTGAAGTACCGGGCGTGAAGGGGCGTAAGCCCACCGCCCGCAGGCTCACCTTCGACGCGATCGCCAAGGCGCGCGTCGAGGTCGAGTTCAACCGCAAGGACAAGAAGGAAGAGGAGGCGTAGCCGTGGACATCGACATGAGTGCCCTGCGGGGTCTGGTCCGGGAGAAGGAGATCTCCTTCGACCTGCTGGTCGAGGCGATCGAGTCCGCTCTCCTCATCGCCTACCACCGTACCGACGGCAGCTTCCGTCGCGCACGCGTGAAGCTGGACCGCGACAGCGGCCACGTCACGGTGTGGGCGACGGAGGACCCGGCGGACCTCGAAGAGGGCCAGGAGGCCAAGGAGTTCGACGACACCCCGTCGGACTTCGGCCGCATCGCCGCGACGACCGCCAAGCAGGTCATCCTGCAGCGCCTGCGCGACGCCCAGGACGACGCGACGCTCGGCGAGTACGCGGGCCGTGAGGGCGACATCGTCACGGGCGTCGTCCAGCAGGGCCGCGACCCGAAGAACGTGCTCGTCGACATCGGCAAGCTCGAGGCCATCCTGCCGGTGCAGGAGCAGGTGCCCGGCGAGGAGTACGGCCACGGCCTGCGCCTTCGTTCGTACGTCGTGCGGGTCGCCAAGGGTGTCCGTGGCCCCTCGGTCACGCTGTCGCGTACGCACCCGAACCTCGTCAAGAAGCTCTTCGCGCTCGAGGTGCCGGAGATCGCCGACGGGTCGGTCGAGATCTCGGCCATCGCCCGCGAGGCCGGTCACCGGACCAAGATCGCCGTGCGCTCGACCCGCTCCGGCCTCAACGCCAAGGGCGCCTGCATCGGCCCGATGGGCCAGCGCGTGCGCAACGTCATGGCCGAGCTCAACGGCGAGAAGATCGACATCGTCGACTGGTCGGACGACCCGGGCGAGATGGTCGCCCACGCGCTCTCCCCGGCGCGGGTCAGCAAGGTGGAGATCGTCGACATGGCGGCCCGTTCCGCGCGGGTCACGGTCCCCGACTACCAGCTGTCCCTCGCGATCGGCAAGGAGGGCCAGAACGCCCGCCTCGCCGCGCGGCTCACGGGCTGGCGCATCGACATCCGTCCGGACACCGAGCAGCCGCAGGACTCCCCGGAGTCCTGATCGGTGCCGATCGGCGCCCACTTCGCCGATGCGTGCCGATCCGTGCTGATCAGGCGCTGGATCGGATGCTGGACCGGGTGCTGACCGAGCCCTGGACCAGACCTGATCGAGCTCTGATCAAGACAACAACCGTTCGATTTTTGCCCCAAAGGGGTGAGGTCGGTGCGGGGAGGTAGACTTAATCGTGTCTGGCCGGACGCAAGCCCGCGCATGCCCTGAACGCACCTGTGTGGGGTGTCGGGAGCGAGCGGCCAAGAGCGATCTGCTGCGCATCGTGGCGAGAGAGGGCGTCTGCGCCCCCGATCCAAGCGGTACGCTGCCCGGCCGGGGTGCGTATATCCACCCCGTTCCGGTCTGTCTCGACCTGGCGGTCCGACGTAGAGCGTTCCCGAGGGCCTTCCGGGCCCCGGGCCCACTCGACACGGCGGACTTGCGCCGAGCCGTCGAGACAGTTGCCCAGCAGGCAACACCGTAAGGAAGGTCGCGCGGAACCCCGCGCGGCCCTGGTATTCCGCGAGTTGGAAGTAGGTCGAGATTGCGATGAGCACTCGATGAGCACGCGATGAGTACGCCCATGAAGTAGCGACGGTCCGGCGTAACCCGGACCTAAAAGGAGCGAAGTGGCTAAGGTCCGGGTATACGAGCTCGCCAAGGAGTTCGGCGTAGAGAGCAAGGTCGTCATGGCCAAGCTCCAAGAACTCGGTGAATTCGTACGTTCGGCGTCCTCGACGATCGAGGCGCCCGTTGTACGGAAATTGACTGACGCATTGAACACGGGTGGTGGCAACGGCAAGGCCGCCGCCAAGCCCGGGGCGCCGCGCAAGCAGGCCGCCCCCAAGCCGCCGGCCCCCTCGGGCTCGGCGTCCCCCTCTCCCGCGCAGGCCGCCCGTCCGGGTCCGGCCGCGCCCAAGCCGCCGGCGGCCAAGCCCGCCGCCGCGGCCGACAAGCCCGCGGCCTCTCCGGCCGCTCCCGGTCCGCGTCCGGGCCCGAAGCCGCCGACGCCCAAGCCGGCGCCCGCAGCTCCGGCCGCCCCGGAGGCTCCGGCAGCCCCGGCCGCGCCCGCCGCACCGGCGAGCCCGGCTCCGGCCGCCCCGGAGTTCACCGCTCCGCCGGCCGCTCCGGCTGCCCCGGCCGCCTCCTCGGCGCCGGCAGGCCCCCGTCCGGGCGCTCGCCCGGGTGCCCCCAAGCCCGCGGGCCGTCCGGCCCCCGGCCAGGGTGGTCAGGGCCAGGGCCAGGGCGGTCAGGGGCGTGGCGACCGCAACGACCGTCAGGGTGGCGCTCCGCGTCCCGGCGGCCAGGGTGGCGCTCCGCGTCCCGGTGGCCGTCCGGCAGGACCGCGCCCCGGCAACAACCCCTTCACCTCTGGTGGCTCCACCGGCATGGCGCGCCCGCAGGCGCCCCGTCCGGGCGGCGCCCCGCGTCCCGGCGGCCAGGGTGGCCCCGGCGGTCCCGGCGGCGCCCCGCGCCCGCAGGGCCAGGGCGGCGGCCAGGGTGCTCCTCGTCCGCAGGGTCAGGGCGGCGCTCGCCCCAGCCCCGGCGGCATGCCTCGTCCGCAGGGGGGCGCTCCGCGCCCCGGTGGCGGTGCGCCTGGCGCCGGTGGTAATCGTCCGAACCCCGGCATGATGCCGCAGCGTCCCGCTGCGGGTCCGCGTCCCGGTGGTGGCCCCGGCGGTGGCCGTGGTCCTGGTGGCGGCGGCGGTCGTCCGGGTGGCGGCGGCGGTCGTCCCGGTGGCGGCGGCTTCGCAGGCCGTCCGGCCGGTCCCGGTGGCGGTGGCGGCGGTTTCGCCGGTCGTCCCGGTGGTCCCGGTGGCGGTGGCGGCGGTTTCGCCGGTCGTCCCGGTGGCGGTGGCCGTCCCGGCTTCGCCGGTCGTCCGGGTGGTCCCAACGCCCGTGGTGGCACGCAGGGCGCCTTCGGTCGCCCCGGCGGTCCCGCGCGTCGTGGTCGCAAGTCGAAGCGGCAGAGGCGCCAGGAGTACGAGTCGATGCAGGCTCCGTCGGTCGGCGGCGTCATGCTGCCGCGCGGCAACGGCCAGGCGGTCCGCCTGTCCCGTGGTGCCTCGCTGACCGACTTCGCCGAGAAGATCAACGCCAACCCGGCGTCGCTCGTCGGCGTGATGATGAACCTCGGCGAGATGGTCACGGCCACGCAGTCCGTGCCGGACGAGACGCTGAAGCTCCTCGCGGACGAGATGAACTTCGTCCTCGAGATCGTCAGCCCCGAGGAGGAGGACCGCGAGCTGCTCGAGTCCTTCGACATCGAGTTCGGCGAGGACGAGGGTGGCGAGGAAGCGCTCATGGCGCGTCCGCCCGTCGTCACCGTCATGGGTCACGTCGACCACGGTAAGACCCGACTGCTCGACGCCATCCGCAAGACGAACGTCATCGCGGGCGAGGCCGGCGGCATCACGCAGCACATCGGTGCCTACCAGGTCGGCGCCGAGGTCAACGGCGAAGACCGCAGGATCACCTTCATCGACACCCCCGGTCACGAGGCGTTCACCGCCATGCGTGCCCGTGGTGCGAAGTCCACCGACATCGCGATCCTCGTGGTCGCGGCGAACGACGGTGTGATGCCGCAGACGATCGAGGCGCTGAACCACGCCAAGGCGGCCGACGTGCCGATCGTGGTCGCGGTCAACAAGATCGACGTCGAGGGTGCCGACCCGACCAAGGTGCGCGGTCAGCTCACCGAGTTCGGTCTGGTGGCAGAGGAGTACGGCGGCGAGACGATGTTCGTCGACATCTCCGCCAAGCAGGGCGAGAACATCGAGGCCCTCCTGGAGGCCGTGGTCCTGACCGCGGACGCCTCGCTCGACCTGCGCGCCAACCCTGAGCAGGACGCGCAGGGTATTGCGATCGAGTCCCACCTGGACAAGGGCCGCGGCGCCGTCGCGACCGTCCTGGTCCAGCGCGGTACCCTCCGCGTCGGTGACACGATGGTGGTCGGCGACGCGTACGGCCGAGTCCGCGCGATGCTCGACGACAAGGGCGAGAACGTGGAAGAGGCGGGTCCGGCGACTCCGGTCCTCGTCCTCGGTCTCACCAACGTCCCGGGTGCCGGCGACAACTTCCTGGTCGTCGACGAGGACCGTACGGCCCGTCAGATCGCTGAGAAGCGTGCCGCCCGTGAGCGCAACGTCCGCTTCGCCCGCAAGGGTGTGCGGTTCTCCCTGGAGAACCTGGACGAGGCCCTCAAGGCCGGTCTGGTGCAGGACCTCAACATCATCATCAAGGGCGACGCGTCCGGTTCGGTGGAGGCTCTCGAGTCCTCGCTGCTCCAGCTCGACGTCGGCGAAGAGGTCGACATCCGCGTCCTGCACCGCGGTGTGGGTGCGGTCACCGAGTCGGACATCGACCTGGCGACCGGCTCCGACGCGATCGTGATCGGCTTCAACGTCCGTGCGGCCGGTCGTGCCGCGCAGATGGCCGACCGCGAAGGTGTGGACGTCCGGTACTACTCGGTCATCTACCAGGCGATCGAAGAGATCGAAGCGGCCCTCAAGGGCATGCTCAAGCCGGAGTACGAAGAGGTCGAGCTCGGCACGGCGGAGATCCGCGAGATCTTCCGCTCGTCCAAGCTGGGCAACATCGCCGGTGTTCTTGTCCGCTCCGGCGAGGTCAAGCGCAACACCAAGGCGCGCCTCATCCGCGACGGCAAGGTCATCGCGGAGAGCCTCAACATCTCCGGTCTGCGCCGCTTCAAGGACGACGTCACCGAGATCCGCGAAGGGTTCGAGGGCGGTATCAACCTCGGCAACTTCAACGACATCAAGATCGACGACGTCATCGCGACGTACGAGATGCGCGAGAAGCCGCGAGGCTGATCACCGCAGCTCTTGTCGGGGCCGGTCGAGGGGATGTAAATCCCTTCGATCGGCCCCGGCCGTTCCGTGTACGGTTCTGTTGTCCCTGCCAAGTGGTTGGCGGGGCACGACCCCGAACCGGCGGGACATCCGGACACACATGTATGTGGGGACTCTGTCCTTCGATCTGCTCCTCGGCGACGTTCACTCGCTGAAGGAGAAACGCTCCGTCGTCCGCCCGATCGTCGCCGAACTCATCCGCAAGTACGGGGTGAGCGCGGCGGAGACCGGGAACCAGGACCTCCATCGCAGGGCCGAGATCGGCCTGGCGCTGGTCTCCGGGGAGACGGGGCACCTCACCGACGTACTGGACCGGTGCGAGCGCATGGTCGCCGCCCGTCCCGAGGTGGAGCTGCTCTCCGTTCGACGCAGGCTCCACGGCGACGAAGACTGATTGCACAGCAAGGCGAAGAAGGAGACGGAGCAGTGGCCGACAACGCGCGGGCGAAGAGGCTGGCAGACCTCATCCGAGAGGTGGTTGCCCAGAAGCTGCAGCGTGGGATCAAGGACCCGCGGCTCGGTACGCATGTGACCATCACGGACACCCGGGTCACGGGTGATCTGCGGGAGGCGACCGTCTTCTACACGGTCTACGGGGACGACGAGGACCGCGCGGCCGCCGCCGCCGGTCTGGAGAGCGCCAAGGGCGTCCTCCGTTCGGCGGTCGGCGCGGCCGCGGGTGTGAAGTTCACCCCGAGCCTCGCCTTCGTGGCGGACGCGCTGCCGGACAACGCCAAGGCCATCGAGGACCTCCTCGACAGGGCCAGGCTCTCGGACGAGAAGGTGCGCGAGGTGTCCGCGGGCGCCGAGTTCGCCGGCGGGGCCGACCCGTACCGCAAGCCTGAGGACGACTCCGACGAGGAAACGGACGGCGACGCCCGCGCATGAGCAACACCAGCAACAAGACGCCGGACGGCCTTGTCATCGTCGACAAGCCGTCCGGCTTCACTTCGCATGACGTGGTCGCCAAGATGCGCGGGATCGCCAAGACCCGCCGCGTGGGCCACGCGGGCACCCTCGACCCCATGGCGACGGGCGTTCTCGTCCTCGGGGTCGAGCGGGCGACCAAGCTCCTCGGCCATCTCGCGCTGACGGAGAAGGAGTACCTCGGCACGATCCGGCTCGGCCAGAACACGGTCACGGACGACGCCGAGGGAGAGCTCATCTCGTCGGCGGACGCCTCCGGGGTCAAGCGGGACGCCATCGACGCGGGCATCGCCAAGCTCTCCGGCGACATCATGCAGGTGCCCTCGAAGGTCAGCGCCATCAAGATCGACGGCAAGCGGTCGTACGCACGGGCGCGCCAGGGCGAGGACTTCGAGATCCCCGCCCGGCCGGTGAAGATCTCCGCCTTCACGGTGTACGACGTCAGGGACGCCGTCGCCGAGGACGGCACCCCCGTACTCGACCTGGTCGTGTCGGTGGTCTGCTCGTCGGGGACGTACATCCGCGCTCTCGCCCGTGACCTCGGTGCGGATCTCGGGGTCGGCGGCCATCTGACGGCGCTGCGGCGCACGCGGGTCGGGCCCTACAAGCTGGACACGGCGAGGACGATCGACCAGCTCCAGGAGGAGCTGACGGTGATGCCGGTGGCGGACGCCGCAGCCGCCGCGTTCCCGCGCTGGGACGTGGACGAGAAGCGGGCGGGGCTGCTGCTCAACGGCGTACGGATCGAGATGCCGGGGGAGTACGCGGGGGCCGGTCCCGTCGCGGTCTTCGATCCGCGGGGACGGTTCCTGGTCCTGGCCGAGGAGCTGAAGGGCAAGGCCAAGAGCCTGGCCGTCTTCGCCTGAGCCGTGCCTTGTGTGGCTGCGCCTTGTGCGGCCGTGCCTTGTGCGTATGCGGGGATTCAGCTGTGGAGCGGCGGCGGTTGTGTGCGTGACCGCACGCCGCTCCACGGCTGACCCCGACCCCCCACCTCAAGATGTATCCACTACGCCCCGCCGATTCACCCCTTCGGGCAGGCGCTCGGAGTGAAATGAGGGAGCGGAAGGGGGCGCGTTCGCTACGCGTTCTGTCCCGCTGATCACCGCCGACCTACCGTCAGGAGTACGGGGCGCGTCGCGGGAGGTTCGGGCATGGCGGGACAGGGTGGCCCGACGGCGCTCGACGGGGCCCTGGTGCGGATCTGCGATCTGGCCGGGCGCCCACGGGGGATGGGGTTCGCCGCCGACGACCTCGGCACGGTGATCACCAGCCATGAAGCGGTCGACGGCCTCGCGCGAGTCGTGCTGCACGCGGCGGGGGAGCGTGTCTGTGTGGTCACCGCCGATTCCGTGGTGGCTCTCCCCGAGGCCGATCTGGCCCTCGTCCGTACGGAGGGGCTCGGCCTGCGGCCGCTGCCCGTCACGGTCCGCGACGCCGTCCCCGTCGGGACGTACGTCCACCTCGTCGCGCGCGGCCGGCGTCAGGCACGGGTCCTGGGTCCGGCGTCGGTGACGTACACGGCGACGGACCGCTTCCATCTGATCGACGCCGCCATGGAGCTGGCGATCGGCACGGACGGCGCGGACGCGCTGCGGCTCGGCGGCGGGGCGGCGGGCAGCCCGGTCGTCGACGTCTCGTCCGGGGCCGTGCTCGCCGTCCTGGGGACCGCGCTGCACGGCGAGCACAGTGCGGCGGGGTTCGCCCTGCGGCTGAGGGAGGCGGCCGCCGCCGATCCGGGCGGGCCGCTCGCCGAGCTCCTCGCGCACAACGCGGCGACCGTTCCCGCGTACGGGTGCGATCTGAACCTGGCGGGGGCGCTGCACCTCGCGGCGACGTCGGTGGGCTCCGACGGGCCGCGCCCCGCACTCCTCGAACCGGTCGAACGCCCGGACATCACGCGGCAGTTGGCCCAGTTCACGGCGGGGCCCGCGCATGTGCTCGGCCTGGTGGGCGCCCCCGGCACCGGCCGGACGACGGAACTCACCGCCCTCGCCGCGGGCCGCTCGCGAGGCGCCGAACCGGCTCCCACGCTGTGGCTGCGCGGCGCCGACCTTCAGGGCACGGACACGTGCGTGGGCGATGCGGTGGAGCGGGCGCTGGAGCGGGCGGGACGAATCCTGGAGGCATCGGCATCGGCATCGGCATCGGCATCGGCATCGGCATCGGCGTCGGCGTCGGTTTCTGCATCGGTTTCGGCATCGGTATCGAGGGAGTCGCTCGCAGACGCGGACGATGGGCTCGGGGACATCTCCGCGGGGCGGGTCGCGCGGCTCGTGCGGGACGAGGGGCGGGCGTTGCTCCTGCTGCTCGACGGGCCCGAGGAGATGCCGCCGGCCCTCGCCCACCGCCTCGCGGAGTGGAGCGGGGGGACGTCTCAGTGGCTGCGGGAGACGGGAACGCGGCTCGTGGTGGCCTGTCGGGCGGAGTACTGGGAGGTGGCCGGGGCGCACTTTCCCGCATCGCTTTCGGCGGGGTGCGTGCGGCTGGGTGAGCTGCCCGAGCGGCAGGCACGGGTCGCCCGGGAGAGGTACGACATCCCGGACGGCGCCCTCGCCGAAGCCGATGCGCGCCACCCCCTCGCCCTGCGGCTGCTCGCCGAGGTGCGGGCGGCCCTGCCGGAGGAGCCGCCGCCGGGGCGCCCGGACCGGGAGGAGATCTTCGAGGCGTACGTGGACGTGCTGTGCCTGCGTGTGGCGGTGCGGCTCGCCGCGGCGAACGGGCTGCGCGGATCGGCTGTGCGGCGCCTCGCGGCGAAGGTGTCCGGACAGGTGCACGAGGCCGCGCGGCGCTCCCTGGGGCCAGGGCAGGGGGAGCTCGACCGGGAGTCGTTCGAAGCGGTGTTCCCGTGGGGCACGGGGTGGGCCTCCGCGGTCCTCACGGAGGGGCTGCTCGTCCCTGCCGGGGACGGATACCGCTTCGCGCACGAGGAGCTCGCGGACTGGATCCAGGGAACGCATCTGGACGTGGACGGGGCGCTGTGGTCGCTGGTGTACCGGCACGGGCCCGCGGCGCCGGAGACGGGGGATTCGCTGCCGGTACCCCGGCATCGGATCGGCCCGGTGATCCAGGCCTTGCTGTTCCTGGGCCGCCAACGGGGGGCTGCTGAACTCGGGGCTCGGCTGCGGAACTTGGCGAAGTTCGGGGGGCTGTGCTCATCGCCGGGTGATCCGGTGCCCATCAGCGGGGGCGCCATCGTTGCGGGCGTCGGGGCCGAGACGCGCGACAGGCAGGATGCCCCGGCCGTGGCGAGTCGTTCCGCAAGGCGAGCAGGGCCGCCCCTGCGCGAGCGGGGCCGAGAGCTTGGGGAAGGGCGGGCGCGATGCCTGCAGGCGGGTGCTGGTTCGCCTGAGGGGGTCGGCGATGTGCCGGTGGCTTCGGGTGCTGGTTGGGCGGGGGATGCGGGCGGGGTTTCGGCGGCGTCGGGTGCTGGTTCGGTGAGGGGCGTGGGCGGTGTACCCGTTCCGCCGAGTGCCGACGCGCAGGGGGACGCCCAGTGGTGGGCCACCCATCTGTTGAGGGAGACCCTCTTGCGCGTGCCCGACGCGCGGCCCTATCGCGCCGTACTCGAAGCGCTCGCCCAGCAGGGCAGCAGGCACCCCGCCACGTTCTGGCTCGGCCTGCCTCTGCCCGAGAGCGACCGGTTCGACCTGCTGCGGGAGGTCGTGATCCACGACGCCCCGCCCGACAACCCGCAGGGCCGCACCCTGGACGCCGTCGCCGAGCTCCTGGCCACCGCCCCCGCCGCGGTGCAACCGCACCTCACCCGGTGGTTCACCGACGAGCGCCCCCTCCGAGCCACCCCGCACGCCACCGTCGCGTCGGCCGCCCAGGCCCTCCTCCACACCCACCGCCACCGCGCGATCGACGACCTCATCGAGATCCTGGTCGACTGCGCACACCCCCGCGCCGACGAACTGCTCGCCGCCCTCGCGGAGGAGGAGCCCTCCGCCATCTGCCGAGCCGTCGACCGCTGGATCCACGACGAGCGGCCCGCACGCCATGTCGCCGCCGTCGCCTACGGCCTGCGCGCCGCCCCGCACGCGGGCACGGACGCCGACCGCGTACTTCTGCGGAACGCGGCCCTCTCCCTGCTGGCCCGCACAGCCGACGACACTCTGCACGGCGCCGCCCTGGCCTTCCTCGTACGCGACCCGCAGACCCGCGCACGTCACCTGACGTCCGCCCTGAAGCGCTTCACCGCCGGCGACCCCCAGCTGCCCGCGAGCGCGCTCGTCGCCGCCCTGGACACCCACCCGGAGCAGGTGTTCGCCGCTTTCCGGACCCGGCTGCACGGACCCGGCCCCGCGCCGGGGGACGTACTGCGCGACCTGGCCGAGGTGACGGCACCCGCGCTCGCCCGGCGCGTGGCCGATCTCGTACACGACGTGCTCGAGCTGCGCCCCGACCTGGCGGGGCACGTGGCCGCCTACCTCGACCTGCGGTTCGAGCAGGGGTCCGGGGTCCGCGCCGTCCTCTTCCCCCTGGTCACGAGTTTTTTGCTGCACCGTCCCGCCCCGGTGCGCGCCGCGCTCGCCGCACCCGTCGCCGCGCAGGGCACCGATGCCTCGCGCGCCCTGCGTACGGAGCTCCTCGACGTGCTGCTGGCCCAGGAGCGGGAGCCCGAAGTCCTGGACGCCGTGCTCTGCGCCGTGGTGGTGGGCGACGACAAGGAGCGGGTCCGCGATCTCGTGCACCGAACCGGCGTGCTGCTCGTCCGCACCCCGGAGGGCGCGACCTGCTTCGACCGGCGCCTGGTCGAGCTTGCCCGCTCCGTGCAGGGCTTCTCCGCCCTGGTCGCCAGGTGGATCTGCGCGGCCCCGCAGGAGTGGTCCGCCCTCGTCGGTCCCAGCGCCCGCCGCATGATCGAGAACCTCGCCGGAGTACGCGTGCCCGCGTGACCCCCGCCACCCCCTCCGATGCGATCCCGATCGCGTGGGCATGGCAGTCTTAGACCTGCGCAATCGGCAATGGGACGTACCCAGACGTATACAGGTTCGGCGAGGAGCAAAGACAGTGCAGCGCTGGCGTGGCTTGGAGGACATCCCCCAGGACTGGGGGCGCAGCGTCGTCACCATCGGTTCCTACGACGGCGTACACCGCGGGCACCAGCTGATCATCGGTCGTGCGGTGGCACGCGCCCGTGAGCTCGGTGTGCCCGCCGTCGTCGTCACCTTCGACCCGCACCCCTCCGAGGTCGTGCGCCCCGGCAGCCACCCGCCGCTGCTCGCCCCGCACCACCGGCGCGCCGAGCTCATGGCCGATCTCGGCGTGGACGCGCTGCTCATCCTGCCGTTCACCACGGAGTTCTCGAAGCTGTCGCCCGCCGACTTCGTCGTGAAGGTCCTGGTCGACAAGTTGCACGCGCGCCTGGTCGTCGAGGGCCCCAACTTCCGCTTCGGCCACAAGGCCGCGGGCAACGTCGCCTTCCTGACCGAGCTCGGAGCGACGTACGACTACGAAGTCGACGTCATCGACCTGTTCGTGAGCGGCGAGGCCGGGGGCGGCGAGCCCTTCTCCTCCACGCTCACCCGGCGCCTGGTCGCCGAGGGCGATGTCCAGGGCGCGGCGGAGATCCTCGGCCGCCCGCACCGCGTCGAGGGCGTCGTCGTACGAGGTGCGCAGCGCGGGCGTGAACTGGGCTTCCCCACCGCCAACGTGGAGACACTGCCGCACACCGCCATCCCCGCCGACGGCGTCTACGCCGGATGGCTGCACGCCCAGGGCGAGGCGATGCCCGCGGCGATCTCCGTCGGGACGAATCCGCAGTTCGACGGGACGGAACGCACGGTCGAGGCGTACGCGATCGACCGCGTCGGGCTCGACCTGTACGGCCTGCACGTCGCCGTCGACTTCCTGGCCTTCGTACGCGGCCAGGCGAAGTTCGATTCGATCGACTCGCTCCTTGTCGCCATCGCGGACGACGTGAAGCGGTCGCGGGAGCTGATCGAAGCCGCCGAGTAGCGGCGAGGTGCGGGGGCTGGCTTGGCCCCCGTACTCCCGTACCCCGTACCCCTGTACTCCCTTTCGCTCTGCGGGCTCGTCCTCAAACGCCGGACGGGCTGAGACGCGCCTGCGCCCAGTGACAGGCGACCTGCGTCTCGTCCCCGCCGGACAACACCGGCAGGTCCTCACTCCGGCAGCGGTCCGCCACCCCGGCGCTCTCCGCCTCACCCGAGGCGAGAACCTGGCAGCGCGCGTGGAACCGGCAGCCGCCGGGGATGCGGGACGGGTCCGGCGGCTCGCCCGTGAGGATCACCGGGGAGCCGGGAGCCTCCGGCAGGACCGACAACAGCGCCTGCGTGTACGGATGCTGAGGTGACGTCAGAACCTCCTCCACCGTCCCCGTCTCGACGATCCGGCCCAGGTACATCACCGCGACACGGTCGGCGATGTTCCAGGCGAGCCCCAGATCGTGCGTCACCACGAGCGCGGACAGGCCCAGTTCCTCGCGGAGCCTGAGCAGCAGCGCGAGGATCTCGCCGCGTACGGACGCGTCGAGCGAGGCCACCGGCTCGTCCGCGACGATCAGTTCGGGCTCCAGGACGAGCGCGCCGGCGATGACGACGCGCTGGCGCTGACCGCCCGACAGCTCGTGCGGATAGCGCAGGAAGAACCGATCGGGCGGACGCAGACCCGCCCGTGACAGGGCGTCCGCGACCGCCGCCCGCTCGTCGCCCCCGTACCCGTGGATGCGCAGGCCCTCCGCGACAGCCTCGTACACCGTGTGCCGCGGATTCAGCGACCCGCTGGGGTCCTGAAGGACCAGCTGGACGCGTTTGCGGTACGCCTTCAGGGCGCGGCCCGAGTAGTCGAGCGGCTTGCCGCCGAACGTCACCTTGCCGGACGTGGGCGACACCAGGCCGAGCAGGGAGCGGGCCAGGGTCGTCTTGCCGCAGCCCGACTCCCCGACCAGGGCCACGATCTCGCCCGGCTTGATGTCGAGGTCGACGCCGTCCACGGCCCGCGCGGGCGGCGCGCCACGGCGGCCGGGGAACGTGATGTGCAGGTCGCCCGCCGAGAGCAGGGGACCGGCGGAAAGCGGGGGATCAGCCGACAGCAGGGAATCATCGGTGGTCATGCGTCGCTGCTCCTCGGTGCTTGATCTGTCGGGGACGCGTAGGGCTCGCGGGGCTCACGGCGTCCGCTCCGCCGTCGTCGGTGCCGATGTCGGCTGCGCCGGAAGCTGCGCGCCCGCGTGCACGCATGCCGCGCGGTGCCGCGGACCCGCGTCCCGCAGCGCCTGGTCCTCCGTGGTGCAGGAGTCAAGGGCGACCTCGCAGCGCGGGTGGAACGTGCAGCCCGTGGGGAGCGCGGAGGGGTCGGGCGGGTCGCCGGGCAGGCCGCGCGGCGCGAAGCGGGACGCCGTGTCGCCGATGCGCGGGAAGGCGGCGGACAGGGCCTTTCCGTACGGATGCCGGGCGTTCTCGTAGACCTCGGAGGCCGGGCCCTCCTCCACGACGCGGCCCGCGTACATCACCGCGAGCCGGTCGCAGGTGTCGGAGAGCACCGCGAGGTCATGGCTGATCATGATCAGGCCCAGGTCCTGCTCGGCCACCAGCTGTTCGATCAGACGCAGGATCTGCGCCTGGATCATCACGTCCAGGGCGGTCGTCGGCTCGTCGGCGATGATCAGGCGCGGATCGCAGGCGAGCGCCATCGCGATCATCACGCGCTGACGCTGACCGCCCGAAAGCTCGTGCGGATACGCCTCCGCACGAGCGGCGGGCAGACCCACCTGTTCGAGCAGCTCCCCGGCCTTCTTCCGCGCGCCCGCCGGTGTCGCCTTCTTGTGCAGCAGGATCGGCTCGGTGATCTGGTCCCCGATGCGGTGCACGGCGTTGAGCGAGTGCATCGCGCCCTGGAAGACGATCGACGCGCCCGCCCAGCGGACCGCCCGGACCTGACCCCACTTCATGGCGAGGACGTCCTCGCCGTCGAGCAGGACCTCGCCGGTCACCTTCGTACCGGCGGGCAGCAGCCGCAGCAGCGCAAGGGCGAGCGTCGACTTGCCGCAGCCGGACTCGCCCGCGACGCCGAGCTTCTGGCCCGCGTCGACCGAGAGGTTCACGCCGCGCACGGCGGCCGCCCCTGACGCGTACGTCACTTCGAGATTTCTTACGTCGAGGAGGCGCTGTTCCGTCACCTGGGTCTCCGTCTCCGTCACTTCGGTCGAGCTGCTCAACGGGAGACCCCCAGCCTGGGGTTGAGCACGGACTCCACGGCGCGCCCGCACAGCGTGAACGCGAGTGCCACGACGGCGATGGCGAGTCCGGGCGGAGCGAGGTACCACCAGTCGCCCGCACTGACCGCGCCCGCCTCGCGCGCGTCCTGGAGCAGCCCGCCCCAGGAGACGCCCGTGGGGTCGCCGAGGCCAAGGAAGGCGAGCGTCGCCTCGGTGAGGATGGCGTTGGAGATGACGAGGGTGGTCTGCGCGAGGACGAGCGGCATGACGTTGGGCAGGACGTGCCGGGTCATGATGTGGCCGTGGCCGCCGCCGAGCGCCTGTGCGCGCTCGATGTACGGGCGCGACTCCACCGCCAGTGTCTGGGCGCGGACCAGGCGCGCGGTCGTCGGCCAGGTCGTCACGCCGATCGCCAGGATGATCGTCCAGATCGATCCGGACATCACCGCGGCGAGCGCGATGGCGAGCACCAGCGTCGGCATCACGAGGAACCAGTCGGTGACGCGCATGATGACGGTGGAGTACCAGCCCTTGAAGTGCCCTGCGGTGATCCCCACGAGGGTGCCGATGGTCACCGAGAGGACGGCGGCGAGCAGCCCGACGGTCAACGACATCCGTGCGCCGTACACCAGGAGCCCGAGCAGATCGCGCCCGAACTGATCGGTGCCGAGGGGGAATTCGCCGCTCGGTGACTCCATGGGCTTGCCCGGCGCGTCGGTCACGCTCTGCGCGTCCGAGCCGACGAGGAGCGGTGCGAAGACGGCGACGAGCGTGATCAGGACGAGTGCGACAAGCCCGAAGAGCCCGGCCTTGTGGGTGCGGTACTCACGCCAGAAACGGGCGGCCGAGTGCCGCCTGCGGGCCCAGGCGAGGGACCGCGCGCTCTTCAGCGGGGCCGTCGGCTGGGCGGTCGGCGGGGTGGTCGGTGCGGATTCGGTCGTCATCGGCCCACCCGGGGATCGAGCAACGGATAGATCACGTCGGCCAGGGTGTTCATCAGGATCACCGCGGCGGAGAAGATGAAGAACAGGCCTTGGACGAGGGGCAGGTCCGGCACGCTGAGCGCGGCGTAGAAGAGCCCGCCGAGCCCGGGCCAGGAGAAGACGGTCTCGACGAGGATCGCGCCCGCCACCACCGTGCCGAGGTTCACGAACATCAGCGTGACGGTGGGCAGCATCGCGTTGGGGACGGCATGGCGGCGACGTACGAGATCGTCCCGCAGCCCCTTGGCGCGGGCGGTCGTCAGATAGTCGCTCCCCATCTCGTCGAGGAGGGACGAGCGCATGACGAGGAGTGTCTGCGCGTATCCGACCGCCACCAGGGTGATGACGGGGAGCACCATGTGGTGTGCGACGTCGAGGACGTACGCGACGCCCGTCTCACCCCCCGATTCGAGTCCGCCGGTCGGGAAGAGCCCGGGGATGGGGCCGACCCCGACCGAGAAGGTGATGATGAGCAGGAGCCCGAGCCAGAAGGACGGCACGGAGTAGAGGGTGAGCGCGAGGCCCGTGTGGACGCGGTCCCCGAGCTGTCCGTTGCGCCAGGCCGTGCGGGTGCCGAGCCAGATGCCGATGAGGGTGTAGAGCACGAACGCGGTGCCGGTGAGCAGGAGCGTCGCGGGCAGCGCGTCGGTGATCTTGTCCATCACCGGCGTGTGGAACTGGTAGGAGGTGCCGAAGTCGCCGGTCAGCGCTTTGCCGCAGTAGTCGAAGAACTGCGTCATGACCGGCTGGTCGAGGCCGAACTCCTTGCGCATCGCGGCCAGCTGTTCGGCCGATACGCGCTTTCCGCCCGTCATCTGCTTCACCGGGTCGCCCGGGATCAGGCGGAACAGGAAGAAGCTGGTGACGAGGACGGCGAACAGCGAGACGGCGGCGCCGCCCAGCTTGCCCGCCACGTACAGGAGATAGGCGCGGGTGTTCCGGGCCCGGGGGCCGCGGGCCGACGGTCCGGCGAATACCGGATCGTCGGTCGCCGCGGCGCCCTCGGTGTCGAGCAGTGCGGGATTGCTGTCAGCGGTCATGCGTTACTCGCGGTCCTCTGCGGTCGAACGGCGGCGCAGGGCGAACAGGACTCCACCGCCGACGAGCACCACCGCGGCGGCGGCGATACCGATGATGACACCGGTCGAGCTTCCATCCTTGGAGGAACTCTTCCCATCCGCGGGCACCGCTGACCACCAGGACCAGTAACCGTCCTGGCCGTAGATGTTGCCCGCGGCCGTCGGCATGGTGGTGATGGACTTGATCTGGTCGGTGCGGTAGGCCTCTACGGCGTTCGGGTACGCCAGGATGTTCATGTACCCGGAGTCGTAGAGCCAGGACTGCATCTCCTTGACGGTCTTCGCGCGCTTGGCCGGGTCGTACTCGGCCAGCTGCTTGTTGTAGAGCTCGTCGTACTTCTTGTCGCAGATGAAGTTGTCCGTCGCGGCGCTCTCCTTGGCCTTCACCGGGAGCGCGTTGCAGGCGTGGATGCCGAGGACGAAGTCGGGGTCGGGGTTGACCGACCAGCCGTCGAAGGCGAGATCGTACTCACCCGCGTACCAGGGCACGGACACGTCATCGAGGCAGTTGACCTTGAGCCCGATCCCAAGATCCCCCCACCACTCCTTGAGGTACTTGCCCACGGCCTTGTCGTTCGGGTCGGTGGCGTGGCACAGGATGCGGAAGTCGAGTGGCTTGCCGTTCTTGCCGACGCGCTTGCCGTCGCTGTTCTTCTTGTAGCCCGCCTCGTCGAGGAGTTGGGCCGCCTTCTTGGGGTCGTACGACAGCTTCTGGTCGGCCGATGGCTTCCAGGCGTACTCGGAGAAGCGGGGCGGGATGTACCCCTCGCCCTCGACGGCCTGCCCCTGGAAGACCTTGTCGACCAGCGCCTGACGGTCGACGGAGAGGAAGAGCGCTTGGCGCACCCTCTTGTCCAGGAGGGCCTTGTTGCCGTCACCGAACTTTTTGCGGTCGCGGGTCTGGGCGCCGGGGTTGGTGGCGAGCGCGAAGAAGCGCCGCCCGGGCCCGTCGTTCACCTTGACGTTCTCGGTGCCCTTGAGCTCGGATGCCTGCGCCGGGGTGAGGGCGGGCTGGCCGGCCACGAAGGAGACCTCGCCCTTCTTGAGCGCCGCGACGGCCGCGTCCTGGTCCTTGTACGTCTTGAAGACCAGCTCGTCGAACTTGGGCGAACCGCGCCAGAAGTCCTTGTTGGCCTTCAGCTTCACGTACTGGTCGGTCTTGTAGTCGGTGAGGATGAAGGGTCCGTTGCCGACCATGGGGAAGGTCTTGTCGTTGTTGAACTTGCTGATGTCGCCGACCTTCTCCCACACGTGCTTCGGGACGATCGGCACGTCGAGCGCGGCCATGGTGGCCTGCGGCTTCTTCAGCTTGATGACCAGCTTGGTGGCGCTGGGAGCGGTCACCTTCTCGAAGTTGGCGACGAAGCCGGAGTTCGAGGTGGCGGTGCCTTCCTTGGACATCAGCTTGTTGAACGTCCAGGAGGCGTCCTCGGCGGTCGCCTTCTTGCCGTCCGACCACTTCGAGTTGTCCCGGATGGTGTACGTCCAGGTCAGCTTGTCCGCGGAGGGCTCCCACTTGGTGGCGAAGCCCGGGATCGCGTGGTTGTCCTTGGCGTCGTAGTTCGTCAGGTACTCGTACGTCAGGCGGTGGATGCTGGTGCTGAGCAGCCGCTGGGCGAGGAAGGGGCTGAGGGAGTCGACGCTCTGGGCCACCGCGACGGTGAGGGTCTGCTTGCCGTCCGCCTTGGCCTCGGCCTGTTGGGGCGCCACGTTGAGGGGGGTGGCGAGGCCTGCCGTCAGGGCGAGGGCGCCGACTGAGGCGGCCAGGACGAGACGGAGGCGCGCGGGCGCCTTCTTGGCTGCCTTCGGGGTGGGGTGAGACCGTGTTCTGCCGTGCTGATCTTGTGTATCCATGGGTCGGTGACCTCGCGTCATCGCTCGCGCAGAGATGGCTAGTTGATCAAGGAACGCCAGCTGGTTGATGTGTGTGTCTACCAGCGCCAGTCTGCGTCAGTCAACGGCAGGTGAACCCTATGTGGCCTGCGGAAATAACGAGTTGACCCGTATTTCATCCGCATTGGTCAAGACCTGTGAAGCGTGGCTGGTCGGGGGGTGATGGTGGGGGGAGGGGCAGGTGGGGAGTGTTGAGCTGCGGGGTTGCTTGCTCGGTGCTTGGTGAGGCTGCGGGGAAATCGGGTGGGTGGACGGGAAAGTCTGTTCGTCAGCGGAGACTGCGGGACGCCGGGGAACGGGACTGGGCCCGCACCAGGAGTCGGTGCGGGCCCAGTTGGAACAGGCGGAGGCTACTGCTGCGGCGTTTCCGGCGCCGGAGGCTGCTGCTGCGGCGGCTGATACGGCGCTCCGGGCTGGAACGGCTGCCCAGGCTGAACGGGCGGCGGCGCCTGCCCGCCCTGAGGCTGACCGGGAGGCATCTGCCCCGGCTGAGGCTGTCCCTGAGGCGCAGGCGCCTGGAGCGGCTGCCCCGGCCCCGGAGCCGCAGGCGCCTGCGGAGGGGCGGCGTTCTGCCACCCCTGCGGAGCCCCTGGCTGCTGCGGATACGGCTGCCCGCCGGGCTGCGGCTGGGGCTGTTGTTGCTGCGGCGGCTGAGGCTGAGGAGCGTAGGGCTGCTGGGGAGCGTAGGGCTGCTGGGGTGCCTGCCCAGGCTGGGGTGCCTGCCCAGGCTGGGGTGCCTGCCCACCGTACGGCTGCTGCCCAGGCGGGGGCGTCTGCTGCCCCTGTCCTCCAGGAACCTGCTGCCCGGGATACCCCCCCTGCCCTGGCAGCGGCGGAGCCACGACCGGAGGCGGATTCCCGTCGGAAGTCCAGAGCCCCTGCTGCTGCTGAGCCCGCACAAAGTCCTCCGCGACCATCGCGGAGAGGTTGAAGTACGCCTCCCGCACCTTCGGCCGCATCATGTCGAGATCAACCTCGGCACCCGCAGCAAGATGCTCATCGAACGGAATGACGACAACGCCCCGGCACCGCGTCTCGAAGTGCGACACGATGTCATCAACCTTGATCATCTTCCCGGTCTCCCGTACCCCGGAGATGACAGTGATCGACCGCGAGACAAGATCGGCGTACCCATGGGCCGACAGCCAGTCCAAGGTGGTGGACGCACTGCTGGCGCCATCCACGGACGGCGTGGAAATGATGATCAGCTGATCGGCGAGATCGAGAACGCCCCGCATGGCGCTGTAGAGCAACCCCGTACCCGAGTCGGTCAGGATGATCGGGTACTGCTTGCCGAGTACGTCGATCGCGCGTCGGTAGTCCTCGTCGTTGAACGTGGTCGACACCGCCGGATCGACGTCATTGGCGATGATCTCGAGCCCGGACGCGGCCTGCGAGGTGAAGCGCCGGATGTCCATGTACGAGTTGAGGTACGGGATCGCCTGGACGAGGTCACGGATGGTGGCCCCGGTCTCGCGGCGCACGCGGCGCCCGAGGGTGCCCGCGTCGGGGTTGGCGTCGATGGCGAGGATCTTGTCCTGCCGCTCGGTGGCGAGCGTAGAGCCGAGCGCGGTGGTGGTCGTGGTCTTACCGACACCACCCTTCAAGCTGATGACGGCGATGCGATAGCAGGACAGCACGGGAGTCCGGATGAGCTCCAACTTCCGCTGCCGCTCGGCCTCTTCCTTCTTGCCGCCGAGCTTGAACCGGGACCCACCGGCAGCGGGCCGACTGCTCTTGGCCTTCGGCTTGTTGTTGCGAAGCAGCCGGTCGGAGGAGAGCTCGACGGCGGCGGTGTAACCGAGCGGCGCCCCGGGGTTGGTCCGCTCCCGCTGATCGTGCTGCACGGCCTGCGGCCAGGCGGCACCGGTGCGGGGGTCGATGGGCGGCTGAGGCTGAGCCGGGGGCTGTGCCTGCGGCTGCGGCTGGGGCTGAGCTTGGGGCTGCTGCTGAGCCGGAAACGGCTGCTGCTGAGGTTGCTGGTGCTGGGGCTGCGGCTGTACAGGGGCAGGCGGCTGGGGCTGCGGTTGAGCTTGGGGCTGCTGCTGGGCCGGAAGAGGCTGCTGGGCCTGGGGTGCGGGCGACTGGGGGAAGCCGTAACTACCCTGCGGGGCAGGGGAGTTGGGGTTGGCCGGAGCGGGAGCGCCTTGCTGCGGGAATCCGTACCCGGTCGGCGGCACCGGGGCGGCACCCTGCTGAGGGAACCCGTAACTACCCTGCTGCGGAGGGGCGGAGGGACCAGGCGCAGAAGGACCGGCCTGCGGGAACCCGTACCCGGCAGGCGGAACGGGCGCTTGTGGGGCAGGCGCACCTTGCTGGGGGAACCCGTACCCACTCGGCGGCACCGGAGCGTCAGCAGTAGGCGCGGGCGTGGGCGTGACCGGTGACGGAGCCACCGGACCGGTGGGCGAGGGCCACGCCGGAGGCGCGATCTGAGGAGCAGGCGGCTGAACGGGCGCAGGTGCAGGTGCAGGCGCGGGCTCAGGCGCCGACTCGGCCTGCTGCGGCACAGGCGGCTGTACGGGCTCGGCGGCAGGCGTCGGCTCCGCGGTCGGCGGCATCGAGGCCTGAACAGGCACGGGCCACTGCGGCGCCGACGTGGGCGCTGCGGGCTGGAAGGCGGGCGGCAGCGGCGGAAGCCCACTGTGCGGCGCGGGCGGCGGAGTCCAGGAGGGCGGAACGGAGTCCTGCACGTCATCGACGGGCGCATCAGGCGCAGCGTCCTGAGGGGCGACATCGCCGATCTCATCGACGGCGTCGGCGGCATCGGCGCCGTCGACATCATCGGAATCGTCGGCGTCCGCACCAACAAGGCCCGAGATCTCATCGGCAGAGTCGACGCTCACATCGTCGGCGGCAGAAACGTCGCCGTCGTCGCGGCTGTCATCGCCGTCGTTGGAGGAGAGGTCGCTCTCGGCGACAACAGACGGCTCGGCGACCGAGTCATCAACCTCGTCCGAGGCATCCGCGTCTGCCGCTTCCGCGGTTTCGGCATCGCCCCGCGGAGCTTCCGCGGCGGCCCGCTCCTCGATCTCCCGCTTCAGGGCGACAGCCGAGAACCGCATGGTGGCGCCACTCTCAAGATCGCCACTGCTGTCGGCAACGGGCTCAGCGATGGGCGCGACCGAAGCGGGAGGCGCGGGCGCAGGCTCCGGCTCGACCTCCGGCTCAGGAGCAACCTCAGCCTCAGGCTCAGGCGCGACTTCAGGCGCAACCTCAGGCTTCGGAACAACACCGGTCACATGCACGGAGGAGGCGACACCAGCAACAGCACCGCTCCAGTCGGCAGCACCGCCCGAAGGCGAAGCGCCCTCAGGAGCAGCCGGAGCCGGAGAGGGGGAAGCTTCAGGAGGGGAGGCCGGAGCAGGCGTGAACGTGGGCGCGGGAGCAACCGGCGCAGCCCAGTCCGTCTGAGGCTGGAACCCGCTCCCCACAGGCAGCTTCGGCACAGCGGTGGGCCGCCCGACCGACGGAGCCGGAGGCTCAGGAGCAACGGGAGGAGTAACCGGCTCATCCGCAGCCGCGGGCGGAGGGATGGGTGGAGTGGCAGGCGAGGAGGCCGACGGAGACGCAGGCGACGCCGAAGGGGTCTCCCCCGCACTGCCGGACGCATTCTGCGTGTACCAGGCAGGAGGGGCGTAGTCGATGGTGAACTCGCCCGTCGTCTCGGCAGCGGACTCCGCGTCGGACTGATCATCGACGGGTGTGTCCCAGCCCCCGCGGATCTCGTCCCGATCGCTGTTCACAATGCCTCCTGGTGTGGTCGAGCACCCTCGTGCCGTGGTGGGGGGCGACCGTTCCTGTCGTCCGATCCGCCTTGGCTCTCCCCGTTGGGGACGCGCACCACCCACTCGCGGGTTCTGGCGTCGCGCCCAGTACCAGCCTAATCACCAAAACCACCAGCACGGCAGGGCAGCCCACCCCACGAATGCTGTCCTTTCCGTCACGCTCCCCACGAGAGTGATCCACGTATCCGAAACCATGACGGACAAATCCCTCAACAAGCGACAAGAGGCCGTCAATTCACGAGGCTGCCCGACGTCACCCGTCGCTGGGTCCACCTTCCGCGCCGTACCCAACAATCCGGTCTCGGTGTCCGTGACCTGCGCCTAACGTGCCCCGGGTCGCTAAAGCGCTCACGCGCGAAGCCCCGGAACTCCCGCTCCACGGAACGGCGTTGCTCATGGTTCCGCCCTCGCGGTGGATCGACGGCTTGCGCCTCGACGTACGATCGATCATTTGCTCCCCCCCGTCCTCAGGTAGATGTCCATGCACCCTTGCCCCTCCATAGATGTAGACAAGGACCTCACGACGTGAGCTTCGGCCCGCCTCCTTCTTCCTTCACCCAGTCCACGCTGGCGGCGGACGGAGCCCGCAGGATTCGTCGAAGACGGCTGATCGGCGTCCTGACCGCCGTCCTCGTCGCGGTGCTGTGCACCGGCGGCGGGCTCCTCTGGCTCGGGACCGGCGGCTCGACACCCGACGACGACAAGCCGGAGGCCGCACCGCAGGGCCGACTGGACGTCAGGGAGACGGTCGAGGAGCGGCCCGCGACCACGAGGGGCCAGATGGCCTTCCGGTTCTCGGTCGACGACATGAGCCCCGGCGAGGAGTACGAGACGCCGGGCACCTGGGCGACGGACAAGATCCTCGCCAAGGGCATCAACAGAACGCTCGTGGGCTTCAAGATCGGCAAAGACGCCTCCACGGGCGACGAGACCTGGCGTACGCCGCTCGCCGGCCCCATCTGCGGGCTCACCCGTCACGTGACCGTGGAAGCCCGCACCGCGGTGCTCCACAGGTCCAAGAACGATCCCGAAGCACCGTGCGATCACGTGGCCTTCGTCGACATCGACACGGGTGAAAAGGTCTGGGACAAGGAGTTCCCGACGTCCAGGACCGTGTTCGGACAGGATCCGACGAGCGTGTCGATGACTCGTGGCACGGTCGCCGTGACGTGGGGCAACGGCTCGTCGGCGTACGACATGGACACAGGGCACCGCCTGTGGAAGAAGGCCCGCGTCTCAGGCTGCGAGCACAGCGGCCTGGCGGGTGGGCGCGGCCTGCTCATGCTCTTGGACTGCGTCCACACCAAGACCACGACGTACCAGGTGCAGAAGCTGAACCCCCGAACCGGCGACGCGAAGTGGACGTACCGGGTCGCCGATGGAGTCAAGGGTGTCAATCTGCTGTCCGCCGAGCCCGCGGTCATCGCTCCTGCCGCAGGTGACATCCAGGCGACGCGCCTGATCTCGCTCGACGACCGCGGTAAGCGGCGCGCGACCATCGGGCTCGAAGGTGGTCATTACGTCGTCGATTGCGAGACCGCGACGGGCTTCGACGCGGTCGACAGCTGCCCCTCGACGGTGGTCAGTGACGACCAGGTCTTCGTCATGAGCCGCGAGGACCCGCATGGCGACATGGTCAACAACGCCAATCGCATCGTGTCCTTCGACCTCGCGACGGGCAAGACCGTCAAGAAGTTCGAGTCGGGGAGTGACCAGTTGCTCTACCCTCTGCGGATGAGCGGGGACCAGCTCCTTGCGTACCGGGAGAGCAGCGACCGCATCACACCCATGGGAGTGGTGAGCCTGAATCCACGGACCGCCAAGGAGACCCCTTACTTCTTCTTCGGCCTGCCCCTTGAAGGGTGGACGCTCGCCGATCTCGAACTGAGCGACATCGTGGTCCAGAACGGGCGGATCTTCTTCGGCAGCAGGCACGCGACAGGGCCCAGTGCCGAGAAGAAGAAGGAATGGTCGTGGCTGGTCGTCGGCATCGAGGGAGCGAAGCGGTAGATCCACTGGAACTCCGGAGATGCACGGGAACTCCGGAGATGCACGGGAACTCCGGAGATGCACGGGGACTCCGGAGATGCGCGGGGACCCCGGAGATCCACCGGAACTCCGGAGGTCCGCTCGGACGACGGCGTGAGCGCGACTCCGGG
Source organism: Streptomyces sp. NPDC031274 (assembly GCF_055570235.1). NCBI lineage: Bacteria > Bacillati > Actinomycetota > Actinomycetes > Kitasatosporales > Streptomycetaceae > Streptomyces > Streptomyces sp. NPDC031274. Next base: position 11,524 of record NZ_JBVIHP010000005.1, on the reverse strand, counting down.
GGAGAGGGGTCAGCCCGCAGCCCGGCTGCCGTCGCGCGGCGCCGACTCCAGATCGAATTCCCCGTCCCTAGCTCCGAGCACAAAGGCCCGCCACTCCGCCTCGGTGTACCGCAGCACCGTCTCGGGCTCGATCGACGACCGCATGGCCACGGCGCCGTCCGGCAGGTACGCGATCTCGACCCGCTCCTCGTGCGCCTCGGTGCCCGGCGCGCTGTGCCACTTCACGCCGGAGATGTCGAGAGCGTAGAGCTCGTTCTTCTCCCGCTCCTTGCGTGCTGCGACGTCCTCGTCCTGAGCCTGGGCGCTCTTGCCCTCTGTCTTGCCCTCTGCCTCGGCCATGGTGCGCGGACCCCTCCCGTGCGAACGAACTGTCGGCTCAGCGTACTGGCGGGCCGCGGCGGGATACCGGGTATCGGATCACGTGCACACTTGTGGGGGTGGATGCGGTAAAGAGCACCGCCGTGCGGGCTGTCCCGGCCGCACTGGTACCCTGTCTAACGGCCGTATGTGTACGCGCCCCCAGACCCCCGAGGTCGAGACTCATCGAGACTCCGACCAAGGACCAGGATCTGAAGGCAGCCCCCAGCGGACCACGCCTCCCGAGTTACGGAAGCTCCCCTGAGATTGAGACCAGGGGCACTCGGTGGCCACGAAAAGACTACGAGGAGTAAGCGTGTCGCTCGACGCCGCTACGAAGAAGCAGATCATGACCGAGTTCGGCCAGAAGGAGGGCGACACCGGCTCCCCCGAGGTCCAGGTCGCCATGCTCTCGCGCCGTATCTCGGACCTGACCGAGCACCTCAAGACCCACAAGCACGACCACCACTCCCGTCGTGGTCTGCTGATCCTGGTCGGTCAGCGTCGCCGTCTGCTGCAGTACCTGGCCCGCAAGGACATCAAGCGCTTCCGTGCGCTGGTGGACCGGCTGGGCATCCGTCGCGGTGCGGCGGGCGCTAAGTAAGACATCGTGAAGGGGGCGGTTCCCACGCAAGAGGGGATCGCTCCCTTTGCTGTATGCGCAAACGTGCCGTACGTGAGGCATGCGGGCTCTACGTCATGCATGCATGCTCTACGTGATGGACACGTGCTCTACGTGCGAAGTGTCACCGGCGCTTTGTAGTCTGGTAGCACAACGTCATACGCACACTCATATCGGACTGGGCAGAATCGGACTGCACGGTCCAACGACGTAACGGCGTCGCACATGGCGACGAGACGACGTCACACCGAACGAGGAGAAGCGCACCTCCAGGAAAGCCGCCGCCGGTCCTCGGTAGTGGCCCCCGGGGTACAGGGAGAGCTTGAGCGTCGAGGAGAACTCGAGCATCGAGCCATCGAGTACCGCCCGGGTGCTTCGATCGAAGACCGGCCCGCACCAGAGGGCACTTCTCCGCACCGTCCCCGTGCCACACGGGCCCAGGGACGAAAGACGACAAGTAACGGAGAATTCACTAGTGGAGAACGAGACCCACTACGCCGAGGCTGTTATCGACAACGGCACTTTCGGCACCCGCACCATCCGCTTCGAGACGGGCCGCCTGGCCAAGCAGGCCGCAGGCTCCGCCGTCGCGTACCTGGACGACGACACCATGGTGCTGTCGGCCACCACCGCTTCCAAGCGGCCCAAGGACCAGCTCGACTTCTTCCCCCTCACGGTGGACGTCGAGGAGCGGCAGTACGCCGCCGGCAAGATCCCCGGTTCGTTCTTCCGTCGTGAGGGTCGCCCCTCCGAGGACGCGATCCTGACCTGCCGCCTGATCGACCGCCCGCTGCGTCCTTCCTTCAAGAAGGGCCTGCGCAACGAGATCCAGATCGTCGAGACGATCATGGCGCTCAACCCCGACCACCTGTACGACGTGGTCGCGATCAACGCCGCCTCCTGCTCCACGCAGCTGGCCGGCCTGCCCTTCTCGGGCCCGATCGGCGGCACGCGCGTGGCGCTCATCAAGGGCCAGTGGGTCGCCTTCCCGACGCACACCGAGCTCGAGGACGCCGTCTTCGACATGGTCGTCGCCGGTCGCGTCCTCGAGGACGGCGACGTCGCGATCATGATGGTCGAGGCCGAGGCCACCGAGAAGACCATCCAGCTCGTCAAGGACGGCGCGGAGGCCCCCACGGAGGAGGTCGTCGCCGCCGGTCTCGAGGCCGCGAAGCCCTTCATCAAGGCGCTCTGCAAGGCCCAGTCGGACCTCGCCGCCAAGGCCGCCAAGCCCACCGGCGAGTTCCCGGTCTTCCTGGACTACCAGGACGACGTCCTTGAGGCCCTGACGGCCGCCGTGAAGTCGGAGCTCTCGCAGGCCCTGACCATCGCCGGCAAGCAGGAGCGCGAGGCCGAGCTCGACCGCGTCAAGGAGATCGCCTCCGAGAAGCTGCTCCCGCAGTTCGAGGGCCGCGAGAAGGAGATCTCCGGTGCCTACCGCGCGCTGACCAAGAAGCTGGTCCGCGAGCGCGTCATCAAGGACAAGGTCCGCATCGACGGCCGTGGCGTCACGGACATCCGTACGCTCGCCGCCGAGGTCGAGGCCATCCCGCGCGTGCACGGTTCGGCGCTGTTCGAGCGTGGCGAGACCCAGATCCTGGGCGTCACCACCCTCAACATGCTCCGCATGGAGCAGCAGCTCGACACCCTCTCGCCGGTGACGCGCAAGCGCTACATGCACAACTACAACTTCCCGCCGTACTCGGTCGGCGAGACCGGCCGCGTCGGTTCGCCCAAGCGCCGCGAGATCGGCCACGGCGCGCTCGCCGAGCGCGCGATCGTGCCGGTGCTCCCCTCGCGCGAGGACTTCCCGTACGCGATCCGTCAGGTCTCCGAGGCCCTCGGTTCGAACGGCTCGACGTCCATGGGCTCGGTCTGCGCCTCCACGATGTCGCTGCTCAACGCTGGTGTGCCGCTGAAGGCCGCCGTCGCCGGTATCGCCATGGGTCTGATCTCCCAGGAGATCGACGGCCAGACGCACTACGTCGCCCTCACCGACATCCTCGGTGCGGAGGACGCGTTCGGTGACATGGACTTCAAGGTCGCCGGTACGAAGCAGTTCGTGACCGCGCTCCAGCTCGACACCAAGCTCGACGGCATCCCCGCCTCGGTCCTGGCCGCCGCGCTGAAGCAGGCCCGCGACGCGCGTCTGCACATCCTCGACGTGATGAACGAGGCGATCGACGTTCCGGACGAGATGTCCCCGAACGCGCCGCGCATCATCACCGTCAAGATCCCGGTGGACAAGATCGGTGAGGTCATCGGCCCGAAGGGCAAGATGATCAACCAGATCCAGGAGGACACCGGCGCCGACATCACGATCGAGGACGACGGCACCATCTACATCGGTGCCGCGCAGGGCTCGCAGGCCGAGGCCGCCCGTGCCACGATCAACGGCATCGCCAACCCGACCATGCCGGAGGTCGGCGAGCGCTACCTGGGTACGGTCGTCAAGACCACCACCTTCGGTGCGTTCGTGTCCCTGATGCCGGGCAAGGACGGTCTGCTGCACATCTCGCAGATCCGCAAGCTCGCCGGCGGCAAGCGCGTGGAGAACGTCGAGGACGTCGTCGGCGTGGGCCAGAAGGTCCAGGTCGAGATCGCCGAGATCGACTCCCGCGGCAAGCTCTCCCTCATCCCCGTGGTCGAGGGCGAAGAGGGCGACGAGACGAAGGACGACACCGACAAGTGACGTCGAGTAGCACCACGACGACGGCCCGCCCCTCTTCGGAGGGGCGGGCCGTCGCCCGTACCCAAACCCTCCTCAAGGGCAAGGACGGCATCGGCACGGTCCGCCGTACGACACTGCCGGGCGGCCTGCGCGTCGTCACCGAGACCCTGCCCTCCGTACGCTCGGCGACCTTCGGGATCTGGGCGAACGTCGGATCCCGCGACGAGACGCCGGCCCTGAACGGCGCCACGCACTACTTGGAGCACCTGCTCTTCAAGGGCACCAAGAAGCGCAGCGCCCTCGACATCTCGGCCGCGCTCGACGCGGTCGGCGGCGAGATGAACGCCTTCACGGCCAAGGAGTACACGTGCTACTACGCACGCGTGCTCGACACCGACCTGCCGCTCGCCATCGACGTCGTCTGCGACATGCTGACGGGCTCCCTGATCCTCCAGGAGGACGTCGACGCCGAGCGCGGCGTCATCCTCGAAGAGATCGCGATGACCGAGGACGACCCGGGCGACTGCGTGCACGATCTGTTCGCGCACACGATGCTCGGCGACACCCCTCTCGGCCGCCCCGTCCTGGGCACCGAGGAGACGGTCAACGCCCTCAACGCGGACCGGATCCGCCGCTTCTACAAGAAGCACTACGACCCGACCCATCTGGTCGTCGCGGCCGCGGGCAACGTCGACCACAACAAGGTCGTACGTCAGGTCCGTGCCGCCTTCGAGAAGGCAGGCGCCCTCCACCGCACCGACGCGACGCCGGTCATCCCGCGCCAGGGTTCACGCGCCCTGCGCACGGCGGGCCGCGTCGAGGTCATCAACCGCAAGACCGAGCAGGCCCACGTCATCCTCGGCATGCCGGGCCTGGCCCGCACGGACGAGCGCCGCTGGGCCATGGGCGTCCTGAACACCGCCCTGGGCGGCGGCATGTCGTCCCGCCTCTTCCAGGAGGTCAGGGAGAAGCGCGGCCTGGCCTACAGCGTGTACTCGTACACGTCGGGCTTCGCCGACACCGGCCTCTTCGGTGTGTACGCGGGCTGCCGTCCGAGCCAGGTGCACGACGTACTGAAGATCTGCCGCGACGAACTCGACCAGGTCGCGCAGAACGGCCTGAGCGACGACGAGATCGGCCGTGCGATCGGCCAGCTCGCGGGCTCCACCGTCCTCGGCCTCGAGGACACCGGCGCGCTGATGAACCGTATCGGCAAGAGCGAACTGTGCTGGGGCGAACAGATGTCGGTCGACGACATGCTGGCCAGGATCGCGGCGGTCACCCCGGACGACGTCCGTGAGGTCGCCCGCGATGTCCTCGGCCACCGTCCGTCGCTCTCGGCCATCGGCCCGCTCAAGGACAAGCAGGCCGCCCGTCTGCACGACGCGGTCTCCTAAACCCCTTAAACCCCTTAAGGAATCAGGCACATGAGCAAGCTGCGCGTGGCGGTCGTCGGAGCCAAGGGCCGGATCGGCTCCGAGGCCGTCCGAGCCGTCGAAGCCGCCGACGACCTGGAACTGGTCGCCGCCCTCGGCCGGGGCGACTCGCTGGACACGCTGGTGGAGACCGGCGCCCAGGTCGTGGTCGAACTGACCAACCCCGACGCGGTGATGGGCAACCTGGACTTCTGCGTGCGGCACGGCATCCACGCCGTGGTCGGTACGACGGGCTGGACGGACGAGCGCGTCGCGCAGCTGGAGGCCTCGCTGGCCGCATCGCCGAAGACGGGCGTCCTGATCGCCCCGAACTTCTCCATCGGCGCTGTCCTCACCATGAAGTTCGCGCAGATCGCGGCGCCGTACTTCGAGTCCGTCGAGGTCGTCGAGCTGCACCACCCGAACAAGGCCGACGCCCCCAGCGGCACCGCCACCCGCACCGCCCAGCTCATCGCCGAGGCCCGCAGGGAGGCGGGCAGCGCCCCGCAGCCCGACGCCACCTCGACGGCGCTGGACGGCGCCCGCGGCGCGGACGTCGACGGCGTGCCGGTGCACTCCGTGCGCCTGCGCGGCCTCCTGGCGCACCAGGAGGTGCTGCTCGGAGGTGAGGGCGAGACCCTCACCGTCCGGCACGACTCGCTGCACCACAGCAGCTTCATGCCGGGCATCCTGCTCGGCGTACGGCGGGTGGTGAGCACTCCGGGCCTGACCTTCGGCCTGGAACACTTCCTGGACCTGAACTGACGCGGGCCGAACCGAGCTGAACTGACCCTCATGCGAGCAAAGATCACTTACGCCGTCACGGCTGCCGTTCTGGTCGTCTACTTCGTCCTGGTCGGCAGCCGCGGCGTGCTCCTGATACAGCACGGCACCGCCCTCACCATCACGTTCGGTGTGGCGGTGCTCATCCTGCCGTTCATCGGCGTCTGGTTCCTCTGGAAGAACACCCAGTTCGTCCAGCGCGCCAACCGCCTCGCCGCGGTTCTTGAAGCCGAAGGCGGCCTGCCCGTCGACGAGTTGAAGCGCACGCCCGGCGGCCGCATCGACCGCGACTCGGCCGACGAGGTCTTCGCGCGGCGCAAGGCCGAGACCGAGGACTCACCGGACGACTGGCGGTGCTGGTTCCGCCTCGCCGTCGCCTATCACGACGCCCGGGACACCCCGCGCGCGCGACAGGCGATGCAGCGCGCGATCGCGCTGCATGCCGGTCGGCCGGTGAACGCCTGACTCAGGCGGTGGGCCGGTACTCGTCGGCCCACACCTCGATGGAGTCGGCCGCCCGGTTGAAGGCCGCGTGCCGGGCCAGGAAGTCGGCATTGCGGTCGGTGAGCAACGGAGACTGGCCCCCGGCCCGCTGATCGCGCTGTACGAGGATGAGCGCCTGCCCCTGCACGGTGCGGGGCAGCCCGAGCCACCGCACGGGCTGCTGCGTCGTACGCACCGTCACGACCTGCGCCCACGGCACGGTCTGCGTCGTCAGGAAAGCCACCCGACGCAACCCGTGTGCGCTCACCCAGGTGCCCATCCGCAGCAGCCGCAGCGCGCTCACGATGACGGCCACCGCGAGTCCCGCGCAGATCGCGGCACCCGCCAGCGAGTCCGCGAACGCGATGATCACGGCGGCGACGAGGACGAACGCGGCGAGCAGCAGAAGCAGCGCGGCCGCTCCCACCCGCCACGGGCCCGGCCGGTAGGGCCGGCGCCAGTGGTCGCGGTCGTCGAACGGCAGCGCGACGTCGTCCGCCGTCTCGTCAAAGGCGCGGTCCGCCGTCAGGAAGGGCAGGGGCACGACTGAATCCTCACTCGATCCACGCACGGGCTGTGCCCGGTGAGGCTACCGAGCCCGGCTCCGGCCGACCACCCTTGGGGGGCCAAGGGGGTGCCTCCCACGCCTTTGGGGCAGTGGGGGAGAGTCAGGGGCCTGCTGGGGTCGTCATCGACCGTTCGCGGCTTCGGACTGCTGGGTCTGTGCGGGTGACTGCTCGGGCGACAGGGCGGGCACGCCGACCAGCAGGGAACCCGCGAGTCCGGCGACCACGACCAGGCCGACCAGGGTGCGGCCCACGACCTGAGAGGTCGACGGGCGCTCTCGGGGTGGGGGAGTGACATTGCTGCGGAACTGGTCGGCTTCGGCGATGAAGGCGAACGGGACGGGCTCGCGCCGACGGAACATGGGGTGCGCTTCTCCTCACGCGACTCGAACGTAACTCTGTTGTCTATACAGACGCTCGAAAGACCCAAATGGTGCCCGGTTTCGCCAAATTCGCCGAAGATTGTCGTGGCGAGACACCGAACGGCCGATTGTCAGTGCCGGGCCATAGAGTGGGCGCCGCCCGAGTGATGCACATGGAAGGACCCCCGCCAGTGAGCGAGACCCCCACCGAAGACCTCAAGCCCAGCTTCCGCAGCGAGGTCACCGTCGAGCTGGTGAAGCATGCCGCGACCGACTCCGACGTCCTGTGGGCCGCCCGCGTCTCCACTGCCGGTGAGCAGTCCCTTGAGGAGCTCCAGAAGGACCCGGAGCGCTCGAAGGGCCTGATCAACTACCTGATGCGGGACCGCCACGGCAGCCCCTTCGAGCACAACTCGATGACGTTCTTCATCAGCGCCCCGATCTTCGTCTTCCGCGAGTTCATGCGGCACCGCGTCGGCTGGTCGTACAACGAGGAATCGGGCCGCTACAGGGAGCTCGAGCCGACGTTCTACGTCCCCGACGAGTCCCGCAAGCTGGTCCAGGAAGGCCGCCCCGGGAAGTACGTCTTCGTGGAGGGCACCCAGGCCCAGCAGGAGCTCACGACCCGCGTCATGGAGGACTCGTACGTCAAGGCGTACGAGGCCTACCAGGAGATGCTCGCCGCAGGCGTCGCCCGCGAGGTCGCCCGCGCGGTCCTGCCGGTCGGCCTCTTCTCGTCGATGTACGCGACGTGCAACGCCCGTTCGCTGATGCACTTCCTCGGCCTGCGTACGCAGCACGAGCTCGCCAAGGTCCCGTCCTTCCCGCAGCGGGAGATCGAGATGGTCGGCGAGAAGATGGAGGAGCACTGGGCCAAGCTCATGCCCCTCACGCACGCGGCCTTCAACGGCAATGGACGTGTGGCTCCGTAAGGCGCTCGTGTGGCTCCGTAAGGCACTGATGTACGGGTGGGCTGAGCGAGGTGTCCGTATTGCGGCATTTCGGGAAGTTCATCTAGCCTGATCAAACGGACCCGGCACTGCTTGAACCCCCGAGCAGGCAGTGCCGGGCTCCTCACTTGTCAGGTCCGCACACATCCCCCGAGGGGGGACCACGCGTTGAGCAGCGAGTAGCGTGTTACCCATGGCTCCGACCTCCACTCCGCAGACCCCCTTCGGGAGGGTCCTCACCGCCATGGTCACGCCCTTTACGGCGGACGGCGCACTTGACCTCGACGGCGCGCAGCGGCTCGCCGCCCACTTGGTGGACGCAGGCAACGACGGCCTCGTCATCAACGGCACCACTGGTGAGTCCCCGACCACCAGTAACGCGGAGAAAGCCGAGCTCGTACGAGCAGTGGTGGAAGCGGTCGGAGACCGGGCCCATGTCGTCGCGGGCGTCGGCACGAACGACACCCGCCACAGCATCGAGCTCGCCCGTGACGCGGCTCGTGTAGGCGCCCACGGCCTCCTGACGGTCACGCCGTACTACAACAAGCCCCCGCAAGAGGGCCTGCTCCGGCACTTCACCGCGATCGCCGACAGCACCGAGCTGCCGGTCATGCTCTACGACATCCCCGGCCGCAGTGGCGTACCGATCAATACCGAGACGATCGTGCGCCTCGCCCAGCACCCGCGGATCGTCGCCAACAAGGACGCCAAGGGCGACCTCGGCCGCGCCAGCTGGGCCATCGCCCGCTCCGGCCTGGCCTGGTACTCCGGCGACGACATGCTGAACCTCCCGCTGCTCTCCGTGGGCGCCTGCGGCTTCGTCTCCGTCGTGAGCCACGTGGTCACCCCGGAACTGCGCGCGATGCTCGACGCGTACTCCACGGGAGACGTGCAGAAGGCCACCGAGATCCACCAGAAGCTACTCCCGGTCTTCACCGGCATGTTCCGCACGCAGGGCGTGATCACCACCAAGGCGGCGCTCACCCTGCAGGGCCGCCCCGCGGGCCCGCTGCGGCTGCCCCTGGTCGAACTGTCGCCCGACGAGACGGCCCAGCTCAAGATCGATCTCGCCGCCGGCGGGGTACAGCTCTAACCACAGACTTCACAACTGAATACGCGAAACACCGCGGGACACCGACTGACACGGTCCTGCACCCACACCAAACAACTGCTACTGCACGAACGTCATGCGCGCCACGTGCCCTGGAGGTACGTGGCGCGTGTGGTGAGGAGAGTCTTTTGAGTCATCCGCATCCTGAACTCGGCGCCCCGCCGAAGCTCCCGAAGGGCGGCCTGCGGGTCACCCCGCTCGGCGGCCTCGGCGAGATCGGCCGCAACATGACCGTCTTCGAGTACAACGGTCGCCTGCTGATCGTCGACTGCGGAGTGCTCTTCCCCGAGGAGGAGCAGCCCGGAATCGACCTGATCCTGCCGGACTTCACGTCCATCAGGGACCGCCTCGACGACATCGACGGCATCGTGCTCACGCACGGCCACGAGGACCACATCGGCGGTGTCCCCTATCTCCTTCGCGAGAAGCCGGACATCCCGCTGATCGGCTCCAAGCTGACCCTCGCGCTCATCGAGGCGAAGCTCCAGGAGCACCGCATCCGCCCCTACACGCTCGAGGTCGTCGAGGGCGACCGCGAGCGTCTTGGCCCGTTCGACTGTGAATTCGTCGCGGTCAACCACTCCATCCCGGACGCCCTGGCCGTCGCCGTCCGCACCCCCGCGGGCATGGTCGTCGCCACCGGCGACTTCAAGATGGACCAGCTGCCGATGGACGGCCGCCTCACCGACCTGCACGCGTTCGCGCGACTGAGCGAGGAGGGCATCGACCTCCTTCTCTCCGACTCGACGAACGCCGAGGTCCCGGGCTTCGTCCCGCCGGAGCGCGACATCTCGAACGTGATCCGGGGCGTCTTCGCCGGTGCCCAGAAGCGGATCATCGTCGCGAGCTTCGCCAGCCACGTCCACCGCATCCAGCAGATCCTGGACGCGGCGCACGAGTACGGCCGCAGGGTCGCCTTCGTGGGCCGCTCGATGGTCCGCAACATGGGCATCGCGAGGGACCTCGGTTATCTGAAGGTGCCGCCGGGCCTGGTGGTCGACGTCAAGACGCTCGACGATCTGCCCGACAGCCAGGTCGTGCTCGTCTGCACGGGCTCGCAGGGTGAGCCGATGGCCGCCCTCTCCCGGATGGCCAACCGCGACCACCAGATCCGCATCGTCCAGGGCGACACGGTGATCCTGGCGTCGTCGCTGATCCCCGGCAACGAGAACGCGGTCTACCGCGTGATCAACGGCCTGACCCGCTGGGGCGCGAACGTCGTCCACAAGGGCAACGCCAAGGTGCACGTCTCCGGCCACGCGTCGGCCGGCGAGCTCCTGTACTTCTACAACATCTGCAAGCCCAAGAACCTGATGCCGGTGCACGGCGAATGGCGCCACCTGCGTGCCAACGCCGAGCTGGGCGCCCTCACCGGCGTCCCGCACGACCGCATCGTGATCGCCGAGGACGGCGTCGTCGTCGACCTCGTCGAGGGCAAGGCGAAGATCGTCGGCAAGGTCCAGGCGGGATACGTGTACGTGGACGGCCTCTCCGTGGGCGATGTCGGCGAGCCCGCGCTGAAGGACCGCAGGATCCTCGGGGACGAGGGCATCATCTCGGTCTTCGTAGTGGTGGACTCCAGCACCGGCAAGATCACCGGGGGCCCGCACATCCAGGCCCGCGGCTCGGGCATCGAGGACTCGGCCTTCTCGGCGGTCATGCCGAGGGTCCAGGAGGTCCTGGAGAAGTCGGCCCAGGACGGCGTCGTAGAGCCCCACCAGCTGCAGCAACTCATCCGCCGCACGCTGGGCAAGTGGGTCTCGGACAACTACCGCCGACGCCCGATGATCCTTCCCGTGGTCGTCGAGGTCTGACCCGACACTGCGTCAGTTCCGGAGCGGGGCGCCTCGATTTGCATCGGGGAGCCCCGCTCCAGTACGTTTACGTCTCCGCCTGAACGGGAAGCACCCCGCACTCACGTGCCCGGAGCAACCCAAACAGGGCGGGGAAATTCCGACTCAGAATCTCTGATAAAGTCGGAGCCGCCGGAAAGGGAAACGCGAAAGCCGAAAGGCCGGAGCGGAAACCTGAAAGGCACCGAGGAAAATCGGACACGAAAGAGTCTGATAGAGTCGGAAACGCAAGAACAGCAAGAACAAAATGAAACACCGAAGGGAAGCGCCCGGAGGAAAGCCCGAGAGGGTGAGTACAAAGGAAGCGTCCGTTCCTTGAGAACTCAACAGCGTGCCAAAAGTCAACGCCAG